>CAYREA010000116.1:0-14759 GCA_964423075.1 uncultured Rubrivivax sp. | reverse complement strand
GTTGATGATCTCCTTCAGCCGGCCGGTGATGCTGATGTAGCCCTCGGCGTCCATCACGCCCTGGTCGCCGGTGCGGAACCAGCCGTCGACGAAGGCCTCTTCGTTGGCCTTGGGATTGTTCTCGTAGCCGGCGGTGACGTTGGGGCCGCGGATGACGATCTCACCCACCTCGCCGGCAGGCAGCAGGCTGCCGTCCTCGCCACGGATGGCCACTTCGGGGCCGGCCGCACGGCCCACCGAGCCGGGCTTGCGCTGCAGGGGCGGCAGCGGGTTGGCGGCCATCTGGTGCGCGGCCTCGGTCATGCCGTAGGACTCGACCAGCGGCGCCTTGAACATCTCCTCGAGCTGGGCGATCAGCTGCGGTGGCATCGCCGATGAGGAAGAGCGCACGAAGCGCAGCGGGTGGCGCGCCAGCACCTCGGCGTTGTGCTTGCCGCGCGTGGCGATGGCCAGGTGCATCGTCGGCACGGCCGTGTACCAGGTGGGCCGGGCCTCGTCCATCCACTTGAAGAAGCGCAGCGCGTTGAAGCCCGGTGTGCAGAACACCTGCGAACCGGCCGACAGCGGCGCCAGCAGCCCGGCCAGCAGGCCGTGGATGTGGAACAGCGGCATGATGTTCAGGCCGCAGTCGGCAGGCGTGAACTGCAAGGTGGTGGCGATGTGCCGGGCCGACGCGCACAGATTGGCCACCGACAGCGGCACGCGCTTGGGCCGCGAGGTGGTGCCCGAGGTGTGCAGCACCATGGCCACGTCGCCGGCCTGCGCAGGGCCGGGCAAGGCGCAGGGCGCGGCGGGCAGCGGGCCCAGCGTGAACTGGCCGGCCGGCGCACCCGGAGGCACGTGCAGCTCAATGACCAGCAGGCCCAACTTGCGCGCCGCTTCCACGGCCGGCGAGGTGCTGCCTTGTTCGACGATCAGCGCCTTGGCCTTCAGGTCGTCCAGGTAGAACTCGAATTCGTCGGAACGGTAGGCCGGGTTCAGCGGACCGCTGGCCGTGGCGCCGGCGCAAGCCAGGAAGCAGGTGGCCATCTCGGGGCCGTTGGGCAGCACGATGGCCACCCGGTCGTTGCGGCCGATGCCGGCGGCGTTCAATGCGGCCGCGGTGTCGGCCATCAGGGCTCGCAGGCCTCGGTAGCTCAGCGCCGGGCGGCCCGGGGCGGTGATGGCGGTGGCGTCGTCGGCGCCGGTCTGCAGCAGTTCCTGGATGGTCATGGCGTGGTCTCGGCTGTACTGGCGCAGCCGGCCCCGGATGTGGACATCAGGGCACGCGACCGCCAGGAACGGAATGGGGGCGTGTTCGCTGCGGATTCTTGCCCATGTGCGGCTGCCGATTGGTGCTCGATACTGCACAACTGCTTGAACGGCGGGCCGGCGTGGCGCGCCCGGCACATTGGGGTTTACGCATGAGTGACGAGTTGCCCAGCGGCCACAGCAGGGCCTTTCCAATTGCGCGTGCGCTGCTCGAAGGCTTCGACCGCCACTACCGCCTGTTCACCGAGACCAATCGCGCCGCCAAGGGCCGTTTCGAGCGCGCCGACTGGGCCGGCCAGCAGCAGGCCATGCGCGAGCGCATCGAGTTCTACGACCGGCGCGTGCAGGAAGCCAAGACCCGGCTGCTGACCGAGTTCGCCGCCGACACCCTGCCGATGGAGGTGTGGCAGCAGGTCAAGCTGCTGTACATCGGGCTGCTGATCGACCACCGCCAGCCCGAGTTGGCCGAGACGTTCTTCAACTCGGTCACCACGCACATCCTGCACCGCAGCTACTTCCACAACAACTTCATCTTCGTGCGGCCGGCGATTTCCACCTCCTACATCGAGCTCGACGAGGCGCTGGGCCCCACCACCTACCGCGTGTACTACCCCACGGTGGCCACTTGGCGCGACACCTGGGTGCAACTGGTGCGCGATTTCGACCTGCAAGTCCCTTTCGAAGACCTGGAACGCGACGCCGGCGACGTCGTGGCCGAGTTGCAGCGCCGCCTGGGCGACCTGCAGCCGCGCGCCAACTTCCAGATCCAGGTGCTCAGCCAGCTCTTCTTCCGCAACAAGGGCGCCTATGTGGTCGGCGTGATCATCAACGGTTCGCAGCTGACGCCCATCGCGCTGCCGCTGCTGCACACGCCTGGCCACCAGCTGATGATCGACACGGTGCTGCACACCGAAGACGACATGGAGATGCTGTTCAGCTATGCCCGAGCCTATTTCCTGGTGGACATGGCTGTGCCCAGCGCCTATGTGCAGTTCCTGCGCAGGCTCATGCCGCGCAAGCCGCGCGCCGAGCTCTACAGCGCGGTCGGCCTGCACAAGCAGGGCAAGAACACCTTCTACCGGGACCTGCTGGTGCACCTGCGCCACAGCAGCGACCGCTTCCGCATCGCGCCCGGCATCAAGGGCATGGTGATGCTGGTGTTCGACCTGCCGTCGTTTCCCTATGTCTTCAAGCTGATCAAGGACCGCTACCCGTCGCAGAAGAAGACCACGCGCGAGCAGATCAAGGGCAAGTACCTGCTGGTGAAGCGCCACGATCGCGTGGGCCGCATGGCCGACACGCTGGAGTACAGCAAGGTGGCGCTGCCGCTCGCGCGCTTCGAACCCGAACTGCTGGAGGAACTGCAGGAGTTCTGCCCCAGCCTGCTGGAATTCACCGGCAGCGGGCCGCAGCAGGAAGTGATCATCAGCCACGCCTACATCGAGCGCCGCATGATCCCGCTCAACCTGTTCCTGAAGGACGCCATGGCCGCCGGCGACGACGATGCCATCGAGCGCACCACCATCGACTACGGCAACGCCATCAAGGACCTCGTGGCGGCCAACATCTTCCCCGGCGACATGATGTGGAAGAACTTCGGCCTGACCAGGCAGAGCAAGGTCGTGTTCTACGACTACGACGAGATCGAATACCTGACCGACTGCAGGTTCCGCAAGGTGCCCCGCCGCCAGGACGACGACGTCGAAAGGCCCGACGGCACCTGGTTCGACGTCGGCCCGAAAGACGTGTTCCCCGAGACCTTCGGCCCATTCCTGCTGGGCAATGCCAAGGTGCGGCAGGCCTTCCTGAAGCACCACGCAGACCTCCTGAACGCAGACTACTGGGAGCAGCACAAGCAGCGCATCCTGGCCGGGGCCATGCTGGACGTGTTCCCCTACGAAACGCAGCGCCGCTTCGTGAACCAGCGTGCGGCTGCGGTCGGGGCGCTGACGCTGACTTAAGAAGCAGCGATCCGCTTCACCAGAGGGCGCGGCAGCACCGCGGACCCGCTCGTGGGGCGGGCGCCCGGCCGGCCATTGACCTGTACGCCAGGCTCCCGAAGGGGTGAGCCTGCACGGTCACCAGTCACGCGGTACGCCTCTAGTGCCCAAAGTTCATGCCACCTGTGTGTGCCGGCTGCTGCGGAGTCAAGTTCCGGGCCGTCCGGTGCATGTGCGACCGACCGCCGCGAGGCGGCGAATTCACTGCAGCGCATGTCTCTGACGGGTCGGCCAGCGCCGGTCGGGCGCGCGATCTCACCGCCGGAGAGCTGCCCCCCAGCTTGAGCGACTGGATAGCTGACGTCCGCAGTCGGCAGTGACCGACCCTGAGCGGCTACTCAGGGTGGCCTGCAGCGGTTGGATAACCCGCCTTCGAAGCCCAGCATTCCGCGTCCAGCGAGCGGACGCTTGTGGCCTCCGGTACTTGGCAAATACCCCCGTTCCGACATCGCTCTCGTTTGAGGACGCTCGGGCCGACGGCGTACCCCGCAGGGCGGTCCCGGGCGGGACCTCAAGCTTGGCGATCCCGAAGCCAGTCCCTGGGCGACAGCCCCACCGATTGCGCGAAGGCCCGTGAAAACGATGCGGCGCTGGCGTAGCCCAGCTTCTCGCTGGCCACCTTGACCGAGCTTCCCGCCAAGAGCATCGACTGCGCAAGCGACACGCGCCACTGCAGCAGGTACTCGGCAGGCGTCACGCCGAGCTGGATCTTGAATTCGGCCGCAAATGCAGAGCGTGACATGCCGGCCGACTGCGCCATGGACTCCAGTGACCAAGCAGCCCCAGGACACTCGTGCATCGCCGTCAGTGCACGTGCCAGCTTGGGATGGGCCAGGCCGTAGATCAGACCCTCGGTCATGCCGCCGTGCTCCGGGTGATCCAGCAGCCAGCGCAAAACCTGCAGCAAGAGCACTTCGAACAGCCGGTCAGCCAGCAGGCGTTGGCCGCAGCGAACACGCTCGGTTTCGGCAAACAGCAAGGCCAGCGCTGGTTCGATGCCTTCTACCGAGCGCAGGGGCACGACCACCACCGGGGGCAGCGCCGCAACCACCGGGTGCCGGACACCGCCCTCGAAGTCCAACGTGGCACACACGAATTCCGAACCTTCAGCGGGTGCGTTGTGAAACTGATGCTCCAAGGGTCGCGGGTAGAGCAGCAGGGTCGGCTCGGCAACCTTGATCTTGCGCGCGGCACCGCTGCGCGGTCGATGCGTCACGACCATCTCGCCCTGGCGCAGCACATGCAGGAAGCCACGCCCCTCCTGTGCGTCGAAGTGCGTGATGCCGCACAAGGGCCCGGCGTGAAACAGATGCGCGTGCACTCGAAAGCGTTCGAGCAGCCCGGAAAGACGGTCCACCGGCCCCGTTGAGGTTGACGACATGGTCGGAGCTTCTTGGACGAAATGGATTGTTTGATAGACGAAGTCAAACGAATCATACAGGCGTTGGCCGAACACTGTCGACCAGCGCACAGGCACACCCGCTGCGCGCCAACCCACCCGAGGAGAACTCATGAAACCCAACTCACTCGCTGCCGCTCTGTTGGCCGCGACGGTTGCAGTCGCGGCCCCGAGCGCCAACGCGCAATCGGCCCCGGCCGTCCCTGGCTACACGATGGGCCAGAAGTCGCTGGCCAAGGCCCCATACACGTTGGCCGAACTGGAGTCGCTGAAGAAGACCCTGCTTTTCACCGACGAAGACATCCGCTACCTGCGCATGAGCAAGGCGATCCTTGCCGACCAGACCGAAGCGATTCTCGATGTCTGGTACGGCTTCGTGGCGTCGACACCCGAGCTGGTCGTCTACTTCAAGAACAACAAGACCGGTGCCCCCGACGGGGCCTACCTGGGGGCCGTGCGCAAGCGCTTCAGCCAGTGGATCGCCGACACGGCCGACGCCAACTACGACCAGGCCTGGCTGGACTACCAGTACGAGATCGGTCTTCGTCACACGAAGCCGAAGAAGAACCAGACCGACAAGGCCGACAGCGTGCCGCTGGTGAACTTCCGCTACCTGTCGGCGCTGACGATCCCCGTGACGACCACGCTCAAGCCGTTCCTGGCCAAGAAGGGCGCCTCGGCCGCCGATGTCGAGAAGATGCACGCCGCCTGGGTCAAGTCGGTATTGATGCAGACGATCCTGTGGAGCTACCCCTACGTCAAGGACGGCCAGTTCTGAGCCATCGATCCAAGACCATCCCCATCCGCTTTCCTCCCAACGACCGCATCCTGAAGGATTGACCATGAACCGCGTTCCACTGATCGACCGCAACGCCACCACCGCCGACCGCAAGGCGCTGCTCGACCCTATCCATGCCGCTTTCGGCACCACGCCCAACATGTTCCGCGCCGTTGCCAATTCTCCCGCTGCGCTGAAGAGCATGTGGTCGACCTTTGGTGCCCTGGGCGGTGGCGTGATTGCACCCAAGCTCGGCGAGCAGATCGCCGTGGCCGTGGCTGATCGCAATGCCTGCGCGTACTGCCTGGCTGCCCACACCGCTCTGGGCCGCAAGGCCGGCGCCAGCGCCGAAGAGATGCAGCATGCACAAGCCGGTGAATCGCCCGATGCCAAGACGCAGGCCGCTCTGCGCTTTGCGCTGAAGCTCGTCAACGACCGAGGTCAGGTGGGCGATGCCGACGTGCAGGCGTTGCGCTCGGTCGGTTTCGGTGACGAGGAGATCGTCGAGATGCTGGCGCACGTGTCCCTGAATCTCTTCACCAACTACGTCAACGTGGCCTTCGCCGTGCCGGTCGATTTCCCGGCCGTCAAGCTGCGCCACGCCGCCTGAACCTGAACCGAAGAGGTCGAGCCCCCTCGCCCGGTGCATGCTTGCGCCGGGCGCTACCCATCGCGCAGAAACATGAACGCCAACGCCAACATCGCACCGCCGCTGCAGACCAGCCTGTGGCTCAATTCGCCAACATCGCTCACCCTCGACAGCCTGCGCGGGAGGGTGGTCGTCCTGCACACCTTCCAGATGTTGTGCCCGGGCTGCGTGTCTCACGGCTTACCGCAGGCCTTGCGCATTCACGCCCTCTTCCCGCCAGACAGGGTGGCGGTGCTCGGCTTGCACACCGTCTTCGAGCATCACGACGTGATGGGTCCTCAGTCACTGCGCGTGTTCCTGGACGAGTACCGGATTCCGTTTCCCGTGGGCGTCGACCAAGCCGACCCCGGCAGTCCGGTGCCATTGACCATGCGGGCCTACGGCCTGCGTGGCACGCCCAGCGTGGTGGTCTTCGACCCGCAGGGCCGCGTGCGACTGAGCCACTTCGGCCAGATCGACGACCTGCAACTGGGTGCGTTGATCGGGCAGTTGCTGGCCGAGGCGTCTTCGAACGCAACAGCCGCTTCCGCTGCATCGGCGGCCGCTCAGAGTGGCTCCTCGGTGTGTGCCGACGGTGCGTGTTCGCTGGAAGCTTGATCATGAGATGCGTCGTCTTGCGGCATGTGGCTTTCGAGGATCTGGGGCTGTTCAAGCCCGTGCTGAAGCACCGGGGCTACGAGGTCGAATACGTACAAGCCGGTACGGATATGTTGTCAAGACAGGACTGGTTGGATGCCGATCTTGTCGTGGTGCTGGGTGGCCCCGTCGGCGTAGGCGATCTCGACCTCTATCCCTGGCTGGGCGACGAGATCGTGCGAATCCGGCAGCGCCTGGGCAGCCAGCGACCGCTGCTGGGCCTGTGCCTGGGTGCGCAGCTGATGGCCGCTGCGCTGGGTGCTCGTGTGGCGCCGCGGCCGAACAAGGAGATCACTTGGGGGCAGGTCTCGCTCACTGCCGCAGGGGCTGGCTCACCGCTGCGGCATCTGGCCGGGCTGGACGTACTGCATTGGCACGGCGACACCTTCGATCTGCCGCAAGGCGCAGAGCTGTTGGCTTCCACACCGATGACGCCCAATCAGGCATTCAGCGTAGGGCCTGCTGCTTTGGCCTTGCAGTTCCATCCCGAGGTGCCCGCTTCGCGCATGGAGCCTTGGCTGATTGGGCACACGGTCGAGCTCCGAGCGGCCTCTGTCGACATCTGCTCACTGCGTTTGTCTTCTGCTCGTCAGGACCCTGATGCGCAGGCCTTGGCGGCCGGTCGGCTGCTCAACGAGTGGTTGGATGACTTGAGGAAGTCTGGTGTCCGCTTCGGCTGGTCATGAGTGCCCGCAGTGGGTTGGGATATGCCGGCCAGCCTCCCAGCATCATCGCTGGGAAGCGGTCCTTGATGCTGTGCTTCCCGGAACCAGCCGGTCGCCACCGCGTGCAGTCGACCCATCAGCGACATCCGCCGCCATGAAATCGCAGCCGCAAAGCCGCCGCTCGAACGCTCGAACGCGTGCAAGGCCACCTTCCTCGAGGACGGCGACACGCTCACGCTGAAGGTCTACGGCGAGGAGCCGGGCGCCGGTCGCATCCGCATGGGCAGCTTCAGCGGCATGATCGCGCCAGCGGCCTAGGAGCGGCCTGGGCGTTCCTGGGTCACCGCGCAGGTTTGCGGGGCGCCATCGGCGTGCCCGCCGATGCCGGAGCCTGCCGTTCAAAGGGCAGGCGTTCGAGCGCGGCGCGCGCCTGCCGCAGGGCTGGCGCATCGGGCCCGAGCGTGCCTTCCAGTTGCGCCACCGCTTCGTCCAGCGCCGTCCGTGCGTCGCTCATGCGCCCCTGCGCAGCAAGTACCTCGCCTTGCGCGGCCAGCGCCAGGCCGAGATAGTCGGCCTGCCCGATGCCTCGCGCAAATGCACGCGCTGAAGACACCGCCCGCTGCGCCGTGGCGCGCGCCGCATCGGCCTGGCCCAGCTGCTGCTGGACCTGGGCCCACAGCGCCAGCGCGCGTGCTTGCGTCGGATCGCGTTCCTTGGCCGCCTCGAAGATGCCCAGGGCGTGCTGCAACCCAGACTCGGCGGCGGCGGCGTTGCCCGCGGCCCAGTGCGCCTGTGCGCGGGTGAACGGCGGCACCGCGGTGGCGACGCGCCCGGCGGGGATGAAGCGGCGCATGTCGGCTTCCGCTTCGGCCAGCCGGGCCTCGCAAAGCGGCAGCGGCCCCAGGCCGCACTGCGCCGTGGCCAGCGCGATCTTCGCGTAGGCCACCGCGGTGACGTTGCCTTGCGCACGGATGAGCGGCAACGCCTGCTCCAGCGTTGCCTTGGCCTCGGCGTGGCGGCCGACGCGGCTGAGCGCGCGAGCGTGGTTCATCAGCGTCACCGGGTCGCGCGGGCGGTCGCGGCGCGCCTCGTTGCCGAGCACGTGCTCGAACGCGGCCAGGGCCCGCAGCGGATGCCCCGTGCGCACGTGCCAGTTGCCGGCGTTGTTGAACATCGCGTCGGCCCAGGTGGTGTTGGCGCGGCCCATGGCCCGCAGGCGCAGCAGCACCTGGTCGTAGGCGGCCACGGTGGCGGCGCCGTCGCCGAGGCGGCCGCGGGCCTCGCCGGCCCAGGCGCGCAGTTCGAGCTCCACACGCTCCTGAAGGCCGGGCTGCGGCGGGCTGCCGATGAGCGCCAGGCCGGCTTCGGCCTCCACCAGCGCGCGCTTAGGATCGCCCTGCAGCAATTCGATGATCGCCAGGTTGGCGTGGCAGTTGAGGCGCGCCCGCTGGTCGTGGGGCCGAGGCACCTCCATCGACCGGCGGGCACGGTCCGTCACCTCTCGCGCCTGCGCGCGCTCGCCGCGAAAGACGAGCGTGGCGGCGAGCATGCAGTCGGCCTGCAGCAGCAGCGGCGGGTCGCGGGCCGCTTCGGCCGACTCCCGCGCGCGCCGCACCACCCGCTCGGCGTCGGCCATCGCAGCCACCTCGCGGTGCTGCTCGGCCACCAGCAGCTGCAGCCGCGCGCGCAGCGCAGGCACGTCAGCAAAGCCCCGCTCGACCTGCTGCTCCGCGCGCTCGAGCAGCTGTTGCGTGGTGAAAGGTTGCTTGGCGCCTTCGCTGAAGGCAAAACGCATCAGTTCGTCGGCGGCATCGGCGAAGCGCAGTTCCTCCAGCGCGCGGTCGCGCTCGGCCTCGGCCAGGCGTGCCTGCTGCTCGGCGCGCAGTGCTTGCGTGAGCGTGCCGGCGAGGCCTACGACGAGAGCGAGCGTGAGCAAGCTGGCCATGGCAGTGCCGGCGCGGTGGCGGCGCAGGAACTTCACGCCCCGGTAGGTGCGGCTGGGGGGTTGCGCGGCCACCGGCAGGCCCTGCAGGTGGGCGCGCAGGTCCGAAGCCAGCGCCTCGATGCTGGCGTAGCGTCGCGCCGGGTTCTTGGCCAGCGCCTTGGCGAGCACGGCGTCGAGGTCGCCGCGCAGCGCCCGCGCCCGCGCGCGGTCGGCGGTGCGCGAGCTGGCGCGCGCCACGTCCGCCGCGAGGATGGCCTCCTCCAGCGCCGCCGTGCTCTGGCGGCCCAGGCGATAGGGGCGCTGGCCGGCGAGCAGCTCGTACAGCACGACGCCGAGCGAATAGACGTCGGTGGCCACCGTCACCGGCTTGCCGGCGACCTGCTCGGGGCTCGCGTAGTCGGGCGTGAGCGCGTTGCCGAGGAGCTGGGTGAGGCTCGCGTCGGCGGTGCCTTCGTCGTGCAGCAGCTTGCCGACCCCGAAGTCGAGCAGCCGCACCTCGCCTTCGCCGGTGACGAGGATGTTCGCGGGCTTGAGGTCGCGGTGCACGATGAGGCGGGCGTGCGCGTGCGCAAGCGCATCGCACACCTGCAGCAGCAAGCGCAGGCGGGCTGGCACGCCCAGGCCTTGGCGCGTGCAGTGCTCGTCGATGGCGATGCCGGTGACGCGCTCCATGGCCAGCCAGGGCCGGCCGGCCTCGGTGACGCCGGCGTCGTACAGGCGGGCGATGTTCGGGTGCTCCAGTGCCGCCAGCAGGTTGCGTTCGCGTGCCATGCGCTGCCCGAGGCCGGCCGACCAGGCGTGCCGCGGCAGCTTCAGCGCCACCTGGCGCGCGAGCTGGCCGTCGGCGCGTTCGGCGAGCCACACCGTGGCCATGCCGCCTTCGCCCAGAGCCTGCAGCAGGCGCCAAGGGCCAATCAGGTCGCCGGCCGCGTCGGGGCGGCCCTCGGCGGCGGCGAGTTCGTCCAGCGCCGCCGCGGCAGGATGCCGCATGAAGGTGTCGGTCTCCACCGCGGCGCGCGCCAGCAGCCGCCGCAGCTCCGGCACGAAATCGTGCTCGGCCTCGGGGCGCGCGGCGAGCCAGTCCGCCCGTTGGGGCACGGGGAGGGCCAGCGCCTCCTCCAGGAGGGCATTCAGGCGGCGCAGATGCTCGGGGTCGCTCATGGGCACGGGATGGAGGGCGGCGCCGGAACGGCGTGGGGAATGCGCCCGCCAGGGCGGGACGAAGGGCCGTGTTCAAGCGGCGCAGCGAAGGGGCGGGGGTCTGTCACAGAAGAGCCTTCGAGGCATTCATGCGTGTTCCACGCAGAAACGGCGCGCCTCCGGACATGCGCGCCGCGGGCGTGTCCGACACCGACACCCGCAGCGGCCAGAAGGCTAGGAGGGTCGCAGGCCTTGTCCGCCTGCGGCCGGCGATCGCGTGGAACCGGATTCGCCGAGTGCGTCGCACACCCCGGGGTGACTTCGTTCCCGGCGCAGCAACCTACGGTGCCGGCTGCGGGCAAACCCTCCGACCAGTCTGTCCGCTCCGGGGCGCAAGCGAATGCTTTCGTGCCCACGCGCTGGCCGGTGCCAAAAGCCCTGGATTCACCGCTACCCTGCAGCCAAGCTCGCGACCAGATAGTCGATCAGAACTCGCACCCGAAGCGGCTTGTGGCTGTCGGCCGGGTACAGCAACGAAAACGGTCGCGAGGCGCCTGCCCAGTCTGGTACCAGCTCGACGAGACGCCCGTCTCTGAGGTCTTCCTCCACGAGGAAGCGGTAGGTCTGCAGAACGCCGGCGCCGGCGCGCGCCAGGGTGACCGGTCCGAGAATGTCGTCCGTGCAGCGAATGCGAGCAGACACGGCACGCTCGACGATCTGATCGCCCTGCTGAAATAGCCACGGCACCGATTGACCGGTGTTCGGCTGAACGAATCCGATGCACTCGTGCTGCAGCAGCTCGTCCACAGAACGAGGCTTGCGGCGACGGCGCAGATAACCCGGCGAGGCCACGACGACCAGCGCGGCGTCCTCGAGCTTGCGAGCGACGAGTCCCGAGTCAGGCGGGGTCCTCGCGCGTACCGCAAGGTCGAAGCCCTCCGCCGTGAAATCGACGTTGCGGTTGGTCAGTTGGAGATCCAGCTCGATCTCGGGGTACTTCCGGGTGAACGCCGGCAACAGCGGCAGCACGCGGTAGTGGCCGTATGAAGTGGGAAGGCTGACTCGGACGAGTCCTGAAGCCGCCACCTGTTGGCCGGTGACTTCCCGCTCGGCCTCCACCAGCTGGCCCAGAGCCTGACGACACTGGTCGTGGTAGCGCTGCCCCGCGTCGGTCAGTCGCACCTGGCGCGTGGTGCGCATCAGTAGGCGGACACCCAGGCGCGTCTCGAGGCGTGCCACCGAGCGGCTCACTGCCGCCGCGGTGAGGCCCGCCGCCTGCGCCGCCGCCGTGAAGCCGCGGTGCTGCGCGGTAAGGCAGAACAGCTCGATGCTGCCCAACTGCAGGTCGTTGAAGTGGCGTTTCATTGCGGACTTCTATGTAAATGATGAATTGAATCAAGTGTCGTTTATTGATCTTTGAAGCGTCAATACAGTCCATTGCGCCGAAACACGCGCCCTGCGCAAGAGGATTCCGACGATGAAGCTGTACTACGCCCCAGCCGCCTGCTCGCTCGCGCCGCACATCGTGCTGCGCGAGGCGAGCCTGAGGTTCGATCTCGCGAAAGTCGATACCGCCCGCCATGTCGACGCCGCCGGAGGCGACTTCTACGCCTTGAATCCGAAGGGCCAGGTTCCGGTGCTCGAGCTCGACGACGGCACACGGCTGACCGAAGGGCCGGTGATCGCGCAGTACATCGCCGACCGCGCGGGAGCCGTCAAGCTGATGCCTGCCGCTGGCACGCTCGAGCGCTACCGTGTGATGGAGTGGCAGAACTACATCACGAGCGAACTGCACAAGTCGTTCACGCCACTGTTCCACGATGACGTCGACGCTGCCGCCAAGCGGGCGCTGGCGGGCGTGCTGCGCCGGAAGCTGGTCTGGCTCGACGGGCAGCTGGCGGGCAGGCCCTACCTCACGAGCGATGCGTTCACTGCCGCCGATGCCTACCTGTTCGTCGTCCTGGGTTGGGCGCGGTTCGTGAAGCTGGACATCGCCGACCTCTCGCACCTGCAGGCGTTCACGGTGCGGGTGGCCGACCGTCCGGCAGTGCGCGAGGCGATGCGAGCCGAAGGCTTGCTCGCCTGACGCGGGGACCGCCATGTCGACGCTGCGCACCCTGCTCGGCATCCGCCGCCCGCTGCTTGGCGCCCCCATGGCCGGCGTCAGCGGCGGCCGGCTGGCGGCTGCCGTGAGCCGCGCGGGCGGGCTGGGCTTCATCGGCGGCGGCTACGGCGACCACGACTGGCTCGTCGAGCAGCTCGAACTGTGCGACGGTCAGCCCTTTGGCGTGGGCTTCATCACCTGGGCGCTGGCGCGTCGACCCGAGTTGCTGGACCTTGCCTTGCAGGCACGCCCGCGCGCGGTGCTGCTGTCGTTTGGAGAACTCGGCGATCTGGGGCGGCGTGTGCGCGATGCGGGCGTCCCGCTGATCGCCCAGGTTCAGACCGTTGCCCAGGCCATTGGTGCGGCGCACGCGGGAGCCGACATCGTCGTCGCGCAGGGCGGCGAGGCCGGCGGCCACGGCGGATGGCGTGGAACGATGGCGCTGGTGCCGGCCGTGGTCGACGCCGTGGCGCCATTGCCCGTCGTGGCTGCCGGCGGGATCGCCGACGGCCGCGGGCTCGCGGCGGCGCTGATGCTCGGCGCGTCCGGCGCGCTGTGCGGCACGGCCTTCTATGCCTGCCACGAGTCGCTGGCGCACGACGAAGCCAAACGTCGCCTGGTGCGCGCCGGCGGCGACGACACGGTCAAGGGTCCGATCTTCGATTGGCTCCGCGGCATCGCCTGGCCTGACGGGCCCTGGTCGCTGCGCACGCTCCGCAACGACTCGACCAAACGCTGGGGCGGCGACCTGGACGGACTGCACAGGACACTGCCGGAGCAGCAGAAGGTCCTTGAGCGGGCGCGTCACTGCGCCGACTTTGACATTGCACCGGTCATCGCGGGTGAAGCAGCCGACCTCGTGCGTGAGCGCCGTTCAGCAGAGACCGTTGTCGCCGATTTCGTTCAACAGGCTGCCCGGTGTCTAGGCCAGCCTTGGCCCACCCTTCTTTGACCCCTGAGGAACTGCCTATGCCATACGTCCACATCCAGATCACGCGCGAAGGCGCGACGCCCGAACAGAAGAGCGAGCTCATCCGAGGCACCACCGATCTCCTGGTGCGCGTGCTCCACAAGCATCCCGCCACGACGTTCGTGGTCATCGAGGAAGTCGACACCGACCACTGGGGCATTGGCGGCGAGACAGTGACGACCCTGCGCCGTCGCGCACGCGAACAGGAGGCCAAGCGATGAACGGGCATCTGGCCCGCCATGCCGAGTTGGTCGCAGTGCTGCAGGAGTACTTCGATGGCCTTCACCACAGCGACACGCAACGCCTGCGCCGAGTCTTCCATCCGCAGGCCGTCTACGCCACCGCGAGCCACGGCAAGCCCATTGTGCTTGGCATGGATGAATACTTCCCAATCGTCGACGCCCGCCCGTCGCCAGCCTCTAAGGGCGAGGCGCGGACGGACGAGATCGTATCGATCGAATTCGCCGGGCCGGTTACCGCGTGCGCAACGCTGCGCTGCTCGATCCAGCCCAGGCACTTCGTCGACCTGCTGACTCTGGTCCACCTCGACGACCGCTGGCAGGTCATTGCCAAGGTCTTCCACTGGGAGGATCGGCCTCGCGAGGCGTGCGGCTGACGTTGCTCCTCTCGGACGCGCAGACGTGCTTGCACGAGCCTTCCCGCAGGGCTCCTATCCAGAAGCTCGGCTGAGAACCCGGCAGCCCGCCGCGAAGCTGCCTGCTCCGAGCGGCGGCTCCTGGCCGACTGCCGGAGGCCACGAAAGGCTGCTTGGTAGATGCTGAACGTGAAGGATCCGGGCCGGTCGTCCGACAGCTTTGGATCGCGTCGATCGGCTGGTATGGGTCAGAGGACTAAACCGCTACCGCGGTAGGCGCTCCGGCGCGGTCTTGGTGGTTCGTTGCATCGGCGGTTCTGCGAAGTTGACGAGCGAGGCAATCCGCCTCGTTCATCAACGGAGCCGCAACCATGGACACGACCACCCGCTCGGCCTCGCCGCTGCGTCAACGCATGCTCGACGACATGCGCATGCGCAAGCTGGAGCCAAGGACTCAGGAAGGTTACATCCGCGCCGTTCGCAAGTTGACCGTCTATCTCAAGCGCTCGCCGGACACGGCCTCGGTGGAGGACCTGCGCAATTTCCAACTGCACCTGGTTGACGCCGGCACATCGCCCATCACGCTCAACGCGACGCTGACGGGGCTGAAGTTCTTCTTCGACATCA
>CAYREA010000115.1:0-14834 GCA_964423075.1 uncultured Rubrivivax sp. | reverse complement strand
TCAGGCGCAGGCCGATCAGCAGCGTGCCTTCGTTGAAGGGCGGCAGGAAGGTGGTGGGGAAGAAGGGCACCGAGGCCGCGGCCGCCAGCACCGCCGCGCCGGCCAGCGCCAGCGCGGCCTGCGGCCGGCGCAGCACCGCCTGCAGGCCGCCGCGGTAGCGCGCCTTCAACCAGGCCAGCACGCGCGTGTCGCCGTGGTCCAGGTGCTTCATGCGCGGCAGCAGGTAGAAGGCGAGCACCGGCGTCACCGTCACCGAGACGACCAGCGAAGCCAGCGTCGAGACGATGAAGGCCACGCCCAGCGGCACGAAGAGCCGGCCTTCCAGCCCCGGCAGCGCGAACAGCGGGATGAAGACCAGCACGATGATGACCGTGGCGTAGAGGATGGCCGAGCGCACTTCCATCGTCGCGCGCGCCACCACCTCGATGGGGTGCAGCCGGTGCTCGGGGTGCTTGGCGCGGTCGGCCTTCAGGCGCCGCACCACGTTCTCGACGCCCACCACCGCGTCGTCCACCAGGCCGCCGATGGCAATGGCCAGGCCACCCAGCGTCATGGTGTTGATCGACAGGCCGTAGTACCTGAAGACCAGCGCGGTGATGAAGATCGACACCGGGATGGCCGTCAAGGCGATGACGGTGGGGCGCAGCGTGCCGAGGAAGAAGAACAGGATCACGGCGACGAAGACCGAGGCCCCGATCAGCTTGCCCTGCAGCGTGCTGATCGAGGCTTCGATGAAGCTGGCCTGCCGGAACGTGACCTGCGGCGCTTGCATGCCGCTCGGCAGCGAGGCCTTCAGCCCGGCCAGCGCGTCTTCGATGGCGCGCGTCAGCGCGATGGTGTCGGCCGTGGGCTGCTTCTGGATGCCCAGGATCACCGCCGGCCGGCCCTCGAAGCCCGCGTCGCCGCGCTTCGGCGCCGCGGCGAAGCTCACCTCGGCAACCTGCCGCAGCAGGATGGGCTGGCCGTTCTTCGTGCCCAGCGCCAGGTCTTTCAGATCGTCGAGCCGCGAACTGCGGCCGAGGTGGCGGATGAGGACTTCGCGCCCATGCAGTTCGAGAAAGCCGCCCGAGGTGTTGGACGAATAACCCTTGAGCGCGCCTTCCAGTTGTTCGTGCGTGATGCCCAGTTCGGCCATGCGCTGCGTGTGGGGCTGCACCTGGAACTGCCGCACCTCGCCGCCGATGGGGATGACCTGCGCCACGCCGGGCACCGCCAGCAGCCGCGGCCGCAGCACCCAGTCGGCGTACTCGCGCACCGCCATCGGCGAGATCTTCTGCGGGTCGACCGGCATGGCGATCTGCAGGATCTCGCCCATGATCGAGCTGATGGGCCCCATGCGCGGCAGCACGCCGGGTGCCAGGCCTTCTTCCATCGCGGCCAGGCGCTCCGACACCAGCTGGCGGGCGCGGAAGATGTCGGTGCCCCAGTCGAAGGTGACGTAGACGAAGGACAGGCCGGCCGACGAGGTGGAGCGCACCGACTCCACGGCCGGCAGGCCGTTCATCGCCGTCTCCAGCGGGAAGGTGATGAGCTGTTCCACCTCTTCGGCGGCCATGCCGCCGGCCTCGGTCATCAGCGTGACGGTGGGTTTGTTGAGGTCGGGGAACACGTCCACCGGCGTGTGCGAGAGCGTGTACGCGCCGTAGGCCATCAGCACCAGGCTGGCCATGAGCACCAGCAGCCGGTTGCCGAGGCTGTGGTCGAGGAGCCACTTGAACATGGGTGGCCTCTTCAGCGGATCTGGTTGATCAGCGTGGCGCCCTGCGTGGCCACGCGTTCGCCGGGCTTGAGGCCGGACGTCACCGCGACCTGCGTGCCGTCCAGCGGCTCGGTGAGCACGGGGCGCGGCTCGAAGGACTCGGGCGCGGTCTTGACCCACACGATGGTCTGGTTGGCCGGGTTCTTCATCAGCGCCGCCAGCGGCACGGCGATGCCCTTCACGCGGTTCCTGGTCTGCACGACCACGCGCACCGGCTGGCCCAGGGCCAGGCCGGCAAGCAGCGCGCCCTGGGTGCGGAAATGGAGCGGCAGTGCCTGTTCACGCAGGCTGCGTGCTGCACCGAGGTAAGTGAGCGGTACGCGCTGGCCACCCACCACCAGTGTGGCGCTGCCGATCTGGGCCGCGAGGCCGGGGTCGAAGGCCAGGGCCTCGATGCGCAGGCGGCTGCTGTCGACGATCTCGAAGAGCAGCTCGCGCGCGTCCACCACCTGGCCGGCGACCACATGGGCCGAGGCGATGACACCCGACACCGGCGCCAGCAAGGCCTCGCGCGCGGCCAGCCCGCCAACCAGGGCGGCCATGCGTGCGGCCAGGCTCGCGACTTCGCTCTCGGCGGCCTCGATGTCCTTGCGCGGCACCGTGTCGGCGAGTTCCTTCAAACGTGCCACGCGCTGGTGCGCCAGGGCCTGGGCCGCGCGCAACTCGGCCAACTGCGCCGCCTGGTTGGAACGTTCCAGCGGCGCGGCCGCGGGCAGCACATAGGCCAGCAGCTCGCCCCTCTTCACCGCCTGCCCCGCGCCGGGCAGGCCGCGCGGGCCGGCTTCGATGCGGCCGGCGTTGAGCGGCTGCACCTTGCCGCCGGCGTTGGGGTCCATCACCACCGTGCCACTAAACTCGAACGCTCGGTGCAGTTCAGTCTCTTCCGTGAGCAGGGTGCGCACGCCCAGCTGGCGCTGCGCCGGCTTGGGCAGGAACACGCTGCCGTCGGGCTGGCGCTGCGGGCCGTTGGCGCTGGGTGCCGGCGCGTCGCCGTGGTCGTGGCCCTCGCCGGCCGTCGCGGGCAGGGCGGCGCAGAACGCGAGCAGGGCGCCCGCCAGGATCAGCGCGCGCTTCATGCGGGGCTCCCGCTGCGCGGCCCGCGCCGGGCTGCGACCACCAGCAGGGCCAGCAGCGCCAGGCCGGCCACGGCCCAGCCGGCGTAGGCCAACCACGGGCGCGCGGCCGGTGCTGCATCGGCATGGGCGTGTTCGTGGATGTCGAGCTCTCCGGCCAGCAGGTCGGTCTCGGCGCCGGCCGTCACGGTGGCGGTGACGGGCAGCAGGCCGGGCTGCGGCGCTTCCGGCAGCAGCACCTCGAAAGCATCCTCGCCATGGCGCGAAGCCTTGAACTTGCGGCCGGCCAGTTCGAGTTCGATCTGCGCCTCGGCCACCGGGCTGTTGTCGGCGGCGCGGTCGAGGTAGAGCGTGATCTGCTTGCCGTTGAGGACGCCGACGAGTTCGAAGGTCTCGGACACGGCGGCGAAGCGCGGCGAGGCCGGGCCGGTGGCGGCGGGCGCCGCATCGCCGTGGTCGTGGCCTTCGCTGGCCCGGGCGGGGGCCGGCAGCAGAGCCAACAGGCCGAGTGCGGCCAGCATGACGTGATGTTTCATGGCCAGTCTTTCGAGGAAGAGGGGGTGTTCATGGCGGCAGCAGGCCCAGCGCCTGGCGCCAGGCCGAGATGGCCGCGGCCAGTTCGATGCGCGCGCGGGCGGCCTGGCGTTCGGCCTCGGCGGCTTCGGCCTCGATGCGCAGCCGCGTCGGCAGGTCGGTCTGGCCGAGCCGGAACGACTTGTCGAAGAAGCCGCGCGATTCGCGCGCCAGCGCTGCGCGGCGCTCGGCGGCGGCCAGTTGCAGACGCGCCGAGCCGGCGCGTGCGCGGGCGGCTTGCTGTTCGCTGGCCAGGCGTGTGCGCTCCAGGGCCAGCTGCGTTTGCAGCTCGATGGCTTCGGCGCGTGCGGTGGCGCTGCGTGCGGCGTGGCGCGGGCCGCCGCCGAAGGGGAAACGCAGGCCCAGGGTCAGGGTCTGGTTGTAGGCCTCGCCGAAGGCACCGCGCTCGCGCGCGGTGCTGATCACCAGCTCGGGGTTCGCGCGCGTCTGCGTGGCGGCCAGCGCCGAAGCTCCTTCGGCGACGGCGGCCTGGTCCTTCAGGGCCAGGATCTGCTCGTGGGCGTCGCCACCTTCGGCGCCGGCGGCGGGTTCGGGTTCGGACGCAAGGGCCGCGGCTGCGGCCGCCGGCCAGCCGGTGAGTGCACGCAGCTGCTGCTGTGCGGCAACGAGCGCGCCATCGGCCTGCGCCAGCGTTGATTCGGCGGCGGCCACAGCGCCGTCGGCCTGGTGCTGGTCGGCGCGTGCCACGTCGCCGGCGGCCAGGCGGCGCGCCACGTCGGCGGCGATGTGGCGGGCGTGGTCGAGCTGGCCTTGTGCAGTCTCGGCCTCGGCGCGGGCGCGCTGCCAGGCCCACCAGGCCTCGCGCACGGCCGCGGCCACACGCAGGCGAGCGGCCTGGTGGCGGCTTTCCAGCGCCCGGCCTTCCGCCTCGGCCAGCGCCTGGCTGCGCCCGCGTTCGCCGGGCAGCCAGAGTGGCAGGGTCAGGCCCAGCTCGTATTCGCGTGTGCCCAGGTTGCGGCCGGCCCGGTCGGTCTTGGCCATGAGTTCCACGGCCGCGGGTTCGGCCGTCCAGGCCCGCGCTGCCTGCTGTTGCGCATGCGCCGCGTCACGGCGCGCTGCCAGGGCCGCCGCTTCGGGCTGGCGCGCCCACGCGGCCTCGAAGGCCAGGCGCAGACTCGGCTCCTCGGCGGCGGCTGCGCCCTGCGCCCACGTGGCCAGGGCCACGATGGCGGCGCCGCGCCAGCGCGCCGGCGCTCTTGATGTACTTCGGTGCATCCGATGCTCCAGGTTTGAGATCAACCACGGGAGATCGGCAAGGGCGGCCAGCCAGGGCCGCGTCGCGCGCTCAGGCGCGAACGGGTGTCAGCGAAAGAAATGACCCGCCTCGCCGATCAGGCGAGGGCGGCCCATTGCGGGCGTTCGGGCGGTGGTGGTGCGAGGCTGTTGGCGCGGCCCTCGGCGCGGGCCGGCGGTGGCGCCGCGCCCACGAACAGTTGCAGGGCCGGGGCTGGCTGCGTCAAGGCCAGCACGCCGGCGTGGCAGTGGCTGCAGTCGACGCCGCTGTTGGCTGTGGGGGTGCCGCTGTCGGCATCGTGGCCGTCCGCAGCGCCCGCTTCGGCATGCTGCGGATGTTCATGGTGGCCCAGGTGCTGCGTCTGCGCATCGGCCTCGTGACCGCAATACGCCGACACCGCCGCCCAGCTGAACTGCAGGGGCAGCAGGGCAAGCAGCAACAAGGCCACGTAGCGACGCATGGCGCGCAGTCTAGCCGCAGGCTTCAGCTGCTGACGCGCACGCCGGTGACGCGCCCGTCGCGCGGGTCGACTTCGCAGTCGAACTCAAAGTGCGTCAACGGCGCACCGGGCGCCGGCAGTGCCCGGCCTTGCTCGCGCAGCAAGGCCTTGGTGGGGCTGTCCTGCGACAGGCGGCGCGTGCTGGTGTCGAAGCTCAGCTGCGACACTGCCGGCCAGCGTTTCTTCAGCGCCGCCGCCGCGGCCGATTCGCAGGCCGCGGGCGACAGGTTGCTGAGATCGGGCTCGATGGCAGCGCGTGCCGGCGCGGGCTCGGCCGAAGGCGGCGTGAGGTCGCGGATCAGCACCCCCACGGCTTCGGGGCTGCGCGGCTCCAGATTGCAGCTGTATTCGAAGCGGCGCAGGGTGCCGCCGCTGCGCCAGCTGCCGGCCCCATTCATCACCACCTGCCCCCCGTTGGACAGGCTGGGCTGCACGGCCGGCGCGGCGGCGAACTTCAGCTCGGCCGCCGGCCCGGCGCGTGAGGCCAGGGACTGGCGCACGGCGCGTTCACAGGCGGCCGCTGCATCGGCCGCGGTGGCGGCCGGGCTGCTGGCGGCCACCTGGGCCCCGGTGGAACTGGACAAGCCGGCCAGCAGGGTGGCGACGGCGGCGGCGAGTGGGATATGGCGGCGCATGGCCGCAGTGTGTACCGGAAGCGGGCCGGCTGTCTGTGACGAGCTGCGGCGAAGCGTTCAGGTGAATACGATGACACCGCGCGCGTTGCGCCCGGCGGACAGGTCGTCGAAGGCCTGAGGCGCTTCGTCGATGCTGTAGCGGCGCGTGATCAGCTCGTCCAGCTTCAGCCGGCCCGACTTGTACAGGCCCAGCAGACGCGGGAAGTCCACCCGCGGACGCGCCCCGCCGAAGGTGCTGCCGGTGAGCACCTTCTCCTCGAAGGTGAAGCTGTTGGTGCGCACGCTGGTCATGTCGTCGTGGCGCGCCACGCCCACCATCACCGCGGTGCCGCCCTTGCGCAGGCAGCCGTAGGACTGGGCCAGCACGCTGCCGGCGCCGACACATTCGAAGGCGTAGTCGGCGCCGCCGGCCGTGAGTTTCTTCAGCGCCTTCACCACTTCGGGCGTGCTGCCCGGGTTCAGCCCATGGGTGGCGCCGAAGAGGCGCGCCATCTCCAGCTTGGCCTCGTTCATGTCCACCGCGATCACCATGGCCGCCCCGCTGCTGGCACAGCCCTGGATGGCGTTGAGGCCCACGCCGCCGGCGCCGAACACCACGCACACCGTGCCCGCCTGCACACGCGCGGTGTTGACGGCGGCGCCCCAGCCCGTCATCACGCCGCAGCTCACCAGCGCGCAGCACTCCATCTTCACGCCGGTGGCGTCCACCTTCACGGCGTTGCCGACGTGCAGCGTGGCGTACTCGGCCATGACGCCGCAGCCGCTGAACACCGACAGCGGCAGGCCCTGCGCGTCTTTCGTGCGCAGCGTGCCGTCGGGCAGGGTGGCCACGGCCTTGGCCGCCAGGTCGCACAGGCCCGGGCGGCCGGTGCTGCAGTAGCGGCAGCTGCCGCACATGCTGACGAAGGAGCTGAGCACCGTGTCGCCCACGGCGAAACCAGTCACCCCTGCGCCCACCTCCACCACCGTGCCCGCGCCCTCGTGGCCCAGCACCAGCGGCGGCTGGAAGGGCAGCGTGCCGTTGGTGGCCGAGAGGTCGCTGTGGCACACGCCGCAGGCGCCCAGGCGGATGGTGATCTCGTCGCGGCGCGGGCCCTCGACGCTGATGGTCTCCACCACCACGGGGGCGTGGGTGGCGCGCGAGATCACGGCCTTGGCCTGGTAGTTCATGGGCTGATCATCGCAGCGCCGCTGTCGGCTGCTTGTCTTCTGCGTGATACTGTATGAAACTACAGTACACGCAAACCGGAGGCTTCCATGGCACCCAGCACCTACCGCCAGCACTACCAACCCAGCGGCCGCCGCGTGCCCAGCTGGCTGCGCCGCGTCTGGCTCTGGTTCTGAAGGCTGGCGCGGCCCTTCACCAGCTCTCGCCGGCGGGCCGCAGGTCCATCTCGAAGGTCCAGGCCGAAGGCGGCTGGCGCGTGAGGGCCAGGGCGGCGGCGGCCACAGCGTCGGGGTGGATGAAACGCTCCGGAGGCCGGTCGGGGTAGCGGGCGCGGGCTTCTGGGCTCAGCACCAGGCCGTCCAGGATCAGCAGCGAGACGTGAATGCCCGCCGGTCCCAGATGCCGCGCCAGTGATTCCGCCAGGCCTTTCTGCGCCGTCTTGGCCGGCGCGAAGGCGGCGGTGCCGGCCACGCCGCGGCGCGAGGCCGTGGCGCCGATCACCACGATGTTGCCGCCGCCGCGCTGCCTCATGCCCTGAATCACAGCCTGCGCGGCGGTAAAGAGGCCCAGGGCATGCAGGCGCCAGGTGGCCTCGAAGTCCTGCACGCTCACCGCGTCCACCGGCCCGAAGGCGCCGCGGCCGCCGTTGTAGACCAGCGTGTCCACCGGCCCCAGCGTCGTGGCCGCCTGGGCCAGGGCGCGCTGCAGCTCGTCGGGCTGGCCGATGTCGCAGGGAAGGGCCAGTGAGCCACTCAACTCGGCCGCCAGCGTTTCGATGAAGGCGGCACGGCGCGCCAGCAGCGCCACCGCATGGCCGGCGCCGGCGAAGGCGCGCGCCAGCGCCGCGCCGTTGCCGGGGCCGACGCCGAGCACGGCGCAGACGGGTTTGTCCATGGAGGCTCCTCAGGCCAGGCCGAACAGACGCAATGCCATCATGCCCTGCGCGCCAAAACCCACCAGGAAGGCGATGGTGCGCAGCAGCGGCACGCCGAAGGTGTAGATCAACGCGTGCGCCAGGCGGCTCCAGAAGAACAGCGCCGCGGCGATGGCGGTGGCGCCCGAGCCCAGGCCCAGTGCGTGCACCGCCAGCGCCAGCGGCGCGAAGACGACCAGGTTCTCGACCGCATTGCGGTGCGCGTGCCCCAGCCGGTAGGCCCAGCCGGCGCGGGGCCGCAGGTCGGGCTCGGGGTTGCGCAGCGCCTTCCACACGCCCATCTCGCGCAGGCGGTTGACGATGATGGGCATCCACAGGCAGCCGGTGAGGGCGGCGGCGCAGGCGGTGTAGGTGATCTCGGGCGATGCTGCAGGCATGGTGTGCGGGGGTGAAGAAGACAGGCCCGCAGACTAGGGCGGCCGGGCGGTCGGATCCATGCTGAAATCGACTCGATCCTTGCCCCAAACGACTGTCATGAACCCTGGCACCGACCTGCTCGACGACGCCCTGGCCGACCTGCGCATCAGCGGCAGCGTGCTGCTGCACGAGACCTATGCCACGCCCTGGGCGGTGTCCGTGCCCGACAGCGCCCGCCTGCGCGGGGCACTGGGCGTGGGCGACGACACCCGCGTGCTGATGTTCCACTTCGTGCGTCGCGGCAGCTTCGAGCTGCGTGCGCCGGGCGCCGAGCGGGTGACGGTGCAGGCCGGCGACGTGGCCATCTGCAGCGGCGGCACGCACCGCATGAGCCGCGGGCGTGGCGCCACCGCCGTGGCGCTGGAAGACGTGCTGCAGCGGCGCGGCCCCCGGGCCGCGGGCGCGGCGGACGCCGACGCCACCGAACTCGTGTGCGGCGTGTTCCTGGCGCAGGCTGCGCCGCTCAACCCCATGCTCGATGCGCTGCCGCCGGTGGTGAAGGTGTCGACACAGGACCGCAGCTTCAGCCCCATGCTGGCCGGCGTGGCCTGGATGCTGGCGCACGAGATCGACCAGGGTGCTTTTGGCGGTTTCGCGGCCGCCCGGCTGCTGGAGCTGTTCTATGCCGAAGCCGTGCGCGCCTACCAGCGCGGCGAAGGCGCCCTGCGCACGGGCTGGTTCAAGGGCCTGGCCGACCCGCGGGTCGGCCAGGCCATCCGCCGCGTGCATGCCGCGCCGGGCGAACCCTGGAGCGTGCCGATGCTGGCCGCTGCCGTCGCGCTCTCACCGTCGCGCTTCGCCGCGCGCTTTCGCCAGGCCACGGGCCAGAGCGTGATGGGCTACGTCGCGCGCTGGCGTGCCAACGCCGCCTGCCGCCTGCTGCGCCAGACGGCGCTGCCGCTGGCCCACATCGCCGGCAGCGTCGGTTACGACAGCCTGCCGGCCTTCAGCCGCGCCTTCAAGGCCCAGGTGGGCCTGCCGCCGGCCGCCTGGCGCGCCGCGCTCACAGGTTGAAGATCAGCGCCGCCACCAGTGTGGGCGCCAGCGCGCCCAGCAGCAGGCCCAGCGGGTGGATGGTCTCGTCGGCGAACCGGCCCTTCAGGATGGCGGCGCCGGCCGGGTTGGGTGCGTTGGCGATGATGGTGAGCCCGCCGCCCGTCACCGCGCCGGCCACCAGCGCCACCTTGAAGGGTTCGGAGAGGCCTTCCACCTGCGAACCCAGGTAGGTGAGCGCGGCGTTGTCGGTGATGGCCGTCAGCGCCGTGGCGCCGAAGAACACGGCCTGGGCGTCCATGCCCAGCAGCAGCGGCTGCAGCCACCATTGCTGCAGCCCGCCCAGCACCACCAGGCCGGCCAGGAAGAAGGCCACCAGCAGGGCCTCGCGCAGGATCAGCGGGTTCTGGTAGCGCTCGTACGCGCTGGCAAAACCCATGAAGAAGAGGAACAGGCCCATGAACATCGCCGGGTGGTGGCCCAGCAGCACCACGCCGGCCAGGAACAGCAGGTGCGCCAGCACCACCGAGGCCGGCACCGCGTCGGCGGCAGCCGCTGCACCGGGCGCGGCGGCCAGCTCGCGGCGGAATAAGAAGGTCAAGGCCGTGGCGTTGATGAACACCGCCGTGGCCGCCTTCCAGCCGAAGGTGCTCAGCATGAAGGCCAGGTCCCAGTTCCACTTGGCCGCCACCATCAGCACCGGTGGCGCGGCATAGGGCGTGAGCGTGCCGCCGATGGAGATGTTGACGAAGAGCACACCCACCGTGGCGTACTTCAGGCGCGTGGACACGCTGGCGCGGAACAGGCTGTCGCGCAGCATCAGCGCAGCCAGCGTCATGGCCGCCGGTTCGGTGATGAACGAACCCAGCAGCGGCACCACCGCCATCAGCATGAAATAGGTGCTGATGCCCGGCGCCAGCGGCAGCCGCCGCGCCGTGCCGCGCACCAGGCCGCCGGCCAGCTGCAGCACCGGCTTCGTGCCTGCCACCACCATCACGGCGAAGACGAACAGCGGCTCGGTGAAGTTGCGCGACTCGACGTAGTCAATGGCCTCCTGGCCGCCAACGGTGGCGAACAGGCACAGCACCAGCACCATGGCCCAGAAGCCGAACACCACCTCCACTTCACCCAGCAGGTGCCACAGGCCCGCATGCTGCGGCTGCCGCTGCGCCAGGCGCTCGAAGAACTTGGTGGCGAAGGTGTGCACCAGGGCCACCGCGAACAGCGCGGCGCCGATGATCTGGATGAGCGTGGGAGCGGTCGAACTGGCCATCACCCCGACGCTAACCGAAGCCGGGGTGGGCTCACGCGGTACATACTTTCAGGCTGGAAGCTCGGCGCCAACCCATGATTCACCGTCTCCGGTCTTGCGGCCTGGCCGCTCTCGCCTCGTTCCTCATGGCCTGCGGCGGGGGAACCACCGCGCCCGGCCCGGCCCCGGCCTACATGACCGTGATCGAGTCGGTGCCCCTGATCATCGCGCCGCGCATCGCGGCCGGGCCGGACGGCGTGGCCTGGCTGGCATGGACCGAAGGCGGCCCCGGGCGCGAGTCTCTCGCCGCGGCGAGTGTGGACCGCACGGGGCGCGTGAGCCGTAGCGCTCTGTCGCCCGAGCTCGAAGGCGCGCAGCGTGATGCCCAGATCATCGTGCGCGGTTCCACGCCCGTGGTGGCCTGGCGCGCATACACCGCGGCCGGCGTGCGGGTGCGCGCCGCAGCCCCTGTCAACGGGGTCTGGACCGACGAGTTCGATGCCGGCGCCTCCTACGATGGCGGCGTGCACCTGCTGCCACTGCGCGACGGCAGCGCTTCGCTGGTCTGGCAACAGGGCGAGCTCATGGGCGCGCCGGCCTTGATGGCCGCGCGGCGGTCCGCCGCCGGCGTCTGGTCGAGCCCGGTGCGGGTGGCGGGCATGCCCTTGGGCATGGTGATGGGAGCACCTCGGCAGGCCGAGGCACCCGACCGTTCGCTGGCGCTGATCTGGACCGAGGCGCGGCGCGAGACGAGCAGCACGCTCGAGCCGCAAGTGCTCATGATGTCGCGCCTCGATCCGGCGAGCGGGTCCTGGGGGACACCCGCGCCCGTGGACAGCGACAACGGGCCCTACTACTACCACTACGACATCGCGGCCACGGCGCAGAGCGGCTGGATGGTGGTGTGGATCACGGGCACACCGGACCGGCAGCCGGCGCTGTTGTCCAAGCGCTGGGCCGGGGGCGCCTGGGACACGACCCCGGCGCGCGTCGACCTCGGCGAGGATCACACCCTGCGTGACCTGGCCCTGGGGGCTAGCGACGCCGAGATCCACATCACCTGGGCCGGGCTGCCGGAGTTCACGAGCCCGGCGACGCTCAGGGCTGCGCGCTTCGATGGTGCGCGCGGAGTCTGGTCGGCGCCCTCGCTGCTCGGCAGCGCCGCGCGCGGCTATCCGCAACAGCCGCGTCTGGTCAGTGCCGGCAGCGGCTCCGCGGTGGTCGCCTGGAGCGTCCAGGACGAAGGCAACGCCGGGCCTTTCCTGACGTCGCTGAGCACCACGGGAAGATGGGCCGCCCCGTCCGTGCTCGAGCCGGGCCGGGACGGGTTCGCACCCGACCTGGCCCTGTTCGAAGCGCGCGACCTGGCGACGGCCTGGTACCGCTACACGCCGCTGGGCCGCCTCGAGATCGTCGTGCGCCGCCAGCAGATCCCCGAGTAGGCCGGCCGCCCACCGCGCGGTGCTGCCGCGACTACAGTTGCTCCGCCATGCTCCCGCTGCCGGACTTCGATTTCCCGCCCTACCGCCTGTCGGGCGTGGTGGTGGGCGCCTTGCTGAACCACGCGCCCCTGCTGGCCGCCCTGGGCGACGCGCTGAACGCGCCGCCCTACAAGGCCGCGCCCAAGGCGCCGGTGCTGCAGGTCAAGCCGCGCAACACCTGGTGCGGTGACGGCGCCGTGGTCGAACTGCCGCTTGACGTCGAGGCGGTCGAGATCGGTGCCACGCTGGCGATCGTCATCGGCCGTACGGCTTGCCGCGTGGCCCAGGCCGCGGCGCTGGACTTCGTAGCCGGCTACACCATGGCAGCCGACCTCAGCGTGGCCAGCGACGCGCCCGAGCGCCACTACCGCCCCGCCGTGCGCCAGCGTGCGCGCGATGGCTTCTGCCCGCTCGGGCCTTTTGTTGTCTCCGCCGCAGCCGTGCCGCAGCCCGATGAGCTGGCCGTCAGCGTCGCCATCGACGGCGTGGTGCACCAGACCGACACCACCGGCCGCGTGCGCAACGTGGCGCGCCTGCTCGCCGACGTGTCCGCCTTCATGACCTTGCAGCCGGGCGATCTGCTGCTGCTGGGCGCTTCGCACGGTGCACCGCGGGCGCGTGCGGGCCAGTCGGTGGAAGTCGCCATCGATGGCCTGGGCCGCCTGCACTTCGCACTGCGCGCCGAAGCACCATGAGAACCGCCCGCGTCGCCCACGCCGGCGCCATCCACAGCGCCACGCCGCATGCCGAAGGCCTGCAGCTGGCCAGCGGCCGCGTGCTGCCCGAAGACGCCGTGGTCTGGCTGCCGCCCTTCGAGGCCGGCACCGTCATCGCGCTGGGCCTGAACTACGCCGACCATGTGAAGGAACTGGCGCGCGAGCTGACGGTCGGCGCCAAGGACGAGCCGCTGGTGTTCCTGAAGACCGCCGGCGCCCTGCTCGGCCACCGCGGCCACACACCACGCCCGCCCGGCGTGGCCTTCATGCACTACGAATGCGAACTGGCGGTGGTCATCGGCCGCACGGCGCGCCACGTGCCGCGTGCGCAGGCCCTGGCCCATGTCGCCGGCTACACCGTGTGCAACGACTACGCCGTGCGCGACCACCTGGAGAACTGGTACCGCCCCAACCTGCGCGCCAAGAACCGCGACGGCGCCACGGTGCTCGGGCCCTGGCTGGTGAGCGCCGACGAAGTGCCCGACCCGCAGGCGCTGGCGCTGCGCACCCTGGTCAATGGTCGTGTCACGCAGCAGGGCAGCACCGCGAACATGGTGAACGATGTCGCGGCACTGATCGAATACCTCAGCGCCTTCATGACGCTTTCGCCGGGAGATGTCATCCTCACGGGGACGCCCGAGGGCGTCGTCAACGTCGACGTTGGCGACTGGGTGGTCACCGAAATCGACGGGATCGGCCGACTGGTCAACAGCATCGTGGCCGACGAACAAGAAAGCTGAGCTTCCATGCGCATCCGGCATCTCATCGGCGGCAAGGCCGTCGACAGCCAAGACACCTTCGAGACCCTGAACCCCGCCACGCAGGAAGTGCTGGCCGAAGTGGCAGCCGGTGGTGAAAGCGAAGTCAATGCCGCGGTGGCGGCGGCCAAGGCGGCCTTCCCGAAGTGGGCCGCCAAGTCGCCCGGCGAGCGCGCCAACCTGATGCACCGGCTGGGCGAGCTGATCACCGCCAACGCCAAGGAACTGGCGCGCATCGAGACCCAGGACACGGGGCAGGTGATCGCGCAGACCGGCAAGCAGCTGATCCCGCGCGCGGCCGACAACTTCCACTACTTCGCCGAGATGTGCGTGCGCGTCGACGGGCATACCTACCCGACGCCTTCGCACCTGAACTACACCTTGTTCCATCCCGTCGGCGTGTGCGCGCTGATCAGCCCCTGGAACGTGCCTTTCATGACGGCCACCTGGAAGGTGGCGCCCTGCCTGGCCTTCGGCAACACCGCGGTGCTGAAGATGAGCGAACTCTCGCCGCTCACCGCCGCGCGACTGGGCGAACTGGCACTCGAAGCCGGCATCCCCGCCGGTGTGCTGAACCTGCTGCACGGCACCGGCGAACAGGCGGGTGAACCGCTGGTGCGCCACAAGGACGTGCGCGCCATCAGCTTCACCGGCAGCACGCTCACGGGCCAGCGCATCATCCATGCTGCGGGCCTGAAGAAGTTCAGCATGGAGCTCGGCGGCAAGAGCCCGTTCGTGATCTTCGAGGACGCCGACCTGGAGCGTGCGCTCGACGCCGCGCTGTTCATGAACTTCAGCAACAACGGCGAACGCTGCACCGCGGGCAGCCGCATCCTGGTGCAGCAGAGCGTGTACGCCGAATTCGCCGCCCACTTCGCCGAACGCGCCAGCCGCATCAAGGTGGGCGACCCGATGGACGACAAGACCATCATCGGCCCGATGATCAGCCAGGCCCACCTGGCCAAGGTGCGCAGCTACATCGAGCTGGGCGTGAAGGAAGGCGCCTCGCTGCTCACCGGCGGCGCCACCGTGCCCGACACCGCGCCGCGCCTGCACCGCGGCAACTTCGTCAAGCCCACGGTGTTTGCCGACGTGAAGCCGCGCATGCGCATCGCGCGCGAAGAGATCTTCGGCCCGGTGGCCTGCCTGATGCCCTTCAAGGACGAAGAGGACGCCATCCGGCTGGCCAACGACACCATCTACGGCCTCTCGAGCTACGTCTGGACCGAAAACCTCGGCCGCGCCCACCGCGTGGCCGCGGCCATCGAGGCCGGCATGTGCTTCGTCAACAGCCAGAACGTGCGCGACCTGCGCCAGCCCT
>CAYREA010000114.1:0-14902 GCA_964423075.1 uncultured Rubrivivax sp. | reverse complement strand
GGCGAGTTTCCTCACCAAGGACCTGGGCCTGGACTGGCGCCGCGGCGAGGCCTACTTCGCGCTGCACCTCAACGACTTCGATCTCGCCGCCAACAACGGCGGCTGGCAGTGGGCGGCATCCAGCGGCTGCGACGCCCAGCCCTACTTCCGCATCTTCAACCCGGTGAGCCAGAGCCAGAGGTTCGACGCGCAGGGCCGCTTCATCCGCCGCTACCTGCCGCAGCTGGCGCAACTGCCCGATGAACTGATCCACGCCCCCTGGCTGGCGCGGCCGGTGGACCTGGCGGCCGCCGGCGTCACGCTCGGCAGCGACTACCCGCTGCCCGTGGTGGACCACGCCGCGGCGCGCGAGAAGACGCTGGCGCGCTACGCCGTGGTCAAGGGCTGATCCGCGGCCGCCGGCTTGCGCTTGAAGCGGCGCACGAAGAACTGCACCCAGTCGTCCACCAGCGTGTAGACCACCGGCACCACCAACAGGCTGAGGAAGGTGGAGGTGATGAGCCCGCCGATCACCACGATGGCCATGGGCGCGCGGAAGCTCGGGTCGGTGCCGAAGCCGATGGCAATCGGCAGCATGCCGGCGCCCATCGCGATGGTGGTCATCACGATGGGGCGGGCGCGTTTGCGGCAGGCGTCGAGCAGCGCGTCCCAGCGGTCCATGCCGTGCTCGCGGCGTGCCATCACCGCGTACTCCACCAGCAGGATCGAGTTCTTCGTCGCGATGCCCATCAGCATGATCATGCCGATCATGGCCGGCATCGAAAGATCGGTGCCGGTGACGTAGAGGGCCAGGATGGCACCCGGTATCGACAGCACCAGCGCCACCAGGATGGTGGCCGGCTGCACCCAGGCGTGGAACAGCAGCACCAGCACGATGTAGATGCACAACACGCCGGTGGCCATGGCCAGGCCGAAGCCCGAGGCCAGCTCTTCCATCGCTTCCGCGTCGCCCACCACGGTGCGGATGATGCCGGGCGGCAGGTTCTTCAGGCTCGGCAGCTCGTCGGCCTGGGCCTGCACCGTGCCGAGTGGCTGGCCGTTGAGCTCGATCTCGAAGTTGACGTTGCGCAGGCGGTCGTAGCGGTCGATCTGCGCCGGGCCGCTGGTCACCTCGAGCGTGGCCACGTTGCTCAGCGGCACCGGGCCGCGTGCACCCGGCACCGGCAGGCGTTCGAGCACGGCCAGGTCCTGCCGCGCCGATTCAGGCAGGCGTACCAGCACCGGCACCTGGCGCTGCGCCAGGTTCAGCTTGGCCAGCGCCTGGTCGTAGTCGCCGGCGGTGGCCACGCGCAGCGTGTCGGCGATGGCGGCCGCCGTCACGCCCAGGTCGGCGGCGCGGGCGTTGTCGGGGCGCACGGTGAGCTCGGGCCGCTGCAGGCTGGAGGTGTTGGTGACGTTGCCGATGCCCGGCAGCGTGCGCAGGTCCTGCTCGACCCGGCGTGCGTGCGCGGCCAGCACTTCACCGTCCTCGCCCGCCAGCACCAGGATGAACTTCTCGGCCGAACCGCCGAAGCCCACCTTCACGCGCGCGCCGGGCAATGTGTCCAGCGCGTGCCGCAGTTCGTTCTCGATGGCCTGCTTGGTGACGCCGGGGCGGTCGGCGCGCGGCGTGAGGTTGAGCGTCAGCGTGGCCTTGTTCGATTCCGGCGGGCCGCTGGCCATGAAGGGGTCGGCACCGGCCTTGCCGCCGCCGATGGCGGTGTAGATCAGCTTCACGTGCGGGTGCGCACGCACCAGGGCTTCGGCCTGCTGGGTGGCTTCGACGGTCTGGCGGAAGGTGCCGCCGGGCGGCAGCGTCAGTGTCACCTGCGTCTGCGACAGATCGTCCGGCGGGATGAAGGCGCCGGGGATCTTGCCGGCGAACAGCGGCCCGCACGAGCCCACCGAGAAGGCCACCACCGCCAGCAGCGTCCACAGCCGGTGCTTCAGGCACCAGGCGGCCAGCTTCAGGTAGGGCGCAATCCAGCGCGGCTCGGCGCGTATCTGCTTGGGCGGCTTCAGCAGGTAGGCCGCCATCATGGGCGTGAGCATGCGCGCCACCACCAGCGAGAACCACACCGCGATGGCCGCCGTCCAGCCGAACTGCACGAAGAACTTGCCCACCATGCCGCTCATGAAGGCGGTGGGCAGGAAGACGGCGATCAGCGTGAAGGTGGTGGCGATCACCGCCAGGCCGATTTCGTCGGCCGCTTCCATGGCCGCTTGCAGCGGGCTCTTGCCCATCTGCAGGTGGCGCATGATGTTCTCGATCTCGACGATGGCGTCGTCGACCAGGATGCCCACCACCAGCGACAGCGAGAGCAGCGTCACGACATTGATCGAGAAGCCCATCCAGTGCATCACCGCAAAGGTGGGTATCACCGACAGTGGCAGCGCCACCGCCGAGACCAGCGTGGCGCGCCATTCGCGCAGGAAGAACCACACCACCAGCACCGCCAGCAATGCGCCTTCGAACAGCAGCGCCATCGAGCCGTGGAAGTTTTCCACCACGGGTTCGACGAAGTTGAAGGCCTCGACGACGGCGATGTCGGGGTGGCGTTCGCGCAGCGCCTGCAGCGCGCTGCGCACGCCCTCGGCCACGTCGATCTCGCCGGCACCGCGTGAACGCGCCACCTCGAAGGCGACGACGGGCTTGCCGTCGAGCCGTGCGGCCTGGCGCACCTCGGCCACGGTGTCGCGCACCGTGGCCATCTGGTCCAGGCGGATGCGGCGGCCGTCGCTCAGCGTCACCTCCATCGCGCCCAGTTCCTGCGCCGACTTCACGGTGGCGATGGTGCGCACCGCCTGTTCCGCACCGCCCAGGTCGGCGCGGCCGCCCGAGGCTTCCTGCTGCACCTGGCGCAGCTGGCGCGAGACATCGGCAACCGTGGCGTTGAGCGCCTGCAGGCGCAGCGGGTCGAGCTCCACCACCACCTGGCGCGTGACGCCACCCACGCGGTTCACGCCACCCACGCCGCGCACCGCCAGCAGCGCCTTGCTGACTTCGTTGTCGACGAACCAGGACAGGGCCTCGTCGTCCATGCGCGTGGAGGCCACGGTGTAGGCCAGCACCGGCATCGACGCGAAATCCATCTTGGTGATGACGGGATCGCGCAGGTCGCCGGGCAGGTCGGAACGCACACGCGACACCGCGTCGCGCACGTCGTCCATCGCTTCCTGCGGCGACTTCTCCAGCCGGAACTCGGCCGTCACGGAGACGGCGCCGTCACGGGCCGTCGAGTACAGGTGCTTGAGGCCCTGCACGCTGGCGATCGAGTTCTCGATCTTGCGCGCCACCTCGGTCTCCAGCTGCGCCGGTGCGGCACCGGGCAGCGAGGCCGTGACGATGATCATCGGCAGGTCGATGTCCATGAAGTTCTGCACCTTCATGGACTTGAAGCCGACGAAGCCCAGCAGCGTGAGCAACAGGAACAGCAGCAGCGCCGGGACCGGGTTGCGGATGGAGGCGGCGGAAACGTTGAACTGCATGGCCGGCTCCCGGTTCAGCGTGAGGCCACGGGCGCGGGGCTGGCTGCCGCCGCCGCCACCACGCGCACCAGGTCCCCATCGCCCAGGAAGCCCACGCCCGAGGCCACCACGCGCGCGGCGTGGTCGAGGCCAGCGACGATCTCGATGCGGTCGCCGGCGCGGCGGCCGGTGTCGACCTTGCTCATCGCCACCTTGTTGTCGGCGCCGACGCGGAAGACATAGCTGAAGCCGTCGCGCAACAGCACGGCGCTCTGCGGCAGCGTCAGCGCACTGGTGTTGTCGATGGCGAACTCACCGCGCGCGAACATGCCGGCCTTGGCCATGCCGGCAGCGGGCAGGTCGACGTAGACCAGGCCGTTGCGCGTGGCCGCGTCCACCGTCGGCGCCACCATGCGCACGCGCCCGGCCACCGTGCTGCCGCCGGCCGGGGTGATCTTCACGGCCTGCCCTGGCTTGATGCGCGCCAGCTCGCTGGCCGCCACCTCGGCGCGCCATTCGAGCCGGCCGCCGCGGATCAGGCGGAACAGCTCCATGCCCGCCGGCACCACGGCGCCGACGGTGGCGCTGCGCGCCGAGATCACGCCGCTGTCGGGTGCCAGCACCTGGGTCTGCGCCAAGCGCAGCTGCTGCACCTGGGCGGCGGCGCGCAGGGCGTCCAGCCGCGCCTGCGCGGTGCGCTCGGCGGTGAGGTACTGGTTGATCTGCTGCGCCGACAGCGCGCCGCTGGCCTGCAGCTCACGCGCGCGCTGCGCGTTGGCGCCGGCTTCGGCCAGCGTGGCCTCGGCTTCGGCCACGCTGGCCTTGCTCTGCGCCAGGTCGGCGTTGGGCAGCGCGGCAGCGAAGGTGGCCAGCACCTGGCCGCGCCTGACCACGTCGCCCACGTTCACATGCACCTCGGCCAGGCGCAGGCCGTTGGCTTCAGATCCGACGATGGCTTCCTGCCAGGCCGCGACGTTGCCGTTGGCCGCCACGGTGTTGGCGATGTCGCCACGCTGTGGCTGGATCACGGTGACGGTGAGTGCCGGCTTTGCGGCGGAAGCTGCGGCCTTGGCGTCGGAGGCCTTGGTCTCGGCAGGTTTGCCGTCACCGGCGGCCCAGGCCGCGGCGATGGCCACCAGGGCGGCTGCCGCAACACCCAGGCGGCGTGAGGTCTGGAGGTTCTTCATGGTGTCGGTGGGTTTGGGCAGGTTCAGGGGGCGGCGCTGGCGGCGAGTGCGGCTTCGTCGAAGCCGCCGCCCAGGGCGCGGTAGAGCGAGATCCAGGCGGCGGCGCGTTCGCGCTGCAGGTCGATCAGCGCGGTCTGCGCCGCCACGGCGTTGCGGCGCGCGGTTTCCAGGTCGAACAGGCTGGCCAGGCCGCCCTTCTGGCGCGCTTCGGTGGCGCGCAGCGAGGCTTCGAAGTCCTGCGCCGCGGCGCGCGCGTCGGTGTCGCGCTCGGCGGTGGCCTGCAGCGTGACCAGGCTCACCTCCACTTCGCGCAGCGCGCGGCGCACCTGGGCGCGGTAGTTGGCCACGGCATCGTCGTAGACGGCGGCCGCAGCGGCTGTGTTGGCGGCGCGCGCACCACCGTCCAGCAGCGGGAAGGTCACGGCAAGCGGGCCCAGGCTCCAGGTGCTGCCGCTCGTGGTTTCACCGCCGCTGCGGAACGTCGCTGCCGCCAGGCTGCCCGACAGCGTCACCTGCGGCAGCTGTCTTGCCTGGCTCTGGCGCCGGTCGGCCGCGGCGGCAGCCACCTGGCGCGCGGCCTGGGCCAGATCGGGCCGCTGCGCCAGCAGTTGGGCGGGCAGCGCGCGCACCGGCAGGGCCTGCGGCATCGGCACGCGGGCGGTGCCGGCGGCCAGTCGCGTGCGCAGCGTGGCTTCGGCCACGTCGGTCAGCTCGACCAGGGACTTCAGCAGCGTGTCGCAGGCCGCGCGCTGGCTGATGGCGAAGCTGCGCGCCTGCGCCGCGCTGGCGCGGGCCAGCGCGGCGTCGGCCGGGGCGGTGAAGCCGGCCTTCGCGCTGAGCTCGGTGAGGCGTGATGTCTCGGCGCGCGAGTCGGCGTCGGCACGCGCCTGCACGTATTGCGCTTCACAGCCGCGCAGTGCCACGTAGCTGGTGGCCACCTCGGCGGCCACTGCGGTGCGCGCGTCGTGCCAGCCGGCGCGGGCGCCGTCCAGGCGCGCCTGCGCGGCCTCGCGGCCCGCGGCGTTGGCGCCGAAGAGGTCGATCTCCCAGGCCGCCTGCACACCCAGGCTGGCGCTGCCGCTGACCGGTATTCCCGGCTGGCTGCGGCCCTGCGCGGCGCTGCCCACGGCGTTCAGCGTGGGCTGCAGCGCGGCACCGGCGGCCACCCGCGTGGCGCGTGCCTGCTCGATGCGCGCCAGCGCCGCCGACAGCGTGGGGCTGGCGGCCTGGGCGTCGGCCACCAGGGCCGGCAGTTCGGGGTCGCCGAAGCGCTGCCACCAGTCGGCCAGCGCGGCGCCCTCTGCGGCGGCCTCGGGCACGGGGGCCGACCAGGCCTGCGGCAGTTGCAGGCTGGGTGCCGCGCCGGGCGCGGGCGCCGTGGCGCAGCCGGCAAGCACCAGGGCCGGCAGCATCAACAGGCTTTTTCGGGTCATCGGGTCTGATCTCCAGTCGGCGCCGGCAGGCCGCGGCGCAGGGCCTCGGCCTGCACCAGGGCCAGCGCGTAACGCGCCAGCGCGTCGGTCCACTCGTCCAGCGCCTGCGGGCCTTGATGGAGGCCGGGCGCCAGTTGCTCGTTGATGTCGTAGCCCACGTGCAGGTGCACGCCCAGCCCGGCCAGGCAGATGGCCAGGCGTTGCAGTTCGCGGTCGGGCTCGGGCAGCCCGAGGTGCTGCGCCAGCACGGCCAGCAAGGCCAGGTGCTGGGGCCGGAAGTCGTTGTCGATGGTCTCCTGCCAGACGCCGGTGGGTTCCAGCATCTCGCGGAAGTACAGCTTCATGAAGAGGCGCGCTTCCTCGCCGCGGCGCAGGGTGTCGACGAAGCCGCCGTACAGGCCCAGCAGCGCCTGATGCAGGCTGATGCCGGGGCCGGCGAAACGGGCGATCTCCTCGTCCACCGGGTTGGCGCATTCGGTGAACACGCCGCGGTACAGGCCCGCCTTGTCGCCGAAGTAGTAGCTGATCGCAGCCACGTTGACCTGCGCCGCCTCGGCCAGCTCGCGCGTGGTGGTCTTGGCGTATCCGTGCAGCGCGAACAGCTTCAGCCCGGCGTGCAGCAGGCGCTGGCGGGCTTCTTCGGTGGCGGGTTTGGGTGGTACGCGGGGCGGCACGCCGCGATGATAGGGGCGTTAATCAAACGTTTGATTAAGCCCTTTGGCCTAGCTCAGACTTGTCAGAACAGTTCGACGTCGCTGTCGCGCGCGGCTTCGGCCAGGCGACCGCTTTCCACCAGCTCGTGGTGGCTGGCCACCTGGTTGCGACCGTTCTGCTTGACCCAGTAGACGGCCTTGTCGGCGCGCTCGAAGGCCCCCGAAGGCGTGTCGCCCGCGCGCAGCTGGGTGAAGCCGATGCTGACGCCGATGCGGCCAACCTGGGGGAACGGGTAGCTCTCGACGCGCGAGCGCAGGCGCTCGAGGGCCGAGCCGGCCTGGGCGGCGTCGTTGCAGCGCATCAGCACGACGAATTCCTCGCCGCCGAAGCGGTACAGGTGGTCGTGGAAGCGAAAGCTGGTGCGCATCAGGCGCGACAGCAGCAGCAGCACTTCGTCGCCGATGAGGTGGCCGTAGTTGTCGTTGACGCGCTTGAAGTGGTCGATGTCGATCACCGCCAGCCAGGCGCTGCCGGCGCCGTTGTTGCGCCGGGCTTCGGTGCCGCCGGGCGCGGACGCCTGCGGCGCGGGCTGCGCGGCGATGCGCATGAAACTCTCGTCGAAGGTCTTGCGGTTGAGCAGGCCGGTGAGCGTGTCGCGCTCGCTGTAGTCGAGCAGGCCCTGCATGTTGTGGTAGATGCGCAGGATGCTGTTGACCAGCCGCATCTGCTCGTTGCCCAGCGCGTGGTCGGTGGCCACTTCCAGCACGCCCACGGGCTGCACGTCGCTGCACAGCGGGAAATAGGCCATGGCCGGTTGGCCGGGCACCACGAAGGCCTCCTGCCGCAGCAGGCAGGCATGGCGGTTGGCGTGCGACTCCAGCGTGGGCAGGTTCTCGAGCTCGGTCCACAGCGGGTCGGCGGTGGCCGTCGTGTCGCCCGGGCCGAGCTTGGCGCGCGTGAGCCAGTGCCGGGCATCCCCTTCGCCGACGCTGCGGTAGATCGCCACGGCGGTGGGTTGCAGCAGGTCGTTCAGGGCGCCAACCAGGGTGACGTCCAGCACATCACGGTCGCGAAAGCCGGTCAGCTCGGCCAGGTGTTCGACAACTTGTGACATGGTGACTGGCCGTTGAAAGGCCCTTGCGTCCCCCCGAGGGTTGAAGCGCGCATTCTCGGCGAAGCGCGTGCGCGCTGCCTAGACCGAAGGCCGGAAGGGCCGGCACCACTGCACGGGCCGTGCGCGCGCGCCCGTGCAGTGCTGCCGCAGACGCCGTTCAGGCCACCACGTCGGCGCCGGCGTAGCGGGCCACCAGCGTCAGCAGTTCCTCTTCCGCATAGGGCTTGCCCAGGTAGTGATCAGCGCCCAGTTCGGCCGCGTAGTCGCGGTGCTTCTGCGCCGTGCGCGAGGTGATCATCACCACCGGCAACCCGGCCAGGCGCGGATCGGCACGCACGTTGCGCAGCAGGTCGAAGCCGTCCATGCGCGGCATCTCGATGTCCGACAGCAGCACCACGGGCCGTTCATCGGCCAGCACTTCCAGGGCTTCCAGGCCGTCCTTGGCCGTGACGACACGGTAACCCTCGCGCACCAGCAGGCGCTGCGTGACGCGGCGCACGGTGAGCGAATCGTCCACCACCATCACCAGCGCGGCCCGCGCCGGCTCGTCGGCGCGCACCATCGGCTGCAGCGGCGCGGCCGCGGCGGCCAGGGCCTGTCGCGTGGCGGCTCGGGCCTCTTCACCGTACAGCGAGGCCAGGGCCACCGGGTTGTAGATCAGCGCCACGGCGCCCGAAGGCAGCAGCGTCACGCCGGCCAGGCCGGGCAGGCGCGCCAGCTGCGGGCCGACGTTCTTGACCACCACTTCCTGGTTGCCCACCACTTCGTCGACGTGCACGGCCACGCGCTGCGAGGCGCTGCGCACGATCACGATGGTCTGCGTGCGCCCGCCCAGTTCGCCGCGGCCACCCGCGCGCAGCAGCGCCGAGAGCCAGAAGAAGGGCACGCTCTCGCCGGCGAATTCCAGCGTGGACGACTCGTACGCCGCCGCCACCTCGGGGTTGGGCACACGCCGCACCAGTTCGATCAGCGTCGAGGGCACGGCCACCGTGAGCTCGCCACAGCGCAGCATCACCACCTGCGTCACCGCGGTGGTCAGCGGCAGCAGCAGCTTGAAGCGCGTGCCGCGGCCGGTTTCGCTCTGCGTCTCGACGCGGCCGCCCATGGCGTTGACCTCGGCCCGCACCACGTCCAGGCCGACACCGCGGCCGGCCAGTTCGGTGACGGTCTCGGCGGTGCTGAAGCCGGGGCGGAAGACGAGCTGGCGCAGTTCGTCTTCGCTGGCGGCCGCATCGGCGGCCAGCAGGCCGCGTTCGACGGCACGGCGGCGGATGCGCTCGACATCGAGGCCGCCGCCGTCGTCGGCGAATTCCACCGCCACTTCGTTGCCGGCCTGGGCCACGGTGACGGTGATCACGCCGCTGGCGTCCTTGCCGGCGGCCGCGCGCTGCTCGGGCGTTTCGATGCCGTGCGCCACGCTGTTGCGCAGCAGGTGCTCGAAGGAGCCGGCCATGCGCTCGAGCACGCCGCGGTCGACTTCGATGGCGCCGCCGACGATGTCCAGCCGCACCTGCTTGCCGGTCTCGCGCGCCGCCTGGCGCGCGGTGCGGTGCAGGCGGTCGGCCATGCTCTCGAACTCGACCATCCGGGTGCGCAGCAGGTCGTCCTGCAGTTCGCGCGTGAGCCGCGCCTGCGCCGCCAGTTCGTCTTCGGCCGACTGCAGCGTGCGCTGCAGGCCGCGCTGCAGCGTGGCCACGTCGTTGACCGACTCGGCCATGAAGCGCGTGAGTTCCTGGAAGCGCGTGAAGCGGTCCATCTCCAGCGGGTCGAAGGCCTGCGAAGCCGCCTTGGCGGCTTCCATGCGCGAGGCGATCTGCGTCTCGGCCTGCAGTTCGATGTCGCGCAGCTGGCGGCGCATGCGCTCCAGGCTGTCGGTGAGATCGCCCAGCGAGCCTTGCAGCTGTTTCACGTCGCTGTCGATGCGGGCGCGCGTGATGCTCACCTCGCCGGCCTGGTTGACCATGCGGTCGAGCAGGCCCGAGCGCACGCGCACCACGGCGCCGCCGGTGGCCGCCGCACGTTCGCTGGCTGCCGCCGCCGGCACGTCGGCACCACCGGCAAAACGCTGCCAGTCGACCTTGACCGGCGCCGCCGGCGGGGGCGGCGGCGGCACCACGAGCGCAGGCTGCGGCTTGAGTTCGGGTTCGAAAGGCGCGCTGACGGTGTCGGAAGCGTCGTCGGCGTGTTCCAGCTCGGGTTCGGCGGCGGCTTCGATGGCCGCGGCCGGTTCGGCCACAGGCTCTGCGACGGGGGCTTCAGCAACCAGGGGCTGCTCGGCCACTGCCGGCACCGGCTCGGCGCTCGGTTCGTTGGCGGCCTCGTCCAGCGCGGGCTCGGCTTCTTCTTCGGGCGGGAACTCCAGCGTCAGCAGGTCCAGCGGCGCCACCACGGGCGCGGGGGCCGGCGTGGGCGCAGGCGTGGCCACGGGCAGCAGCACCGGCGGCACCACGGGTGCCGGGGCCGGCGCACGCTTGCGCAGGCCGTCGAAGGCCGTGCTCATGGCGTCGGCACGGGCCATCAATGGTTCGATGTCGTCGTAGCCGGCGTCACCGCGCGCGGCCAGTTCCTCGATGGCGCTTTCCAGCCGGTGCGCCATCTCGCCGAGGCGCATCGCGCCGGCCAGGCGGGCGCCGCCCTTGACGGTGTGCAACGTGCGCATGCAGGCCATCGGCGCGTCGGGATCGCCCGGACGGTCGAGCCAATCGCGCAGGCGCGCCTGCAGCTGCGGCAGCAGTTCCTCGGCCTCTTCCTCGAAGATCGGCAGCAGCTCTTCGTCGATGTGGTCGGTGACACCCAGCTCGTCGGCCAGGCCCGGCGCCGGCGGCGGCGGCGGCACGTCCATCGGCAGCCGCTCGTGCGCGGCCAGGCGCTCCATCAGCTCGGGCTCGACCTCGCGCAGGAAACCGGCGGCGAACTGGTGCAGCAGGCGGCGGATCTCGTCGGCCGCGTCGGTGAAGAGCGCCGGCTCGCCGGCACGGCCGAAACCGACGCTGTGCGAGCGCATCAGCGCATGTTCCAGGGCCCGGGCCAGCGCCGACAGGTCGGCAAAACCCACCGTGGCCGAGTTGCCGGCCAGCGAGTGGGCCAGCGCCGTGCTGCTCTCGGGCACCGGGTGGCGTTCGGCTTCCACCGCCCATTCGGCCAGCTCGGTGACGAGGCGGCGCGACAGCTCGTCGGCCTCGTTGAGGTAGATGTTGAAGAGCGGGATGCCGATGCGCAGCGGGCCGATGACCTTGACCTGCTCGTCGTCGTCCTCGGGCCCCGGCTCGGGCGCCGGCACGGCAGCGGCCACCTCGGCCGGAACTTCGACGGCAGGCGGCGCGGGCGGCGTGAAGTCGAGGTCGATGGACAGCGGCTCGGCCGCCGCATCGGCCACCGGCTCGGCCAGTTCCTGGAACGGACGCTCTTCCAGCACCTCGGTGCGCTCGGTGAGCGTACCCAGGGCGGAAGGCACGAAGTCGGCATCCAGGTCGTCGAGGCTGATCTCCACCGCATCGGCCTGCGGCAGCGGCTCGAGTTGCACCTCGTCGGCCACGGTGCCAGGCAGCGCGGCGTCGAAGGGGGCGTCGAGCGGCAGATCGGGCAGCGGCACCGCCTGGGCATCACCCAGTTCGGCCAGGTCGAGGTCGAAGCTGGGCGCGGGGGCCGGCGCGGGCGGCGCGAGATCGAGGTCGGCGGCGGCCGGCAGGTCGGGCACGCGTGCGGCCAGCGGCTCGGGCACGTGGATCGTGCCGTCGGCGGGCAGCGCGTCTTCGTCCTCGGGTTCAGCCAGGTCGAGGTCGAAGTCGGGCGCGACCGGCGCGCCGGCCGGCAGGATCTCGGTGGTCTCGCCACCGGGCACCGGCAGCTTGATCTTGTGCGGGTCGAGCACGGCCTCGGGCGCGTCGACCGGGGCCGGCGCGGGGGCCGGCAGCACGATGTCGGTGGGGGCACCGGCCGGCATCGTGATCGGCAGCCGCGTGCCATCCAGGCGCATCGCATCGGCGGCGCGCGCCAGGTCGGCGGCGTTGTGGCCGCGCGAATGGCCGTTGGCGATGGCGTCGGTCCAGCCGGCCAGGTAGTTCAGGGCCTCGCCGCTGAGCAGGCGCAGCGGGGTGTCCATGCGCGGCGCGCTGGCCAGGCGGGCGTTGTACAGCTGCTCGCAGGCCCAGGCGCCTTCGCCGTACTCGGACAGGCCCACCATGCGCGAGCTGCCCTTGAGCGTGTGGAAGGCGCGCCGCACGGTGGTGAGGTCGGTGGCGTTGTCGGGTGCATCGGCCAGGCGCTCGAGCGCGGCGCGGGCGTCGGCGATGACCTCCTGCGCTTCCTCGATGAAGATGTCGCGCATCTCGGCGTCGTCTTCGAGGCCGGTGGCACCGGTGGCAGGCGCGGGGCGGGCCGCCGGCACCGGTGCGCTGGCGGGCTCGGCCGGCGCCGGCGGCGGTGCCAGCGAAGCCACGGCCTGGGCCAGATCGGCACGCACACCGGCGCGGGTGGCTTCGTCGGCACCGTCGCGCAGCGCGATCTGGGCGCTGCCGAGCAGGCGAGCCAGCTCGGGCTGGTCGGCCGCGAAGGCCTGGCGCGACAGCTGCTCCAGGCGCTGCGCGATGTCGAAGTCGGACACGCCCGGCTTGGCGGCCAGCACGGCCAGTTCGCGCAGCTGGTCGAGCAGCGGCACCGAGGGCGGCGGGCCTTCGCGCACGGTGACCGGCGCCGTGTCGTCGAAGGCCGAGAAGGCCGAGGTGCGCTCAGTCTGGCCCATCACCGCGCTCAGCGCGCCGGTGGCAGGGTCGAAGCGGAACAGCGACTTGGCCAGCGCGGGCTGCACGCTGAGCATGTCGATCAGGAAGCTCAGGGCGCCCAGGTTGTCGGCCAGGCGGTCGAAGGTGCCGGTCTGCACGGCACGCTGCGGGTCGACCTCGGTCTGCGCCAGCGCGTCGACGTCGTCGCGCATGTGCAAGGCGGCGGCCGAGGCCTGGTCCAGGCCCAGCACCGACAGCACGCCGCGCATCGAACTCAGCTGCGCCGGCACGGGAATCAGCAGCTGGCGCTGCGAGGGATCGCGGAAGTACTGGTCGATCTGCTTCTCGACCTCGGAGAGCGAGGCGCGCAGCTCCTGCACCACGCTGCCCATGGTCTGGCGGTCGCTGACGCGGCGGTACAGCTCCTCCATCCACACGTCCAGCGGCTGCGGCTCGGCGCCTTCGCGCACGGCGTCGATGCGCTGCGACAGGCGCTGCACCCTTTCGGCCAGCTCGGGGTGGTCGAACTCGCCGTCTTCGAGCGAGGCGTCGAGGTAAAGGATGCCGGTGGCCACTTCCATGGCCAGCGGAGCCGGCGGCTCGAGACCGGAGTTCACCGTGCGGGTGACGGCCGCCTGCAGCGCGGCCGCCAGGCCCTCGCCGCCGGGCAGCAGTCGCTGCAGCGATTCGCCCACCAGCGAGAACTGCTCGGGCAGGCCCGCCAGCCGGTGCAGTTCACCGCCGGCCACGGCCGACCAGGAGTCCTTGGCTGCGGCGACGCGCTTGCGCGCCAGCACCAGCACCGCGGGGTCGAACCGACCCAGGCGCGGGGTTTCGTAGTCGGCGGTGGGCTGCGACTTCAGCTGCCACACCTTGCGCACGGCGGCCAGGCGCGGCGCCTGGCGACCCAGTCCGGGCTCGGGCGCCTTCGCGTGGCTGCAGAAGAAGAGCAGATCGGCGGCCAGGCGGTCGGACACCTCCAGCGGCGAGCCTTCGCGCGGGCGTACCTGTGCCAGCAGGCGCGAGGCGATGCGCTTGGTGTAGTTGTCGCCGGGCAGCAGGCCCTGGGCCTGCGCCTCGAAGGCGGCCGCGGCCAGTTGCCAGAAGGTGATGAGGTGCGGTGCGCCGCCGAAGGCGCGGGCGCCTGCCGAGAGGTCGGCACAGAGATCGCTGAGCGCCTTCAGCGTGGCGGTGCTGCCGGTGCCGGCGCTGCTGCGCATCAGCCCCAGCACCAGCGTTTCCATCATGCCGCGCGCTTCTTCGTCGGCATGGCGCGGCGTGGCACCGGGTTCGGGCGGCAGTTCGTGCCACTGCCAGTCGATCTTCCACAGGTCGGCCGGGTGGATGCGATCGGCACCGGCCAGCTGCTGCACGGCGCGGTATTGCGGGAACAGCGCCACCGGCGAGATCGGCTTGCCCGCGAGCTGGCGCGACAGGAAATCGAGCAGCGCGAAGGACACCTTCTCGACCGTGTCCACCGCCGCCGGCGTCACCAGGGCGGGTTTGCTGACCATGCGCTGCACGGCGGCTTCGCTGGCGCGCAGCACGTTGGCCACCGCGGGGAAGCCCACCAGTTCGAGCGCACCCACACCCTGGTGCAGCTGGTTGCGCGCGGTGCGCAGCACCGCCGGGTCGACGGCGTCGACCTCGCTGGCGCTGGCGGTCTCGGCTTCCTTCAGGTAGCGGCGCAGGGCGCGGTTGGCCGCCTCCAGCGAACGGCGCAGTTCGCCATGCACCCAGGCCAGGGCGCTGAGGTCGTCGCCGGCCTGGCCTTGATTGATGGCGCTGTCCATCGTGTGTTGCAGCCTTGTGCCGTTCAGGCGATCTTGAATCGCGCCACCGAGGCCTTCAGTTCCTCGGCGGTACGCGACAGTTCACGCACCATCTGCGCGGTGGAACGCGTGCCTTCCGAGGTCTGCTCGGTCACCGCGAAGATGTGCTGGATGTTGGCGGCCACCACGTTGGCCGATTCGGCTTCGCGCGAGGCTTCCACCGAGATGCGTTGAATCAGGTCGGACAGCTCGCGCGTGACGCGGTCGATGTCGCCCAGTGCGGTACCGGCGGCGTCCGACAGCCGGGCCCCTTCCACCACGCCCTGCGTGCTGCGCTCCATGGCGCCCACGGCATCCTGGGTGTCGGTCTGAATGGTGCGGACGATGGCCGCGATCTGCCGCGTGGCGTCGCCGGAGCGTTCGGCCAGGCGCTGCACTTCTTCGGCAACCACCGAGAAGCCCCGGCCCGCTTCACCGGCGCTCGCCGCCTGGATGGCGGCGTTCAGGGCCAGCACGTTGGTCTGCTCGGTAATGTCGGAGATCAGCTCGGTGATTTCGCCGATCTCCTGCGAGC
>CAYREA010000113.1:0-15072 GCA_964423075.1 uncultured Rubrivivax sp. | reverse complement strand
CCAGCACCTGGCCGGCGTGCACATCGCCGCCGCCTGCGAGGCCATGGCGCTGGGCCTGCGCGCCGGCGCCGACCCACGTTCGCTGTACGAAGTGATCTGCAACTCGGCCGGCTCCAGCTGGATGTTCCAGAACCGCGTGCCGCACATCCTGGACGGCGACTACACGCCGCTGTCGGCCGTGAACATCTTCATCAAGGACCTGGGCATCGTGCTCGACGCGGCGCGTGCCATGGGCTTTCCGCTGCCGCTGGCGGCCACGGCGCACCAGCTCTACCTGGCCACGGCCGCCGCCGGGCGCGGTGGCGAGGACGACAGCGCGGTGATCAAGTTCTACGCCGATCTGGCGGGCCTGGAACTGCCCAAGCCGGCCGCATGAACACCACGCCCATCCTCGGCGTGATCGCCGACGACTACACCGGCGCCACCGACGTCGCCAGCATGCTGGTGCGCGCCGGCCTGCGCACGGTGCAGTGGCTGGGCGTGCCGCAAGGGTCGGCAGGCCCGCAGGCCGAGGCGCTCGTGGTGGCGCTGAAGTCGCGCACCGCGCCAGTGGACGAAGCGGTGGCGCAGTCGCTGGCCACGCTGCGCTGGTTGCAGCAGGCCGGCGCGCGGCGCTTCTACTTCAAGGTTTGCTCGACCTTCGATTCCACGCCCGCCGGCAACATCGGCCCGGTGGCCGAGGCCTTGCTGGCGGCGCTGGGCTCCAGCTTCACCATCGTCTGCCCGGCCTTCCCCGAGAACGGCCGCAGCGTCTACCGCGGGCATCTGTTCGTGGGCGACCAACTGCTGTCGGATTCGGGCATGCGCGAGCATCCCCTGACGCCGATGACCGACAGCAACCTCGTGCGTGTGCTGCAGGCGCAGAGCCGGCAGCGCGTGGGCCTGCTGGCACACGACGATGTCGCCGCGGGTATCGCGGCCACGCAGCAGCGCATCGCGGCCCTGCAGGACGAGGGCGTGGTGATGGCCATCGCCGATGCGGTGAGCAATGCGCAGCTGCGCACGCTGGCCGCGGCCACGGCCGAGCTGCCGCTGCTGGTGGCGGGCTCGGGCCTGGCGCTGGGCCTGCCGGCGCTGTACGCCGAACGCGGCTGGGTGAAGTTGGACGGCGATGCAGCGCGGCTCGATGTGCAGACCGGCGCGGCGGCCGTGATCGCCGGTTCCTGTTCGGTGGCCACACAAGGGCAGGTCGCGGCGTGGCGTGCGGCGGGGCGACCGGCGCGCGCCATCGACGCGCGCGCGCTCGCTGCGGGCCAGCCCGTGGTCGCCGAGGCCCTGGCCTGGGCGCGGGAGCAACTCGCGGCCGGGCCCGTGCTGCTGCACGCCACCGTCGCACCCGATGAGCTGAAAGCCTTGCAGGCCGAACTGGGCGCGGCCGCCGCGGGCACTCGGGTCGAGCAGGCGCTGGCCGCCGTCGCCCAAGGCCTGGTGGCACAGGGCGTGCAGCGCCTGGTGGTGGCCGGCGGCGAGACCTCGGGCGCCGTGGTGCAGGCGCTGGGGGTGCAGCAGTTGCGCATCGGGGCCGCCATCTGCCCGGGCGTGCCCTGGACGCAGGCCGGCGGCCGGCCGCTGTGGCTGGCGCTGAAGTCGGGCAACTTCGGCGGGCCGCGCTTCTTCGAAGAGGCGCTGGCCGAGGTGTCTGCATGAACGACAGCGCGCAGCGCGAGGCGATCTGCCGCGTCGGCCGTTCGCTGTTCGAGCGCGGGTACGTGCACGCCACGGCCGGCAACATCAGCCTGCGCCTGGCCGACGGCGCCGGGTTCCTGATCACGCCCACTGACGCCTGCCTCGGCTTCCTGGACCCCGCCACGCTGGCCCGCGTCGACGCCGACGGCCGGCAGAGTGCCGGTGCGCCGGCGAGCAAGACCCTGGCGCTGCACCGGCGGGTCTACGCGGCCGATCCGCAGGCCGGCTGTGTGCTGCACACCCACGCCACCGAACTGGTGGCGCTGACGCTCAAGGGCGTCTGGCGCGCCGATGCCGTGCTGCCGCCCATCACGCCCTATTTCGTGATGAAGGTCGGCCGCGTGCCGCTCGTGCCCTACCACCGGCCGGGTGATCCTGCGGTGGCCGAGTGGCTGGCGCGGGCCATCACGAACGCGCGCGCGGCCGGCACCCTGTTGCGCGCCGTGCTGTGCGACCGCCTCGGCCCCATCGTCTGGCACCAGGGGCCCGATGCGGCGATGGCCACGCTCGAAGAACTCGAAGAAACCGCGCGCCTGTGGCGGCTGGCGGGCGGCAAGGCCGCGCCGCTGTCGCAGGCGCAGATCGATGAACTGCGCACCACCTTCGGCGCGCACTGGTGAAGGAAGCCCCATGAAACTGCTCATCACCGGCGGCGCCGGTTTTGTCGGCACGCGCCTGGCACAAGCGCTGCTGGCGCGTGGCACGCTGGACGGGCGTCGCATCGAACAACTGGTGCTGGCCGACCTGGCGCCGCCGCGCGCCGCCCTGCTGGCCGACCCGCGTGTGCAGGCCCGCGTGAGCCCGCTGCTGGCGGCCTGCGAGGCCTTGCGCGAGGAGGCTTTCGACGGTGTGTTCCACCTGGCCTCGGCGGTGTCGGGCGAATGCGAGGCCGACTTCGAACTCGGCCTGCGCAGCAACCTGGACAGCACGCGTGCGCTGCTGGACGCGCTGCGCCACCGCAGCCAGCAGGGGCAGGCACCGACCAAGCTGGTGTTCTCGAGCTCGGTGGCCGTGTTCGGCCCCGACCCGGCGCAGCCCTGGACCGGCTTTGTCGCCGACCACACGCTGCCCACGCCGCAGACCAGCTACGGCACGCAGAAGCTGATCTGCGAACACCTGATCGCCGACTACACGCGCAAGGGCTACATCGACGGCCGCGCGGCGCGCCTGATGACGGTGACGGTGCGCCCGGGCAGGCCCAACGGCGCGGCCAGTTCCTTCTTCAGCGGCATCATCCGCGAGCCGCTGGCGGGGGTGGATGCCGACCTGCCGGTGGACCCCAGCGTCTCGCATCCCATCACCTCGCCGCGCGCGACGGTGGAGGGCCTGATCACCGTCTACGAAGCCAGCCGAGAGGCCTTCGTCGGCCGCACCGCCTTGAACCTGCCGGCGCTGAACATCACGGTGCAGCAGATGCTGGATGCGCTGGAAGCCGTGGCCGGCCCTGCTGTGCGCGCGCGCGTGAAGATGAAGCGCGACGAACGCATTGCCGGCATCGTGGCCGGCTGGTCGAAGGGCGCCAGCGCGGCGCGCGCGGGCGCGCTGGGCCTGAAGCCCGAAGCCCGCTTCGAGGACATCATCCGGCAGTACATCGCCGACTGCGCAGACACGCCCGAGGCATTGAAAGGACTCCAGGCATGAACCAGATCGACCTGAAGGGCCGCGTGGCCGTCATCACCGGCGGCGCGCAGGGCATCGGCTATGCCACCACCCAGCGCCTGGTGCAGAGCGGTGCGCGCGCCGTGATCTGGGACATCGACAAGGGCAGGCTCGACGAAGCCTGCACGGCGCTTTCGGCCCACGGCCCGGTGCGCGGCGAGGTGGTGGAACTCACCGACGACGCGGCTGTGGCCGCGGCCACGGCCAAGGCCGCGGCCACCGAAGGCCGCATCGACATCCTGGTCAACAACGCCGGCATCACCGGCGGCAACGCCACCACCTGGGAGCTGGACCCGGTGGTGTGGCGCCGAGTGATCGAGGTCAACCTGGTCGCGCCCTATCTCACCAGCCGCCACGTCGTGCAGCGCATGCTGGTCCAGCGTTACGGCCGCATCGTCAACATCGCCAGCGTGGCCGGCAAGGAAGGCAACCCCAATGCCTCGCACTACAGCGCCAGCAAGGCCGGGCTGATCGCGCTGACCAAGAGCCTGGCGAAGGAAGTGGCGACGCAGGGCGTGCTGGTCAACGCCATCACGCCCGCGGTGGCCAAGACGGCCATGTTCGAGCAGATGACGCAGAAGCACATCGACTACATGCTGGGCAAGATCCCCATGGGCCGCTTCCTCGAAGTGGAAGAGATCGCGGCCATGGTGGCCTGGCTCGCCAGCGAAGACTGTTCCTTCTCCACCGGCGCCGTGTTCGACATCACCGGCGGGCGCGCCACCTACTGAGCGCCGCGCCCGGGCTCGCCGCGCGGCGGAATGGCCGCGGGTGACATGGTGCCGAGCCAGCTGCGTTCGGTTTCCTCGAACTCTTCCTGCGTGGCTTCGCTCACCTCTACGCGCGCCGTGCCTTCGGCCAGCGAGTGGGCCTTGCGCTCCTCGCGCAGCTGGGCGCCCACGTGCATCAGATGCAGGCGTTCGACGGTGTGCGCCAGCACCGGCGAGGCTTCGTCGCTGGCCAGCATCTGCGCCTGCACCAGGGCCTTGCCCAGCACCTGGGCCGGCAGCGCTTCCACGCCGCGCCAGCCCTTGCGGCGCAGTTCGTCGTGCACGAAGACCAGATGGCGCATCACGCGAGCAGCGCGGTCCACGTCCTGCGCCATCAGCCGCGAGCGCAGCTCTTCGTTCACCTCGTTCAGCGTCGGCGGGCGCCCGACGCCGCCGGCCTGGCGCCGGTCGCCCAGCACCAGGTGCCACTGCAGGCCCCGCCGCTCCAGCACCAGCGGCCGGCTCAGCAGGCCGCGCAACCAGCGTATGGAGCCGGGTGCGCCGCGCGGCGCGCGACGCTCCTCCTGCTCGGGCTTGCGGCGCGGTTTGGGGGGCGAGGGCGGGTTGGACATGCGGCGGGTCCAGGTGGCTTGACCGGTTTCGGTCCCGCGTATATCGGCACCCGCCGCGCGGCCTTGAGGCCGCAGCGCTTCTTCAGTAGAGCGTTGAGGCCTGGCGCGCCTGCAGCGCGCTGTCGTAGGCCGTGCCGTCCACGCCGACCTGGCTCAGCGCCTGCAGGATGCTGCCCGGCGACGGCAGCGCCTCGCGCGCCACATGGCGTGCCGGGTTCCACAGTTCCGAGCGCTTGATGGCACGCGCGCACTGGAAGAACACGCTGCGCACCGTGATCACCAGCACCGAAGCCGGCGGCTTGCCGTCGACGGCAAACCGGTCGCACAGCGCGGGCAGGGCGCTTATGCGCGCCGTGCCGTTGACCCGCAGCGCCTCGCCCACGCCGGGCACCAGGAACAGCAGCGCCACCTGCGGGTTGTGTGTGATGTTGCGCAGGCTGTCGATGCGCTGGTTGCCGCGGCGGTCGGGCAAGAGCAGGGTGTGTGCGTCGGCGACGTGCACGAAGCCCGGTGCGTCGCCGCGCGGCGAGGTGTCCAGACCCTCGGGCCCCAGCGTGGCCAGCACGGCGAAGGGCGCGGCCTCGATGTAGGGCCGGTACAGCGGGTGGATGTGATCGGCCACCTTGGCCAGCGAGGTTTCGCCGGGGCCGGTGCTGTAGACGCCGCGCAGCGCGGCTTCGTCGCGCAGGTCGGCCGAGGTGTCGCCGATGAGTGCGTGCAGTTCGCTCGCCATGTTCAGCCGATGCGCCCGAGCAGCAGGTACTCCATCAGCGCTTTCTGCATGTGCAGGCGGTTCTCGGCTTCGTCCCACACCACGCTCTGCGGGCCGTCGATGACCTCGGCCGTCACCTCTTCGCCGCGGTGCGCGGGCAGGCAGTGCATGAAGAGCGCGTCGGGCTGGGCGGTGGCCATCATCTCCTCGTCCACGCACCAGTCGACGAAGGCCTTGCGGCGTTCCTCGTTCTGGGCTTCGTAGCCCATGCTGGTCCACACGTCGGTGGTGACCAGGTGCGCACCCGCGCAGGCTTCCAGCGGGTGGTTGAAGACCTTGTAGCAACTGCTGTCGCGGATGCCGGCCACCTTCGCATCCACCTCGTAACCGCTGGGCGTGCTGACGTGCACCGTGAAGCCCAGGATCTCGGCCGCCTGCAGCCAGGTGTTGGCCATGTTGTTGCCGTCGCCCACCCAGGCCACCACCTTGCCCTGGATCGAACCGCGCTGCTCGATGTAGGTGAAGATGTCGGCCAGGATCTGGCAGGGGTGGTACTCGTTCGTGAGCCCGTTGATCACCGGCACGCGCGAGTGCGCCGCGAAGGCCTCGATCTTGGCCTGCTCGTAGGTGCGGATCATCACGATGTCGACCATGCGGCTGATGACGCGCGCGCTGTCCTCCACCGGCTCGGCGCGGCCGAGCTGGCTGTCGCCGGTGGTGAGGTGCACCACCGAGCCGCCCATCTGGTACATGCCGGCTTCGAAGCTCACGCGGGTGCGCGTGCTGGCCTTCTCGAAGATCATGGCCAGCGTGCGGTCGGTCAACGGCTGGTACTTCTCGTAGTTCTTGAAGCGCGTCTTGATGATGCGGGCGCGCTCGAACAGGTAGGCGTATTCCTCGGCGCGGAAGTCCTTGAACTGCAGGAAGTGCTTCATCAACGAGTGGCCCGGCTTCATGGCGCCTTGGTCTGGGCCAGGAAGCGCTTGACCAGGGGGCACAGGATGGCGGCGATCTGGCGCGCCTCGTCCTCGGTGAGGATCAGCGCTGGCAGCAGGCGGATGACGCGTTCGGCCGTGACGCTGATCATCAGCCCGGCCTCGGCAGCCTGGCCGAGCAGGGCGCCGCAGGGGCGGTCGAGCTCGATGCCGATCATCAGGCCGGCGCCGCGGTATTCGACCACGCCCTTCTCGCCGGCCAGGCCTTCTTCCAGCGCCTTGCGCAACACGGCGCCCACGCGCGCCGCGTTGGCCAGCAGGCCTTCTTCCTCGACGATGCGCAGCGTCTCCACGCCGGCGCGCATGGCCAGCGGGTTGCCGCCGAAGGTGGTGCCGTGGTTGCCGGGGCCGAGCACGTTCTTCGCGCGTTCACCCACCACGATGGCGCCCACCGGCACGCCGGACGACAAGCCCTTGGCCAGCGGCATCACGTCGGGCTTGATGCCGGCCCACTGGTGTGCGAACCACTTGCCGGTGCGGCCCAGGCCGCACTGCACTTCGTCCAGCATCAGCAGCCAGTCCTGCTGGTCGCAGAGCTGGCGCAGGCCGCGCAGGTAGTCGGCGCGCGACTGGTTGACGCCGCCTTCGCCCTGGATCACCTCCAGGAATACGGCCACCACGTTGGGGTTGGTGCGGGCCTGGTGTTCCACCGCGGCCAGGTCGTTCAGCGGCACACGCACGAAACCTTCCACCAGCGGGCCGAAGCCGGCCTGCACCTTGACGTTGCCGGTGGCCGAGAGGGTGGCGATGCTGCGGCCGTGGAAGGCCTTCTCGTAGACGATGATCTCGGGGCGTTCGATGCCCTTGTCGTGGCCGAACTTGCGCGCGATCTTCAGCGCGCCTTCGTTGGCTTCCAGGCCCGAGTTGCAGAAGAACGCGGACGAAAGGCCCGAGATCTCGCACAGCTTGGTGGCCAGTTGTTCCTGCAGCGGCACCTCGTAGTAGTTGCTGCAGTGGATCATCTTGGCCACCTGCTCCTGCAGCGCCGGCACCAGCTTCGGGTGGCCGTGGCCCAGGGTGTTGACGGCGATGCCGCCCAGGCCGTCCAGGTAACGTCGGCCCTGCGTGTCCCACACCCAGCAGCCCTTGCCATGCGACAGCGCGATGGGCAGGCGGCCATAGGTGTTCATCACATGCGGCATCGGCCGGGTGATGTCGGAGACGACGGCGGGCTCGGGAGCGTTCATCGGTCGGGTCCTTCTGCGGGCGTTGGGGCTGGCTCAAGACAAGCGGGCCGGTGGCGACGTTTCTGTCACGCACCGGCCGGCGACCAATTCTAAAGGTCGCTGCCAGCCTGACGATGACACCGTCAGGACCGGCATCTCAGGCGCGAATCATGCATGCTGCGACGCAGCAAACCCAAGGCACAATGCGTCCTGCGATGACGGCACCCAAGACCCGCCAGTACAAGATCCAGGGCGTCACGCTCGAAGGACGCACCTTCCGCCCCAGCGACTGGTCTGAGCGCCTGGCCGGAGCGATGTCGTGTTTCCGCCCGGGCGGCGGCGCCGGTGGCATCGGTGCCTTCATCGGCTACTCGCCCTACTGCATCCCGCAGGTGGTGGACGGCGTGAAGTGCGTGATCGTCAACGAGGCGCTGCGCGACATCGAGCCCATGGCCTGGGACTTCGTGATGAACTTCGCCCGCGATAACCAGCTGAATGTGGCCGAGATCCCGGCCAGCCCATGAAAAAGGGCCTGCTTGCGCAGGCCCTTTGTCGAGAATTGCACCCTGATGCGGTCTGGGCGGTCAGGCCGCCAGCGCCAAGGCCTTGACCTTGGCGGCGAGGCGGCTCTTCAGGCGAGCCGCCTTGTTCTTGTGGAAGATGCCCTTGTCGGCAACCGAGTCGATCACGCTCTGGGCAGTCTTGAAGTTGTCGGTGGCCTTGGCCTTGTCACCACCGAGAACGGCCTTCTGGACGTTCTTCACCACGGTGCGGAAACGCGAGCGCAGCGAGGTGTTGGCGGCGTTCAGCACCACGTCCTGGCGGGCGCGCTTGCGGCCGGAGGCGAGGCGAACGGTTTTCTTCTTGGCTTTGGACGAAGTGGCCATGCTGTATGCGTATGCAGGGGGTGCAAAGACCGTCGAGTATAGCATCCCCGGTTTGCCTGTCGACCACCCACCCACCGGGAACCGCCTGTATCCGTGAACCTCCTGAAGGCCGCCTTCTCCGTTTCGCTGCTGACGCTGCTGTCGCGCATCACCGGCCTCGTGCGCGAACAGCTGGTCGCCGCCAGCTTCGGTGCCAGCGGCGTCACCGACGCCTTCAACGTCGCCTTCCGGATCCCCAACCTGTTCCGCCGGCTGTTTGCCGAGGGGGCCTTCTCGCAGGCCTTCGTGCCGCTGCTGGCGGCCACGCGCGAGAAGGACGGCGACGAGGCCACCCGCCGCCTCATCGACGCCGTGGCCACCGTGCTGGCCTGGGTGCTGCTGGCCACCTGCGTGGCCGGCGTGCTGGCGGCGCCGCTGCTGGTATGGGCCATGGGCTCGGGCCTGGAGCGATTCGACGCCGCCGTGGTGATGACGCGCTGGATGTTCCCCTACATCGGCTTCATGTCGCTGGTGGCGCTGGCGGCCGGCGTGCTGAACACCTGGAAGCGCTTCGCCGTGCCGGCCGTGACGCCGGTGCTGCTGAACCTGTGCGTCATAGGCGCGGCGTGGTGGGGCGCGCCCTGGCTGGCCAGGAAGGGCATCGAGCCCGTCTACGCGCTGGCATTCGGCGTGATGCTCGGCGGTGTGCTGCAGGCGCTGGTGCAGTTGCCGGCGCTGGCGGCCATCGGCTGCACGCCGCGCCTGGGCCTGTCGCCGAAGTCCATCGCAGCCGCCTGGCGCCACCCCGGCGTGGGCCGCATCCTGCACCAGATGGCGCCGGCGCTGCTGGGGGTGTCGGTGGCGCAGATCTCGCTGCTGATCAACACCCAGATCGCCTCGCACGTGGGGGTGGGTGCGGTGTCCTGGCTGACCTATGCCGACCGGCTGATGGAGTTCCCCACCGCGCTGCTGGGCGTGGCCCTGGGCGTGGTGCTGCTGCCGCAGCTGTCGGCCGCGCAGGCGCGGCAGGATGGCGCCGCCTATTCGGCCATGCTCGACTGGGGCATGCGCCTGGTGCTGCTGCTGGCGCTGCCCTGCGCGCTGGCGCTGCTGATCTTCCCGGTGGGCCTGGTGACGGTGCTGTTCCACATCGGCGAGTTCAAGGCCCACGACGTGGCGATGACGGTGCTGGCGCTGCGTGGCTACGGCGTGGGCCTGCTGGGCATCGTCGCCATCAAGGTGCTGGCGCCAGCCTTCTTCGCGCGCCAGGACGTGAAGACGCCGGTGAAGATCGCCATCGGCATCCTCATCGCCACGCAGCTGATGAACCTGGTGCTGGTGCCCTGGCTGGGGCATGCCGGCCTGGCGCTGTCCATCGGCCTGGCCGCGCTGGTGAACGCATCGCTGCTGCTGGCCGGCCTGCTGCGCCGTGGTGTCTACCAGCCACAGCCGGGCTGGATCGGCTTTGCCTGGCGCGTGGTCCTGGCCAACGTGGCGCTGGGCGCGGCCCTGGCCTGGGCTGCGCGGGGCATCGACTGGATCGGCCTGCAGGCTCAATGGGGCCTGCGCGCCGCCGCCGTGGCGGGTGTGCTGGGCGGGGTGGCGCTGCTCTACTTTGCCGTGCTGGCCGCCTGCGGGCTGCGGCCGCGGCAGTTCGCGCGCCGCGGCTGACCTACACTTTCAGGCGATGGCCGGATCCCTGCACTTCGAAGCCCCCACGGCGCTGGACTACTTTGCCGCCCTGGTGGCCGACGACGCCAGCTTCTCGGTGCTGGAAGCCGCCGTGGCCGTGGCGCAGGACGAAGCCCCGGGCCTGGACGTGCAGGGTGTGCTGGCCCAGGTGGACGAACTGGCCGAGCGCCTGCGCCAGCGCGTGCCTGCCGACGCCGCGCCGCTGCAGCGCCTGCGCCTGCTCAACCAGTACTTCTTCCACGAGCTGGGTTTTGCCGGCAACGTCAACGACTACTACGACCGCCGCAACAGCTCGGTGCCCGAGGTGCTGAAGACGCGCCGTGGCATCCCCCTCACGCTGGCCCTGGTTTACGTCGAGATCGCCAACCAGCTCGGCCTGCAGGCCAGCGGCGTCAGTTTCCCCGGCCATTTCCTCGTCAAGCTGCACATGCCGCGCGGCGAGGTGGTGATCGATCCCTTCACCGGCCGCTCGCTCGGCCGCGAGGAACTCGAAGAGCGTCTGGCCCCCTACCGCCGCCAGCATGGGCTGACGGGCGACGACGAAGCGCCGCTGGGCCTGTTCCTGCAGTCGGCGCCGGCGCGCGACGTCATCGCACGGCTGCTGCGCAACCTGAAAGAGATCTACCGCAGCGCCCATGACTGGCCGCGCTTGGCGTCGGTGCTGCAGCGCCTGGTGATCCTGCTGCCGCAGGACTGGGACGAGCGGCGCGACCACGCCCTGGTGCTGGCCCAGCTGGGCCGGCGCGGGCAGGCGGCGGAGGAGTTGTCCACGTACCTGCAGCACCGGCCCGACGCCAAGGACGCGTCGGCGCTGCGGCGTGAACTGGCGTCCTGGCGACGCGGCGGGCATTGACGGCCGCATGAAGCAGATCCCGCTACCCATCTTCGCTGCGCCGGAGCCCACCTTCGACAACTTCGTGCCCGGCGCCAACGCGCCCGCGCTGGTCCATCTGCGCGCCCTGCAGCCGCCGGCCGCGCCGGTGTACCTGTGGGGCCCGGCGGGCAGCGGCAAAACCCACCTGCTGCGGGCCTGGGCCGCGCGCTGCGAGGTACAGGGCCAGCGCGTGGGCTGGTTCGACGCCCAAGACCGCCTGCCCTGGGTGCTGTCGGCCGGCTGGGCTGCGGTGGTCTTCGACCGCTGCGAGCTGCTGGACGTAGACGCCCAGCACGCGGCCTTCGCCGTCTTCGTCGACGCCACCACGCAGGGCGTGCAGGTGGCCGCCGCCGGCCGCCTGCCTCCGGTGGACCTGCCGCTGCGCGACGACCTGCGCACCCGCCTGGCCTGGGGCCATGTCTTCGCGCTGCAGGCGCCCAGCGACGCCGAGGCGCGCGCCGCGCTGCGCCGCGAGGGCGATGCGCGCGGCGTGATGCTGCCCGATGAAGTGATGGACCATCTGCTGAACCACTTCCCGCGCGACCTGAGCTTCCTGATGCGCCTGGTGCAGCGCCTGGACGAGTACTCGATGTCGCGTGGCCGCCGCGTCACCGTGCCGCTGCTCAAGGCCATGCTGGCCGAGGAAGGGCATGAGGTGAGCCCGGCATGAACCTGGCCCTGTTCGACCTGGACGGTACGCTGATCCCCAAGGACAGCGACCACGCCTTCGGCGAGTTCGTGATCGAACTCGGCTGGGCCGATGCGGCTGATTTCAAGCGCCGCAACGACGGTTTCTACCAGGACTACCTGGCAGGCAGCCTCGACATCAAGGCCTACGTCGATTTCGCCACCGCACCCTGGCGCGAACGGTCGGCGGCGGAACTCGATAGCGCCACCGAGGCCTTCCTCGACCGCGTGGTGCGCCCGATGCTGCACCCGCAGGCGCTGGCGCTGGTGCAGCGCCACGTCGACGCCGGCGACGAGGTGGCGGTGGTCACGGCCACCAACGACTTCGTCACGCGGCCCATCGCGCGGCTGTTCGGCGTGCAGACGCTGATCGCTACCGACCTGGAGCGTGATGCAGGCGGCCGCGTCACCGGCCGCATCGCGGGCACACCTTCCTTCCGCGAAGGCAAGGTCGAGCGCGTGCGCGACTGGCTGGCCCAGAGCGGCCGCACCCTCGATGCTTTTCCACGCAGCATCTTCTACAGCGATTCCACCAATGACCTGCCGCTGCTCGAGCGCGTCAGCGAACCCGTGGCCACCAACCCCGGCCCCGCGCTCGAGCGCATCGCGTTGCAACGCGGCTGGCCCGTCCTGAAGCTTTTCACATGATCAAGAAGTTCATCAGCCGCCTGCTCGGCAAGGGCGAGCCCAAGTCCCCGCCCACGCCGCCGGCGCCGGCCGTGCCCGTCATCCCCGTCGGCAAGCGGGTCGAGATTGCGGCCGAGCAGCACCGCATCGACGCCGCTCTGCTTGACGCCAACGCCGTGCGCGTCGTGAAGACGCTGAAGGATGCGGGCTACGAGGCCTACATCGTCGGCGGCGCCGTGCGCGACCTGCTGGCCGGCATGCGGCCCAAGGATTTCGACGTCGCCACCAACGCCACGCCCGAGCAAGTGAAGGCGCTGTTCCGGCGCGCCTTCATCATCGGCCGCCGCTTCCGCCTGGTGCATGTGGTGTTCGGCCGCGGGCGCGAGCACGAGACCATCGAGGTCAGCACCTTCCGCGCCTACATGGACGCGGCCGCTGCCGACCAGGTGCCGGGCAACGAGAAGACCAGCAAGGGCGAGATCGCCGACAAGAAGCACGTGGTGGATGCCGAAGGCCGCGTGCTGCGCGACAACGTCTGGGGCCCGCAGATCGAAGACGCCGCGCGGCGCGACTTCACGATCAACGCCATGTACTACGACCCGGTGACGCAGACCGTGGTCGACTACCACGACGGTTTTGCCGACGTGCGCGCGCGCCGCCTGCGCATGATCGGCGACCCCGAGACCCGCTACCGCGAAGACCCGGTGCGCATCATCCGCGTGGTGCGCTTCGCGGCCAAGCTGGGCTTCGACCTCGAGCCTTCGACGCTGAAGCCCATCGCGCAGACGGCGCCGCTGCTGGCCAACGTGCCCATCTCGCGCCTGTTCGACGAGATGATCAAGCTGATGCAGACGGGCCATGCGCTGGCCAGCATCGAGCAGCTGCGGCGCTTTCGGCTCATCGGCGGCAAGGACGGCGTGTTCCCGGTGCTGGACGCCGCGCTCGCGCCGAGCAAGCCCGACCCGGCACGCGAGAAGTTCGTGCGCCTGGCACTGGAAGACACCGACAAGCGCGTGGCCGAAGGCCGCGCCGTGGCCCCCAGCTACATGCTGGCCTGCATGCTGTGGCACGACGTGCAGGAGCGTTGGAGCGCGCTGCGCGCCAGCGGCGAGAGCCCGTTCCCGGCGCTGCAGCAGGCGGTGGATGCCGTCTTCGACGCGCGCATCGGCGACATCTCGGGCCGCGGCAAGCTGGCTGCCGACATGCGCGAGATCTGGCTCATGCAGCCGCGCTTCGAACGCCGCACGGTGAATGGCGCCACCACGCTGATCAACCAGGTGCGCTTCCGCGCCGGCTACGACTTCCTGCGCCTGCGCGCCGACTGCGGCGACGTGCCGGTCGAACTGGCCGAGTGGTGGGAAGACTTCCACCTGGGCAACGAAGAAGACCGTGAAGCGATGCTGGAAGACCTGCGTGCGTCGTCGCACGCCAAGCCGCGCCGCGTGCCGGCTGCGTCCGGCGCGCCCGGCGCGGTGAACGACGACACGGCAGAGGCAGAGCCCGAGGCGGCGGCCGGTGATGCCGCAGCGGCCCCACGCAAGCGCCGGCGCCGCCGCCGGCGTCCTGCAGGTGGCGGCGAGGGCGCGGCGCCGGCCGCGCCGTGACCGGGCTGCAGCGCGCCTACGTCGGCCTCGGGGCCAACCTCGGCGACGCGCAGGCCACGCTGCGGCAAGCGCTGGAACGCATCGCGGCGCTGCCGCAGACGCAGCTGCTGCGCAGTTCGTCGCTCTACCGCTCGGCGCCGGTGGATGCGGGCGGGCCCGACTTCGTCAACGCGGTGGCCGAGCTGTCGACGGCGCTCAACCCGCTGGCGCTGCTTCGCGCCCTGCAGGCCGTTGAGGACGAACATGGTCGCCAGCGCCCCTACCGCAACGCGCCGCGCACGCTCGACCTCGACCTGCTGCTGCACGGCGACATCTGCAGCGCCGACCCCGTGCTGACGCTGCCGCACCCGCGCGGCCACGAGCGCGCCTTCGTGCTGCGGCCGCTGGCCGAGATTGCGCCCGGCCTGCAGTGGCCCGGCCACGGCGCGGTGGACGCCCTGGCCGCCGCCATCACCGACCAGGCCCTGGAGAAGCTGACGCCATGAACCTGAGCCAGTTGCCGCTGTCTGTGCAGACCTTCGGGCTGCTGGTGCTGTCCAACATCTTCATGACCTTCGCCTGGTACGGCCACCTCAAGAGCCTGGGCGGCCGGCCCTGGCTGGTGGCCGCGCTGATCAGCTGGGGCATCGCGCTCTTCGAATACCTTCTGCAGGTGCCGGCCAACCGCATCGGCTACGCCGGCGGCTACACGCTGGCGCAGCTGAAGATCGCGCAGGAGGTCATCACGCTGGCGGTGTTCGTGCCTTTCGCGGTGGTCTACATGCAGCAGCCGCTGAAGTGGGACTACCTCTGGGCCGGCCTGTGCCTCGTGGGCGCGGTCTACTTCATCTTCAGGTCGTAGTCCTTTCGGCCCATAGAATCCCCGTGTGACAAACCGATGACGAATCGGTGACAACCGGGGTGACTATGGTCTTCGGCAAGCTGCTGCCGCGCGATGGCAACTTCTTCGAGCTGTTCAACGAGCACGGCAAACACATCGCCGAGGGCGCGCGCTCATTCCTGGCCATGGTGCAGAACTACGGCGACGTGGCCGAACGCGAACGCCATGCCGCCGCGGTGGGCGCCAGCGAGCGGGCTGCCGACAAGATCACGGCCGAGGTGCACCGGCTGCTGCACCGCACCTTCATCACGCCGCTGGACCGCGACCAGATCCACCGCCTGA
>CAYREA010000112.1:0-15170 GCA_964423075.1 uncultured Rubrivivax sp. | reverse complement strand
CCGTTGCCGCGCACCGGGCCGTCCAGGCGCTGCAGGTTGCAGTTGATGACGAAGATCAGGTTGTCGAGCTTCTCGCGCGCCGCCAGGCCGATGGCGCCAAGCGACTCGGGCTCGTCCATCTCGCCGTCGCCGCAGAACACCCAGACCTTGCGGTTGGCGGTGTCGGCGATGCCGCGCGCATGCAGGTACTTCAGGAAACGCGCCTGGTAGATGGCCATCAAGGGGCCCAGGCCCATCGAGACGGTGGGGAACTGCCAGAACTCCGGCATCAGCTTGGGGTGCGGGTAGCTGGATAGGCCCTTGCCGCCGGTTTCCTGGCGGAAGTTGAGCATCTGCTCTTCGGTGATGCGGCCTTCCAGGAAAGCGCGGGCGTAGATGCCGGGCGCGCTGTGGCCCTGGATGTAGAGCAGGTCGCCGCCGTGCCCTTCGCTGTCGGCATGCCAGAAGTGGTTGAAGCCGGCGGCGAACATGTGCGCCACGCTGGCAAAGCTGCTGATGTGGCCGCCCAGGTCACCGCCGTCTTCGGGGTGCAGGCGGTTGGCCTTGACCACCAGCGCCATCGCGTTCCAGCGCATGTAGGCGCGCAGGCGGCCTTCCAGTTCCAGGTTGCCGGGGCTGCGCTCTTCCTGCTCGGGCGGGATGGTGTTGACGTACCCGGTGTTGGCCGAGAACGGCATGTCGATGTTGTTCTGGCGCGCGTGCTCGAGCAGTTGCTCCAGCAGGAAGTGGGCGCGCTCGGCCCCTTCGGCACCGATGACGCCCGAGAGGGCATCCAGCCATTCGCGGGTTTCCTGCGCGTCGGTGTCGTTGGCGGCTGCGCCGAGGAAAGGCTCCGGCAATGCGGACATGCTTTGTCTCCTGTCTGGTCGGTTTTTTCGAGCGGCGGCAGTGTCGCACAACTCAAGATAATTTCAAATAGTGCTTCTCCATCTCACAATGCGCAACGTTCGGGGGCGTCGGGCCGTGCCATCGATAATCCCGCCATGCCGCCGCCGCCCGAGTCGTCTTTCGACACCCCGTCGACCCTGCAACCCCCGCTGCCGGCCCCCCTGCCTGCCGTCAAACGCGTCTTCGGGCGCTGGTGGCGGCGCCAGTCGCCCGCGCGCCAGGACCGCTTCGCCACGCTCGGGCCGCTGCTGTCGGTGCTGCTGTTCCTGGCGGCGATCATTTCCGCCTTCTGGTACTTGCGCAACGAGGAAATCGAGCGCGAAAGCGAATCTGTCAAGCGCGACACCGAGATCACGCAGCAGCAGATCGGCCTGCGTCTGATCCAGAACCAGGAAGCCCTGGTGCGCATGGCGCGCGAGCTGGTGGCCAAGGTCACCGACCCCGACGAGTTCGTCGGCCAGGCCGCGGCCTTTGCGCGCGAGCGGCCCGAGATCACCCACATCACCTGGCTCGACCCCGCACGCAAGGCTCGCGCCAGCCACTGGGCCATGCTCTATCACGTCACCGCACTGGGCGCGCCACCCGAACCTTCGCTGCCCGTGAATGGCCAGGCCAGCGAGCCCGAGAACACCTTCAAGGCGGCGCGCGACAGCCGCTCACCCACCTACTCGCGCGGCTTTGCCGACCCCACGGGCACGGCGGTGTTCCAGCTGCACATTCCGCTGGTCGAACGCAACGCCTTCGCCGGCGTGCTGATCGTCGAGTACTCGGTGGAAGCCCTGGTGCGCCACTTCGTGCCGGCCGACGTGGCGCAGCGCCACCTGATCTCGGTCGTCGGCGAGAACCAGGCCGTGCTGGCCGCCACCGTCACCCCCATGCCGGGGCAGGCCGGGCGGCGCGCGCCGATCTTCAGCGACGTGCCGCTGACGCCTTCGCTCAACGGCCTGGTTCTGCGCGGCCAGGGCTGGCGCACCAGCATCGGCCTGGTCAACAACACGCTGTTCTGGATGTCGGTGGCGCTCTCGGTGCTCACGCTCTGGATGCTGCTGGGCACCTGGCGCCACATGCGCCGGCGCAGCCAGATCCAGGGCGTACTCGTGCAGGAAATGAACTTCCGCCGCGCGATGGAGAACTCCATGCCCACCGGCATGCGCGCGATGGACCTGGAAGGCCGTATCACCTACGTCAACGCCGCCTTCTGCCAGATGACGGGTTTTGCGAGCGCCGAGCTCGTCGGACGGTTGCCGCCCTACCCCTACTGGCCGCCCGAGCGCGTGGAAGAGAACGGCCGCCTGCTGCAGCAGGAGCTGCAGGGCCGCAGCCCCAGCGGCGGCATTGAAGTGAAGGTGATGCGCAAGGACGGCAGCGTGTTCGATGCGCGCATGTACGTGAGCCCGCTGATCGACCCCAAGGGCCAGCAGACGGGCTGGATGACCAGCATCACCAACATCACCGAGGCCAAGCGCATCCGCGACCAGCTGAGTGCCAGCCATGAACGCTTCACCACGGTGCTGGAAGGGCTGGATGCCAGCGTTTCGGTGCTGTCGGTGCAGCAGGGCGAGCTGTTGTTCGTCAACCGCAGCTACCGGCTTTGGTTCGGCGCCGACGCGCGCGGCCACCAGCAGATGGCTGGCGGCGTGGTGGGCGCGGTGCCCTATGCCGGCGACAGCGGGGACGAGGTGGACGGCCTGTCGGGCCTGCCGACCCAGGAACTCACCGAAAGCGGCACCTCCCCGCGTGAGGTGTTTGTCGAGTCGCTGCAGAAGTGGTTCGACGTGCGCGCGCGCTACCTGCAGTGGACCGACGGCCGCCTGGCGCAGATGCTGATCGCCACCGACATCACCGCCCGCCTGCGCGCCGAAGAGCAGGCCGCGGTGCAGGCCGAGAAGGCCCAGGTGACGAGCCGGCTCGTGACCATGGGCGAGATGGCGTCTTCGGTGGCGCACGAGCTGAACCAGCCGCTGACGGCCATCACCAACTACTGCAACGGCATGGTCTCGCGCGTGAAGGCCGACTCGATCAAGCCCGACGACCTGATCGCCGCGCTGCAGAAGACGGCGCGCCAGGCCGAACGGGCCGGGCAGATCATCCACCGCATCCGCAGCTTCGTGAAACGCAGCGAGCCGCAGCGCCAGGCCTCGCAGGCGCGGCAGATCGTCGAGGACGCAGTCGAGCTGGCCGGCATCGAGCTGCGGCGGCGCAACGTGGCCATCCACACCTACGTGGCGCAGCGCCTGCCCGACATCCAGGTCGACCCCATCCTCATCGAGCAGGTGCTGCTGAACCTGCTGAAGAACGCGGCCGAGGCCATCGACAGCGCGCAGCTGCCACCGCAGCGCCGCCACATCGAGCTGCGCGTGGTGCCGCGCCACACGCCCGAAGAAGGCGGCGTGATCGAGTTCAGCGTCACCGACATGGGCCCGGGCATCAAGGACGAAGTGATAGGCCGCCTCTACGAAGCCTTCTTCTCCACCAAGGCCGAAGGCCTGGGCATCGGCCTGTCGCTGTGCCGCTCGATCATCGAGTCGCACCGTGGCCGGATGAGGGCCCAGAACCTCTACAATGGCGCGTTGGCCGTGGGCTGCCGTTTTTCCTTCACGCTGCCCGTGGAAACCCAGCACCGCGTCGATCCCGCAGCCAGCCCGGCCGAAGGCGAGATCTCCACCAACCCTTAAGACCTGCGCCTTCGCCGAATGAGCCTGATCCCGAAGAAAGGCACCGTCTACGTCGTCGATGACGACGAGGCCGTGCGAGATTCCCTGCAGTGGTTGCTGGAAGGCAAGGATTACCGCGTCAAGTGCTTCGATTCCTCGGAATCGTTCCTGTCGCGCTTCGATCCTCGCGAAGTGGCCTGCCTGATCGCCGACATCCGCATGGACGGCATGAGCGGCCTCGAACTGCAGGACCGCCTGATCGAACGCAAGAGCCCGCTGCCCGTGGTCTTCATCACCGGCCACGGCGACGTGCCGATGGCCGTGACGACGATGAAGAAGGGCGCGATGGACTTCATCGAGAAGCCCTTCAAGGAAGAAGAACTGCTGGGCCTGGTGGAGCGCATGCTCGACCAGGCGCGCCAGGCCTTCAGCCAGCACCAGGAACAGGCCAGCCGCGACGCCCTGCTGTCGCGCCTGACCACCCGTGAGGCCCAGGTGCTGGAGCGCATCGTCGCCGGCCGCCTGAACAAGCAGATCGCCGACGACCTGGGCATCAGCATCAAGACGGTGGAGGCGCACCGCGCCAACATCATGGAAAAGCTGAATGCCAACACCGTCGCCGACCTGCTGAAGATCGCACTGGGCGCCCAGCAGCGCGCCTGAAACAAGGCCCGCGGGCATCGCGATGGCAGCGCAGTTGATCGACGGCATCAAGCTGTCCACTCAGATCCGGGCCCAGGTGGCCGAGCGCGCAGCCGCGCTCACGGCGCGCGGCCGCAAGCCGGGGCTGGCGGTCATCCTCGTGGGTGAAGACCCGGCCAGCGCCGTGTACGTGCGCAACAAGGTCAAGGCCTGCCAGGAGCACGGGCTGCACTCGGTGCTGGAGAAGTACGAGGCCACGCTGAGCCAGGCCGAACTGCTGGCGCGCATCGCGGCCCTGAATGCCGACCCGGCCATCCACGGCATCCTGGTGCAGATGCCGCTGCCCAGGCACATCGACCCGCACAAGGTCATCGAGGCCATTCACACCAGCAAGGACGTCGACGGCTTCTCGGTGCACAGCGCCGGTTCGCTGATGGCCGGCCTGCCCGGCCTGCGGCCGGCCACGCCGTTCGGCTGCATGAAGCTGATCGAGAGCACCGGCATCGAGCTGAAGGGCCAACGCGCCGTCGTCATCGGCCGCAGCAACACCGTGGGCAAGCCGATGGCGCTGCTGCTGCTGCAGGCAAATGCCACCGTCACCGTCTGCCACAGCGCCACGCCCGACATCGCCGCCCACACACGCGAGGCCGACGTGGTGGTGGTGGCCGTGGGACGGCGCAACACGCTCACCGCCGACATGGTCAAACCCGGCGCCGTCGTCATCGACGTCGGCATGAACCGGAACGACGAAGGCAAGCTCTGCGGCGACGTCGACTTCGCCGGCGTGCGCGAGGTGGCCGGGCACATCACCCCGGTGCCGGGTGGCGTCGGGCCGATGACGATCACGATGTTGCTGGTGAACACCCTGCAGGCGGCCGAGGCGGCGGCATGAACGCGAACCCCCTGCTCGCCGGCATCGAGCCCACGCCCTTTGCCACGATACGGCCCGAACACGTCAAGCCGGCGATCGAGCAGTTGCTGGCCGACGCCGAAGCGGCGCTCGAACGCGCCGTCGGCCCCGACGTGGCCCCCGACCACGATGCGCTGTCGCTGGTGCTGGACGTGCCGGTGGAGCGCCTCTACCGCGCCTGGGCCCACGTCAACCACCTGCAGATGGTGATGGACACGCCAGAGCTGCGCGCCGCGCATGGCGAGTGCCTGCCGCGCATCATCGATTTCGGCACCCGCATGGGCGCCGACGAGCGCCTGTACGCGAAGTACAAGGCCGTGGCCGCTGGCCCCGGCGCGGCGCGCATGACGGCGGCCCAGCGCCAGGCGCTGGCCCACACGCTGCGCGACTTCGTGCTGGGCGGTGCCGAGCTGCAGGGCCTGGCCAAGGCCCGCTACGCCGCGATTCAGGACCGCGCCGGCGCGCTGGCACAGAAGTTCGGCGAGAACGTGCTCGACGCCACCGACGCCTACACGCTGGACGTGCCGGAAGAGCGCCTGGCCGGGCTGCCGGCCGACGTGGTCGACGCGGCGCGTGCCACGGCCCGGGCGGCGGGCGTGGAAGGCTGCCGCCTCACGCTGCAGTCGCCCTGCTACACACCCGTGCTGCAGTTCGCGGACGACCGCGCCCTGCGCGAACAGATGTACCGCGCAAACAGCACACGCGCCAGCGAGCTGGGCCCGGCCGAACGCGACAACACGCCCTTGATGGCCGAACTGCTGGCCCTGCGTGCCGAAGAAGCCGCCCTGCTGGGCCACGCCAGCTACGCGCAGATGGCGCTGGTACCCAAGATGGCCCACACGCCGGCCGAGGTGCTGGCCTTCGTGCGCGACCTGGCGCACCGCGCCCGCCCCTACGCCGAGCGCGAGCTCGCCGAACTGCGCGAGTTCGCTGCCCGCGATCTGGGCCTGGCCGACCTGGAGGCCTGGGACCGCGCCTGGGCCAGCGAAAAGCTCAAGGAAGCCCGCTACGCCTTCAGCAGCCAGGAGGTGAAGGAGTACCTCACCGAGCCGCGGGTGCTGGAAGGCCTGTTCCAGCTGGTGGAGACGCTGTTCGGCGTGGCCATCCGCCGCGACGAGGCACCCGTGTGGCATGACAGCGTGCGCTACTACACCGTCTGGCGCGGCGAGCGCGCGCTGGCCGCGTTCTACCTCGACCCCTACGCCCGCAGCGGCAAGCAGGGCGGCGCCTGGATGGACGACAGCCGCTCGCGCTGGAAGCGCCCTGAAGGCGGCCTGCAACTGCCGGTGGCGCACCTGGTGTGCAATTTCGCGCCGCCGGTGGCCGCACAGCCGGCGCTGCTGAGCTTCGACGAGCTGACCACCCTGTTCCACGAGTTCGGCCACGGCCTGCACCACATGCTGACTCAGGTGGATGAACTCTCGGTGGCCGGCATCAGCGGTGTCGAAGGCGACGCGGTGGAGCTGCCCAGCCAGTTCATGGAGAACTTCTGCTGGGAATGGGACGTGCTGCAGCGCCTCACGAGCCACCTGCAGACCGGCCAACCGCTGCCGCGCACCCTGTTCGACCGCATGCTGGCCGCGCGCCACTTCCAGAGCGGGCTGCAGCTGCTGCGCCAGTGCGAGTTTTCTCTGCTCGACATGCGCCTGCACAGCGAGGCCGGCGTCGCCCAGCGCGTACAGGCCGTGGCCGACGAAGTCAACGCCGAGGTCCAACCCATGCGCGCGCCGCCTTTCCTGCGCTACCCGGCGAGCTTCACGCACATCTTCGACGGCGGTTATGCAGCCGGCTACTACGGCTACGCCTGGGCCGAAGTGCTGTCGGCCGACGCCTACAGCGCCTTCGAGGAGGCCGGCATCTTCGACCCCGCCACGGGTGCACGCTTCCGTGAACAGATCCTCGAAGTCGGCGGCAGCCGGCCGGCGCTGGACAGCTTCCGCGCCTTCCGTGGGCGCGACCCCAGCCTGGACGCTATGCTGCGCCACCAGGGCCTGGCCTGAAGGCCCGGCTCCCCAAGCCACCCCTGCTCGGAGCGACGCCATGAAGACATCCCCGCTGCGCCCGATGCTGCTGGCCCTGGCCGCCCTGACGGTGTTGCCGGCGCTGGCCCAGTACAAGGTGGTGCGGCCCGACGGCAGCGTCACCTACACCGACCGCCCGCCCATTGATGCCAACGCGCGTGTCACGGCCCTGGGCCGCAGCGCCGCGCAGCAGGCCGCCCAGCAGGCAGCGGGAGGCGGCGACGTGTCGCTGCCGCTGGAACTGCGCCAGCCGGTTTCACGCTACCCGGTGGTGCTTTACACCTCGGCCGACTGCTCGCCCTGCGACAGCGGCCGCAAGCTGCTGCAGCAACGCGGCATTCCCTACACCGAGAAGCGCGTGGCCACCGAAGAGGACGCGCTGGCGCTGGAGCGTGCCGTCGGCGGCCGCACGGTGCCCGCGCTCAACGTCGGTCCGCAGCCGCTGCGGGGTTACTCCGAAAGTGACTGGAGCCTCTTCCTCGACGCCGCGGGTTATCCGCGCGAATCGAAGCTGCCGCGCAACTGGCCGGTGCCGGCGCCCACGCCGCTGGTGGAGAAGGCCACACCCGCACCGGCGCGCGCTGCCGCGCCTGCGCCCGCCGCGCCGCCGCCGGATCCCGAGCAGCCGGCGACGACCATCCGGTTCTGAGCGCCTAGGCTACCGGCGAGAAGCGCCGCGCCAGCCACGAGCCGGCGCCCACCGCGCCGCCCACCACCCAGAACAGCAGCCCCGCGCCGGCCAGCGTGCCGGCCGCGCCGAAGGCCAGCGGCATCAACGTGCTGCTGGCGTTGATGGCCATCGAGCGGAACGCCAGCGCCTCGCCGTGGCGGTTGTGCGGCGTGAGGTGGTGCAGCATCGACATCACCATCGGCTGCACGCTGCCCAGCGTCAGGCCCAGCAGCGCGGCGCACAGGCCCATGAACAGCGGGCTGGGCGCCAGCGGGTAGGCGCAGAAGATCAGCCCGGTGCCCAGCATGGCGCCGCGCAGCACCGTGGCTTCGCTCAAGCGGTGCGCCAGCAGCGGAATGACCAGCCGCACCCCCGTCACCGACAGCGTGAAGGTGCCCAGGATCAGCCCGATGGTGCTGGCCGAGAAGCCGCGCTCGTGGCCCAGCACCGGCACGGCGAAGGTGTGCACGTCCCAGCACATCGACAGCAGCCAGTTCACCACCAGCAGGCGCTTGAAGCCGGGCTCGCGCAACAGGTCCCAGGCCCTGCGGCCGGCGACCACGGCAGCAACCCCGACCGGCTCCAGGTACGGCACGAAACGCGCCGCCAGCAGGCTGGCCAACGGCATCAGCAGCAGCACGGCATAGGCGGCGCGGAAGCCGAAGGCGTCGATCACGAAACCCGTGGTGACGGGCCCGATGACGTTGGAAAACGACGGCGCGATGCCCAGCCAGCTGAACACGCGCACGCGCTCGGTGCTGTCGCGCGCCAGCTGACCGCCGCTGCGCTGGATGGTGAGCATGCCGACGTTGCTGCCACCGCCGGTGGCTGCGGCAGCCAGGCACAACAACCCGAACTGCAGCGGCCCGGTAAACAGCGTGGACAACAGCGCCACGGCACAGCCTCCCGCCGTGATGGCCACAGCCAAGTACACCGGCCGGTGGTAGCCGAGCCGGTCGGCCAGGCGGCCGGCCCACAGCGCCGTGGCCACCGGTGCCGCGGCAAACAGCGCCAGCAACAGGCCCACCGACCAGGCGCTGGCCTGTTCGTGCAGCGCCTGCAGCGGCGCGGCCATGCGCAGCCCGGCCATGGCCGAGTGCATGCCCAGCTGGCCGGCCACCAGCGCGGCCAGCACGCGGCCATTGCCGGCCGGCGACATCGCGTCAGCCATCGGCTTCGTCGTCCGCCACCGCCAAGCCGGGCAGCAGCAGCGCCACCTGCGCATCGGGCAGCGACTCCACGGTCTTCAGGCGGCGCTCCATCGCGCGTGTGCGCACGGTGGCATCGTCGATGGTGCTGCTGGCTTCCTCGAGCTTCTTCTTGGTCTTGGCCAGCACGGCGCCGAACTTGCCGAACTCGGTCTTCACGGCGCCCAGCACTTCCCACACCTCGGCCGAGCGCTTCTCCAGCGCCAGGGTGCGAAAGCCCATCTGCAGGCTGGTGAGCGTGGCCAGCAGCGTGGTGGGGCCCACCAGCATCACCTTGAACTCGCGCTGCAGCGCTTCCAGCAGGCCGGGGCGGCGCAGCGCTTCGGCGTAGAGGCCTTCGGTGGGCACGAAGAGGATGCCGAAGTCGGTGGTGTGCGGCGGCGCGACGTACTTGTCGCGGATCGTCTTCGCCTCCAGGCGCAGGCGGGTCTCGATGGCCTTGGCCGCCACTTCCACGGCCACCGGGTCGGCGCGGTCCTGTGCTTCGAGCAGGCGCTCGTAGTCCTCGCGCGGGAACTTGGCGTCGATGGGCAGCCACAGCGGCGCGCCATCGTCACGCTGGCCCGGCAGGCGGATGGCGAATTCCACGCGCTCGTTGCTGCCCGGCACGGTGGCCACGTTGGCCGCGTACTGCTCGGGCGTGAACACCTGTTCCAGCAGCCCGGCCAGCTGCATCTCGCCGAAGATGCCGCGTGTCTTCACGTTGGTGAGCACGCGGTTGAGCGAGCCCACGTCGCGCGCCAGCGTCTGCATCTCGCCCAGGCCCTTGTGCACCTGCTCCAGGCGGTCGGCCACCTGCTTGAAACTCTCGCCCAGGCGCTGCTCCAGCGTGGCGTGCAGCTTCTCGTCGACGGTGGCCCGCATCTGGTCGAGCTTCTTCTCGTTGCCTTCCTGCAGCGCCACCAGGCGGCGCTCGTTGGCTTCGGACAGCAGCCGCAGCTGCTCGGCCAGGGTCTCGCCGAAACGGCGCAGGGTGGCTTCCTGCGCCTGCTGGGTGGCGGCCAGCTGGCCACGGAAGCTGTCGATCTGCTCGTTCTGCGTGCGCGCCACGTCGCCGCTCTGCGTCAGCAGCATCTGCTGGAAGCTGGCCAGGTCAGCGCGCGTGCCCTGGCCCTGGCGGCCGAGTTCGTCGCGCAGCTCGCGTTCGAGGCGTTCGATTTCCTTGACGGGGCCGGCATCACGCGGCCGCAAGGCCAGCCACAGCAGCAGCAGCAAGGCCAGCACAAGCAGCGCCGGCACGATCCATTCGGGCATGGGCCCGATTGTCTCAGGCCAGGCGCAGCGGCAGCACCTCGGGGTTGATGGCCGTCGGCGGCACGCCGCCCGTGAGCGCGGCGATCAGGTTGTCGACGGCGCAGCCCACCATCGCGCGCCGCGTGTTCTCGGTGGCGCTGCCGATGTGCGGCAGCAGCACGACGTTGGGCAGCTCCAGCAGCGCGGGGTGCACGCTGGGCTCGTTCTCGAACACGTCCAGGCCCGCGGCGGCGATGCGCTGCTCGCGCAGCGCGTGTGCCAGCGCGGCGTCGTCGACGATGCCGCCACGCGCCACGTTGGTGAGCGTGGCGGTCGGCTTCATCAGCGCCAGCTCGGCCGCGCCGATGGCGTGCCGGCTGCTTGCGCTGTAGGGCAGCACCAGCACCAGGTGGTCGCTCTCGCGCAGCAGCGTGGCCTTGTCGACGTAGCGGGCGCCGATGGGTGCCTCGTCGGCCTCGGCCAGGCGGCTGCGGTTGTGGTAGATGACCTTCATGCCGAAGCCCAGGTGGCCGCGCCGCGCGATGGCCTGTCCGATGCGGCCCATGCCCAGGATGCCGAGCGTGGCGCCGTGTATGTCGCTGCCGGTCAGTAGGTCGTAGCGCCACTTCGTCCACCGCCCGGCGCGCAGGTAGCGTTCGGCCTCGGCCATGCGGCGCGCGGTGGCCATCATCAGCGCGAATCCCAGGTCGGCGGTGGTCTCGGTGAGCACGCCGGGCGCGTTGCTGGCCAGCACGCCGCGCGCGCTGCAGGCCGGCACGTCGACGTTGTTGTAGCCCACGGTCATCAGGCACACGGCCTTCAGCTGCGGGTGGGCGTCGAGCAGCGCGGCCGTGATGGGCTCGCCGGCCGTGGCCAGCAGGCCGTGCTGGCCGCGCAGGCGTTGGCTCAGCTGCTCGGGCGTGTACTCGGTGTCCTCGGGGTTGTCTTGAACTTCGAAGTGCTCGCGCAGGCGGGCCACGGCTTCGGGGAAGATGGCGCGGGCCAGCAGAATGCGGGGGCGTGTCATGTCAGCCTCTTCAACGGAACCAGATCAGCGTGATCAGGCCGAACAGCGGCAGCAGCACCGCGCCGCTCCAGAGCATGTAGCCGAAGAAGCTGGGCATGCGCACGTCACGCTCCTCGGCGATGGCCTTGACCATGAAGTTCGGCGCGTTGCCGATGTAGGTATTGGCGCCCATGAACACCGAGCCGGCCGAGATGGCCGCCAGTATCGGCGCCAGCGTCGTCATCAGCGTGGCCGGGTCGCCGCCGGCCAGGTTGAAGAACACCAGGTAGGTGGGTGCGTTGTCCAGGAACGAGCTCAGGGCGCCGCTGAACCAGAAGTAGGCCCACGGCAGGGGCTGGCCGTCGGGCCCGGTGACGGCGTGCGCCACCGCCGCAAAAGGCCCGTTGACACCGGCCTTCAGCATCGCCAGCACCGGCACCATGGTGAGGAAGATGCCCGCAAAGAGCTTGGCCACCTCCTGCATCGGCGCCCACGAGAACTGGTTGGCCTGGCGCACGCCGGCCGGGGTGATGGCCAGCGACAGCAGCGTCACCCCCACCAGCGCGACGTCGCGCACGATCTGCTGCAGTTCGATGGCCGTGCCGGCCACGTCGAAGCGGATGCCCGGCTTCCAGGTGCCGCTGATCAGCACCAGCACCACCACGGCAGCCAGCGGCAGGAAGTTGATGGCGCCATCCAGGCCCAGGCGCGGCGAATCGGGTGTCGGGTCGGCGCGCAGCACGCCTTCGCGCCGGTAGAACCAGGTGTCGACGGCGTAGAAGATGGCGAGCAGAGACAAAAGCAGGAACAGCGTCTGCGGCAGCAGTGCGCGCGCGGTCCAGAAGAAGTCCACGCCCTGCAGGAAGCCCAGGAACAGCGGCGGATCGCCCAGCGGCGTGAGCGAGCCGCCGGCATTGCTGACGGTGAAGATGAAGAACACGACGACGTGCGCACTGTGCTTGCGGTTGTCGTTGGCTCGCACCAGGGGCCGGATCAGCAGCATCGAGGCCCCTGTCGTGCCCATCAGGCTGGCCAGCACCGAGCCCACGGCCATGATCAGCACGTTGACCGCCGGGCTGCCGTGCAGGTTGCCGCGCACGTAGATGCCACCCGCTGCCGTGAACAGCGCCACCAGCAGCGCGATGAAGGGGATGTACTCGGCAAGCAGCGTGTGTGCCACGGCCGACCCCACCGCACCCGGCCCGAAGACCACCGCAAACGGCAGCAGGAAGGCCAGCGACCACAGGGCCGTGATCTTGCCGAAGTGCCGGTGCCACACGTGGGGTATCAGCAGCGGCATCAGCGCGATGGACAGCAGCAGGCCCGCAAACGGCACGCCCCACCAGGCAGCCAGGCCCGAACCGTCGATCTCAGCCGCCTGGGCGGCGCCCGGCAGCAGCGCGGCCAGGGCCGCCAACAGGATCTTCTTCATTCGCTGATGAACCTCGTGAAGCCAGCCACCGGCTCGCGTTCGGTGACCAACCGGTATTCGGGCGCTCCGGTGTCGGCAAATCCGAGCGACATGCCGCAGACCACGGTCTGCTCGTCAGACAGCTTCAGATGCTTCGCGATGATGCGGTGGAACTGCGTGAACGCGGCCTGCGGGCAGGTGTCCAGCCCGCGCCCGCGCGCGGCCACCATGATGCTCTGCAGGAACATGCCGTAGTCGAGCCAGCTGCCCTGCTGCATCACCTGGTCGATGGTGAAGATCAGCCCCACGGGCGCGTCGAAGAAGGCGTAGTTGCGGGCATGCTGTTCGTGCATGCGCTGCTTGTCGGCCTTGCCGATGCCAAGCAGGCCGTAGAGATCCCAGCCGACCTTGCGCCGCCGCTCGATGTAGGGGCTGCGCCACTCGGTGGGGTAGTAGGCGTAGGGCTCGGTGTGGGTGGCACGCTGGGCCGGGTCGTCGAAGGCGGCGCGGATCTCGGCCGACAGCGCCGCCTTGGCCGCACCCGTCATCACATGCACCTGCCAGGGCTGCGTGTTGGTGCCCGAGGGCGCGCGCGCTGCGACGGCCAGGATGGCCTCGATGGTTGCGCGCGGCACCGCGGTGGGCAGGAAGGCGCGCACCGAAGTGCGCGAGGTGATGGCCGCGTCGACGGCGGCGGTGGTGTCTGGCGTGATGTTCATGCGGTGGTTTGCAGCGGCGCCAGTGCGGCCAGCAGGGCTTCAGGCAAAGCCGTCGGGCGGCGCGTGTCGCGGTCGACGTAGACGTGCACGAAGCGGCCGACGGCGGCGCTGGCCGGCGCATCGTCGGCGAACAGCCCCAGTTCGTACTGCACGCTGGTGCGCCCCCGATGCGCCACGCGCAGGCCGGCGTGCACGGTCTGCGGGAAGCTGATGCTTTCGAAGTAGTGGCAGCGTGTCTCCACCACCAGGCCGATCACGGCACCGGCGTGGATGTCCAGCGCGCCTGCCTGGATGAGATAGCGGTTCACCGCGGTGTCGAACAGGCTGTAATGCACGACGTTGTTGACGTGGCCGTAGGCGTCGTTGTCCATCCAGCGCGTGGCGATGGTCTCGAAGTGCGGGAAGTGCGCGCGCGGCAGCGGCTTGGGACGTTCGCTCATGCGGGCGATTCTTCCACCGCCTTGGCCCAGTCCGTCCATGCCGCCAGCGCCAGCTCGAGGGTGCGTCGCTGGATGGCCACCGTGATGGCCAGGTCCTTCCCGTAGCCGCCGGCCATGGACAGCGCCACCGGGATGCGGCGCCGGCCCAGCAGTTGCAGCACACGCCGGTCGCGCTCGGCCAGGCCGGCTTCGGTGAGCTTGAGCCGGCCGAGGCGGTCGTTCTCGTGCGGATCGGCGCCGGCCAGGTAGAAGGCCAGGCCGGGCGGGCCGTCGGCATGGCGGCTGAAGGCTTCGGCCAGTGCGCCGTCCAGCGCGGCCAGGTACTCGGCGTCGCCGCAGCCATCGGGCAGTTCCACGTCCAGGTCACTGGCTTCCTTGCGGAACGGGAAGTTGCGCGCGCCGTGCAGCGACAGCGTGAACACCGTCGGGTCGTCGGCGAAGATGGACGCGCTGCCGTTGCCCTGGTGCACGTCCAGGTCGATGACCAGCACGCGCAGCAGCTGGCGCCGGTGGCGGTGCCACTCGGCCTGCATCAGACGCGCGGCCACGGCCACGTCGTTGAAGACGCAATAGCCCGAGCCCTTGTGCGCGTAGGCGTGGTGCGTGCCGCCGGCCAGGTTCGCGGCCACGCCCTCGCCGTCGAACAGCGCCGTGCGGGCCGCGGCGATGGTGGCGCCCACCGAGCGGCGCGAACGCTCGACCATGCGCTCGCTCCAGGGGAAGCCGATCTCGCGCTGCTGCGCCGCCGTGGTGGTGCCGCCGGCAACGGCGGCGATCCAGGCCGGTTCGTGCGCCAGCGCCAGTTCGCCGTCGCTGGCCGGTGGCGCTTCGGTCACCCGCACGCCCGGCAGCGTGCTTTCGGCCGCCTCGCGCAGCAGCCGGTACTTGGACATCGGGAAGCTGTGCCCCGGCGGCAGCGGCAGCACGAACTGGTCGGAATGGAAGGCGCGCACGGCGGCGGATTCTAGGAACCCGACCCTAGAATGCTGCACCGCAACAAAAAAGGCTTGCGTTCCCCGATCCGGTGCCTATACTCCGTTCCATGTTGCAGCGCAGCAATTCTGAACTGGCGCAGCAAGCTTCCCTGAATCAACACCCTGGAGAAACTTCATGACCACCACGTTCACCGCTGACCAATTCGTCGCTGCCCAGAAGGCCAGCCTGGAAACCCTGTTCGGCCTGACCACCAAGGCTTTCGAAGGCGTCGAGAAGCTCGTCGAGCTGAACCTGCAGGTCGCCAAGACCTCGCTGACGGAAGCCGCCGACACCACCATGGCCGCCCTGTCGGTCAAGGACGCGCAAGAGCTGCTGAACCTGCAAGCCAGCCTGCTGCAGCCCAGCGCCGAGAAGGCCGCCGCCTACAGCCGT
>CAYREA010000111.1:0-15174 GCA_964423075.1 uncultured Rubrivivax sp. | reverse complement strand
GGTGACGGCCTGGTCGGCCGGCACCGAGATCTCGAAGCCGTCTTCGCCGGTGTAACCCGAGCGCGAGACGAAGCAGGTGGCACCCGCCAGCTCGAACACGCCGACGGTCATGAAGGTGAGCGCGGAAACACCTGCGTTGAGCCGTGCCAGCGCGTCCACCGCCTTCGGGCCCTGCAGCGCCAGCAGCGCCCGTTCGGGCATCGGCACCACGTTGCAGCGGTGGCCGATGTGGGTCTGCAGGTGGCGGATGTCGGCTTCCTTGCAGCCGGCGTTGACGACGAGGAAGAGGTCGCCGAAGGTGGTGCCCGGGGCAGGGCGCGCGATCATCAGGTCGTCGAGCAGGCCGCCGCTGGCATGGGTGAAGAAGGCGTAGCGCTGCTTGCCGGCGGCCAGGTCGATCACGTCCACCGGCACCAGGCTTTCCAGCGCGGCGGCGGCGTCGGCACCCAGCAGCTTCAGCTGGCCCATGTGCGAGACGTCGAACAGCGCGGCGCTCTCGCGGCACTGCTTGTGTTCGGCCATCAGGCCGCCGGCGTATTGCACCGGCATGGCGTAGCCGGCAAAGGGCACCATGCGCGCGCCCAGGCGCAGGTGCAGGGCGTGCAGAGGCGTCTGCAGCAGGGGGGCTTCACTCATGGAGAGACCTTTTCGAGGGCGTCGATGCAAACACCGCAAGCGGTGTGCCGGGCCCTCGCTGTCCTTGGTACCTGAGAGATTCGGCGCTGCCCCGTCGCGTATGGCGATCGGCAGGCCTTGCCCCTTCGGTGGGCCGTGCACCTGCGGTGCGCAGCCTCTCTCCAGTGAGGTGTATGAACCAGTCCTTTTGCCTGAGCGTTCGAGGGCATGCCCCCTGCGCCTTCGGCGGCCTTCGGACGCGGGTCCTCGGGCTCTCTCCTGGCGGCGCGCAGTGTAGCAGCGCCCATGCGCCGAAAGCTCAGGCCGCGCGCGCCAGCGGCAGGTTCAGCAGCAGGTTCTGCGGCTTGATGCGCAGCACGCGTTCGGTATTCATCGCCAGGCCCAGGTAGACCGGGCGGCCGGCGACGTCGGGCCGCATCTCGTGCGCGGCGGCGAACTCCAGCCGGAACAGGCTGACCAGCCGCGCTTGTCGCTCGGTGTCGACAGTGCGGCCTTCGTACAGGTCGTCGAGCAGGCGGCTGGCCTCGGCGTCCAGGCCCAGGTGCCAGCGCCACTGGGCATCGTCGATCTTCTGCAGCGGCTCGATGGCCACCACCACGCCCAGCAGGTGCCGCACCCAGCGCTCCAGCACCCTGGCCAGCGCCTTGAGCCCGGAATGGGCGGCCGTCAGGTGGAAGGCCAGGCCGTGGCCCAGTTCCTGGCGGATCTCGTGCGTCAGGTCGAGCAGGAAGCCGTGGCGTCCCTGGCCGGCGGCCTGCCAGTAGGCGGCCGCGGTGTCCGGGCTCAGCACCTGCAGCTACACCGCCTTCAGCGGCTGCTGCGCCTGCGCCAGCAGGCGACCGATGTCGCCAAAGCCGCGGGTCTCGCGCTGCAGGTCCAGCGTGTCGCGGTCGCCGGCCAGCAGCCGGCCTTCGTGTGTGGACAGGCGCTGCGGGCGGAACAGCATCTCGGCGGCGCGCACCTCGAAGGCATCGTCGCTGCCATCCAGCACCCCGCGCAGCACGCACTGCACGACGGTGTCGATGAAGAGCGGCGGCGTGCGGATGGGCCCGCCGCGCCACAGCGCCAGCAGCCAGGCTTCCAGCGTGCCGGCAGCGAGCAGACCATCGCGCAGGGCCAGGAAGTGGCCGTAGTTCTCCTGCGCGTCGGCATCGCCCAGGGCCTGCAGCTCGGCAGCCGCCACCGGGCGCAGCGGGTCGGCACGCAGGGCCTCGTGCAGCGTGGTCTCGGCACGGCAGGACTCAGGCACCAGCGCCAGCTCGGGCCGGTCGAGCCAGGCGCCCAGCCAGGCCGGCGTGGGCACGAGCCAGCCCTGGGCCTGGCGCGCCAGCAGGGCGTGGCCGCAGGAGGGCCAGAAGTCGGTGGAAGCAGGCATGGCGCTAGCATGGCACATGGCCGACGACATCCCGACCCTGCGCCGCATCCTGAAGAGCTGCCACACCATCGCCGTGGTGGGCCTGTCGGCCGAATGGCACCGGCCGAGTTTCTTCGCCGCCAAGTACATGCAGCAGCACGGCTACCGCATCGTGCCGGTGAACCCGCGCTACGAAACGGTGCTGGGCGAGACCTGCTATCCGAAGCTGGAGGACATCCCGTTCGCCGTCGACATGGTCGACGTGTTCCGCAAGCCGGCCGACCTGCCGCCCATCGCGAAGAGCGCCGTGGCCATCGGCGCCAGGTGCCTGTGGCAGCAGCTGGGCGTGATGAACGCCGAAGCCGACACCCTCGCGCGCGATGCCGGGCTTGATTCGGTGATGGACCGCTGCGTGAAGATCGAACACGCGCGACTCTTCGGCGGCCTGCACTGGGCCGGCGTCAACACCCGCGTGATCAGCGCGCGCAGGCCGGTGTGACCATGGCCGACCACCTCTTCAAGCCCGAGACCCTGGCCATCCACGCCGGGCAGATTCCCGACGCCGCCACCGGCGCGCGTGCGCTGCCGATCTACCAGACCACCAGCTTCGTGTTCGACAGCGCCGAGCACGCGGCCAGCCTCTTCAACCTGCAGACCTTCGGCAACGTTTATTCGCGCCTGTCCAACCCCACGGTGGCGGCGCTGGAAGAGCGTGTCGCCGCGCTGGAGAACGGCCGTGCCGCGGTGGCCGCGGGCAGCGGCATGGCGGCCGAGGCGATGGCGCTGATGACGCTGCTGCAGGCCGGTGACCACATCGTGGCCGCGGGTGCGCTGTACGGCGGCAGCGTCACCATGCTGGCGGTGAACCTGAAGAAGTTCGGCATCGAGACCACCTTCGTCGACGCCACGAAGCCCGAGGCCTACGCTGCCGCCATCCGCCCGAACACGCGCGCCGTGTTCGCCGAAACGCTCGGCAACCCCAGCCTGGTGGTGCTGGACATCGCCGCCATCGCCGAGGTGGCCCATGCCCACGGCCTGCCGCTGATCGTCGACAACACCGTGCCCAGCCCCTTCCTGTGCAACCCGCTGGACCTGGGCGCCGACATCGTGGTGCACAGCGCCACCAAGTACCTGGCCGGCCACGGCACCACGCTGGGCGGCGTGATCGTCGAGAGCGGCCGCTTCCCCTGGGACAACGGCAAGTTCCCCGGCATGACCGAGCCGTCGCCCGGCTACCACGGCGTGCGCTTCTACGAGACCTTCGGCAACTTCGGCTACACCATGCGCTGCCGCATGGAAGGCCTGCGTGTCTTCGGTGCGGCGTTGGCGCCGATGAGCGCCTGGTTGATCCTGCAGGGCGTCGAGACGCTGCCGCTGCGCATGGAACGCCACTGCAGCAACGCGCTGGCGGTGGCGCGCTTCCTGCGCGCGCACCCGGCGGTGGGCTGGGTCAACTACCCCGGGCTGGAAGACCACCCGCAGCACGCGCTGATGCAGCGCCAGATGCGCGGCGCGAGCGGACTGCTGGCCTTCGGCGTCAAGGGTGGGGTTGCGGCCGGCGTGAAGTTCATCGAGGCAGCGCAGTTCATGAGCCACCTCGTCAACATCGGCGACACGCGCACGCTGATCAGCCACCCGGCCAGCACCACGCACCGCCAACTCGACGAAGCGCAGCAACTCGCCGCCGGCGTGCCGCCGGACATGGTGCGCATCTCGGTGGGGCTGGAGCACATCGACGACATCCTCTGGGACATCGACCAGGCACTGACGGTAGCGACCTCATGACCATCACCCCCACCGGCAGGCTGCGCGCAGCCATCAATCTGGGCAACCCGATCCTGGCCGGCACCGACAAGGCCACGGGCGCCGTGGTCGGCGTTTCGGTCGACCTGGCGCGTGCCTACGCGCAGCGGCTGGGCGTGGATCTCGAGCTGGTGGTCTTCGACACCGCCGCCAAGTCGGTGCAGGCCGTCACCGACGAGCAGGCCGACATCGGCTTCTTCGCCATCGACCCCTTGCGTGGCGCCGGCATCACCTTCACCGCGGCCTATGTGCTGATCGAAGGCTGTTACCTCGTGCGCGAGGCCTCGGCCCTGCGCGACAACGCCGAGGTCGACCGCGCCGGGTACACGGTGGTGGTGGGCAAGGGCAGTGCCTACGACCTGCACCTCACGCGCGAGCTGAAGCACGCGGCCATCGCGCGCTCACCCAGCTCGCCCACCGTGGTCGACACCTTCATCGAGCTGCAGGCCGAGGTGGCCGCCGGCGTCAAGCAGCAGCTCGAAGCCGACGCGCGCCGGCTCGGCGGCCTGCGCCTGCTGCCGGGGCGTTTCATGGTCATCCAGCAGGCCATGGGTTGCCCCAAGGGCCACGGTGCCGAAGCGGCCGCGCTGCTGGCCGCCTTTGTCGAAGAGATGAAGGCCAGCGGTTTTGTCGCCGATGCGCTGCGGCGGCACGGCATCGAAGGCGCCTCGGTGGCGCCGGCCCAGACCTGAGCCGGGCCATGGACAGCGCCCACGAGCTGACGATGACGGTGCTGATGACACCGGACACCGCCAACTTCGCCGGCAACGTACACGGCGGCACCATCCTGAAGCTGCTGGACCAGGTGGCTTACGCCTGCGCCAGCCGCTACGCCGGGCGCTACGTGGTCACGCTGTCGGTGGACCAGGTGATGTTCCGCCAGCCGGTGCACGTGGGCGAGCTGGTCAGCTTCCTGGCTTCGGTGAACCACACCGGCACTTCGTCGATGGAGGTGGGCATCAAGGTGATGGCGCAGCACATCCTCACGCAGGCGCAGCGCCACGTGAACAGCTGCTTCTTCACGATGGTGGCGGTGGACGACGAGCGCAAGCCCGTGCCCGTGCCGCCGCTGCGTGTGTTCACACCCGACCAGAAGCGCCGCCATGCCGCCGCCATCGTGCGCAAGGAACTGCGCCGCGAACTGGAACAGCGGCAGCACGCGGCGCGGCTGCCGGAGTAGCGTCAGGCGAACAGCCCGCCCGAGGCGACCGACGGCACGGTCTGCACCAGGTTGTTGATGATGGTGTCGGTGCCACCGCCGCCGATCACCACGTCGTCGCCGGGCCCGCCGTCGAGCAGGTCGTTGCCCACGCCGCCGATCAGCACGTCGTCACCTTCGCCGCCCAGCAGCACCGAGCCGCCCTGGCCGCCGAGCAGGATGTCGTCACCCGCGCCGCCGTCGATCTCGAGCCGGGTGCTGCCGGCCTGCAGGCTGGACGCGTCGATCACGTCGTCGCCACCCAGGCCCAGGATGCGGAGCGTGTCCAGGGCCGGGTCGAAGTGGTCGATCACCACCTGCGCGCCCAGGCCGTTCACCACCAGCGCACCGTTCACCAGCGAGAGCTGGATCACGTCGTCGCCGCCGGTGCCGTTGATGGTCACGATGTCGGCCTGCGCGTCGCCGGCCGTGCCGCCGAGGGTCGAGGCCAGGTCCAGGTTCACCTGCTGCAGGTCGGTGCCGCTCAGTTCGCCGACCACGATGTTGTCGGCACCGCCCAGGGCGTTGAAGTGGATGTTCTCCACGTCGTCCAGGTCCATCACCACGTTGGCGATGTTGCGCGTGAACAGCACGCGGCCGCCGTTGGCGGCGATGTTGATGTTCTCGCCGATGTTGGCGCCGTTGAACAGCAGTGTGTCGTTGCCGGCCTGGCCTTCCACGACGTCGTTGTCGTCGCCCGGGTTCCAGACGAAGGTATCGTCGCCGGCGCCCATCAGCGCCAGGTCGTCGCCGTCGCCGCCGGTGATCAGGTCGCCGCGCTGGCTGCCGATGATGCGGTCTGCGCCGAGGCCGCCGTTGACCGTCAGGCCCAGGTTGCCGTTCATCGCCGAGGCATCGATCACGTCGTCACCGGCCTGGCCGTTGATCACCAGCCGGTCGGTGTCCACCGCGGCGCCGGTGACGTGCACTTCAGCCGTCAGGCCGGTGACCACGGTCTGTGCGCCGCTCGTGCGCACGGTGATAGCGTCGGCGCCGGCGCTGCCGTTGACCGTCACCGTGTCGGCCGCCGTATCACCACCCAGGTCCAGGTTCAGGCGCCGCAGGTCGGTGCCGGCCAGGTCGCCGATGGTGATGTTGTCGGCGCCGCCCAGTGTCTTGAGGTCGATGGTCTCGACGCCGTTCATGTCCATCGTGACGGTGGCCACGTCGCGGAACAGGCGCGAGCGCCCGCCGTTGGCCGAGATGTCGATGTTCTCGTTCACGTTGGCGCCGTTGAAGCGCAGCGTGTCGGTGCCGTCCTGGCCTTCGACCGTGTCGTTGCCGTCGCCCGGGTTCCACACGAACACGTCGTTGCCGGCGCCCATCAGGGCCAGGTCATCGCCGCGCTTGCCGTCGATGGTGTCGTTGCCGTCGCCGCCGATCAGCAGGTCGGCGCCGCTGCTGCCGTTGATCGTGTCGTTGCCGGCACCGCCGTCGAGCGTGAGCTTCACGCCCGAGAGCGTCGTGGCGTCGAGCGTGTCGTTGCCACCCAGGCCGTTGACGACGATGGCGTCCTGCGCATCGGCGTTGCTGACGTTCACCGTGGCCGGCAGGCCGCTTACCGTGTAAGCCACGGCATTGCCACTGAGCGTGACGGTGTCGCCCGCGCTGCGGCCGTTGACCACCACGGTGTCGACGAGCCCATCGCCGACGGTGCCGCCGATGGTGCCGGCCAGGTTCACCCGCAGCTGCGTCACGTCGGTGCCGCTCAGGTCGTTCACGGTGAGCGTGTCGCTGCCACCCAGCGCGTTGAGGTCGATGCGCTCGACGTCGTTCAGGTCCATCACGATGTTGCCGAGGTTGCGCGTGAAGCGCGCGCGGCCGCCGTTCGCCGAGGCCTCGAACGCCTCGTTGCCCCCGCTGCCGTTGAACAGCATCGTGTCGTTGCCGGTCTGGCCTTCGAGCACGTCGCTGCCGTCACCCGCGTCCCACTGGAACACGTCGTCGCCGGCGCCCAGCAGCGCCACGTCGTTGCCCTGCTGGCCGTCGATGAAGTCGTTGCCGTCGCCGCCCAGCAGCGTGTCGGCGCCGTTGCTGCCCAGGATGGTGTCGTTGCCGCTGCCGCCGTCGACGGTGATCTGCACCAGCGCGGCCAGGTTGCCGCTGGCGCTGAAGCTGTCGTCGCCGCCGTTGAGGTTGAAGACCACCTTCTCCATCGTGCCGGCGTCGATGCTGAAGGGCGCCGGGTCAAGCCGGTCGACACGCACGCGCGTGCCGTTGGCGGTGGCGGTGAACACCTCGGCGCCGTTGCCGCCGTTGACTTCCAGCGTGTCGATGCCGCTGCCGCCTTCGGCCAGGTCGGTGTCGTCGCCCGGGTTCCAGACGATGCGGTCGTCACCGGCCTCGCCGAACATCTGGTCGTCGCCGTCGCCGCCGGTGAGCACATCGTTGCCCGCGCCGCCGAACAGGAAGTCGTTGCCGCCCTTGCCGAGCAGGGTGTCGTTGCCGGTCTGGCCGAACAGCCGGTCACCGCCCGAGCCACCGGTGAGCACGTCGTTGCCGGCGCCGCCGAACAGGTCGGCGGCCGGCAGCGCGCCGTTGCTCTCGTTGAGCGTGATGACGTCGTTGCCGCCCAGGCCGAAGACCTGGATGCGCGCCGTGTTGGCCACCGTGGGCGTGCCGCCGGACACCGGCACGGCGCCGCCGTTGAGCAGGATCTGGCCGGCCGCGTTGCGGCTCACCGCGAGCGTGTTGTCGAGGTTGTCGCCGAACACCGACAGCACGCCGGAGCCGGGCGTGAAGGTGCCGACAACGGCCTGGGTGCTGACCTCGCCGATGGCGCGCGTGCCGGGCTCGGCCGCAGGCAGCACGGGGTCGATGTGCGGTGCCGCCTTGCGGGTGCTGGCGGTTTCTAGCGGGGTGGTCAGGCCGAACAGATGGCCGGTGCGGGTGTTCATGAAAACTCCTCAGGGCAGGGGAAGGTGGGGGACGGGGAAGGAACTCAGGACTCGCGCAAGGCGCGGCGCGCGAACAGGCCCAGCGGCCGGGCGAGGTACTCGAACAGGCTGCGTTCGCCGGTGGTGACGTACAACTCGACGGGCATGCCGGAACGCAGCGCCGGTGCGGTGGTGCTGCCGCGCAGCGTCGCGGTGTCGACCTCGGCCGTCACCTCGAACCAGGCCTGGCCGGTCTCGGGCTGCTGCACGCGGTCGGCCGAGACGAAGGTGATGGTGGCCGGCAGCGCCGTGCTGTTCGACGTGTCGGCGCCGAGCAGCCGCACCTCGGCCTTGGTGCCGGCCTGCACATGTTCGATCTGGTGCGGCGCGATGCGCGCTTCCACCACCAGCTTCTCGCGCGAGGGCACGATGTCCAGCAGCGCCTCGCGCGGCGCGATGGCGGCGCCGATGGCCGCCACGCGCAGGCCCATCACCTCACCGTCGACCGGGGCGCGCACGGTCTGGCGGGCGACGCCGTCCAGCGACGGGCGCAGCCGTTCGTCGAGTTCACGCACGCGCGCCGTGGCTTCCTTCAGCTCGTCGGTGGCCTGTGTCTGCAGGGACAGGCGCAGCTGCGCCGAACGGGTGTGCAGCTCGGCGATGCGCTGGCGCGCCGCGGCCAGGTCACCACGTTGTTCGCCGATGCGGCTGCGGTAGTCGGCCGCGCTGCGCTGCAGGCCGAGCAGCCGGGCGCGGCTGACGAAACCCTGGTTCGCGAGTTCGTGGTTGAGCGCCAGCTCCTGGTCGGACAGCTGGGCCGATTCGCCGGTGGCGGCGATCTGTGTTTCCAGCGCCGCCACCTGGGCCTGCAGCTCGCGCGCCTGGCCGCCGAGCAGGGCGGTCTGCTCGTCGAGCGAACGGCGCTGGGCCTCGAACAGGGCCAGCTCGCGCGCTGCGTGTTCGGGGGCTGCGCGCTGCAGCTCGGCCGGCACCTCGAAGTGCGTGGCCAGGCGGCTCTGCGCCTCGGCGCGCGCGGCGCGCAGGCGGGCGGCGCGCCACTGGTCCTGCAGCAGGTTCAGTTCGGCGTCCTGGCGCAGGTCGCCGATCACCAGCAGCGCATCACCGGCGCGCACGCGCTGGCCGTTGCGCACCAGGATCTCGCGCACCAGGCCGCCTTCCTGGTGTTGCACGGTCTTGCGCTGCAGTTCCACCTTCAGCTGCGCGGTGGCCACCACCGCGCCGGCCAGCGGCGCCAGGGCGCTCCACGCGCACAGCAGCGCCAGCGCAATGCCCAGCGGCCAGGCCACGTGGCGAAGGTGGCGGCGCCATTCGTGGCGTTCCGCGGCTTCTGCGGGCGCCTGGCCGAGCAGGTCGACCAGCGTGCTCGAGGGGTGTCTGTAGATCTGGGGTGTCATGCTGCGGCAGCCGTGTGGGTGTGGGGGTTGATGCGGTGTACGGGCTGGGCCTGGGCGCCCTGCAGGCGCGCCAGCACCGCGGTGGCGGGGCCGAAGGCGGCGAGCGTGCCGTCCTGCAGCACCGCCAGCTTGTCGAGCTGGGCCATCAGCGCCGGGCGGTGGCCGACCACGATCACGGTCGTGCCCTGGGCCTTCAGCGCCTGCAGCGCGGCCTTCAGCGCGGCCTCGCCTTCGGCATCGAGATGGGCGTTGGGTTCGTCCAGCACCACCAGGCGCGGCCGGCCGAGCAGCGCGCGCGCCAGGCCGATGCGCTGGCGCTGGCCACCCGACAGCACGGCACCGGCTTCGCCGACGGGCGTGTCGTAGCCCTGCGGCAGGCGCAGGATCATTTCGTGCGCCTGCGCCAGCTGCGCGGCGGCCACCACCTGCTCGTCGTTCACCGTGTCCAGGCGCGCGATGTTCTGTGCCACCGTGGCGGAGAACAGCGAGACGTCCTGCGGCAGGTAGCCGATGTGGGCACCCAGCTGGTCGCGGTTCCAGTGCCGGATGTCGGCGCCGTCCAGCCGCACGGTGCCGTGCTGCGGCACGCGCAGGCCCAGGATCAGGCGCAGCAGCGTGGTCTTGCCCGAGCCGCTGGGGCCGATGAGGCCCAGGCTCTCGCCGGGTTCGAGGCTGAGGGAGATGTCGCGCAACAGCGGCCGCTGGCGGTCGGGCGCAAACACCAGGCGCTGGATGTCGAGCCGGCCGCGCGGCGCCGGCAGGCTCAGGTGATGGGCCGGGCCCGGCAGCTCGCGCGGTTCGGCCAGGCGCAACCAGGCGGCGCGGGCGTCGATCAGCTGCTTCCAGCCGCCGATGAGCAGCTCCACCGGCTGCAGCGCGCGGCCCAGCAGCACGGTGGCGGCGACCATGATGCCGGGCGAGGCATTGGCGCCCACCACGAGCCAGGCACCGATGCCCAGCGCCAGCAGCTGCAGGGCCTGGCGCGCGATGCGGGCCAGCGCGCCGAAGCGCAGCGAGGTGGCGCCCAGTTCCGACTGCGCCGCCAGCAGCGCCTGCTGGTCGCTGCCCCAGCGCCGCACCGCCGCACCGCCCATGCCCATGCCGACGATGACTTCAGCGTGGCGCGTCAGCGCTTCGGCATGGTGGCCCAAAGCCCGCGAGCGCTTCTGGATGCCTTCGGCCGGTTCGCGTGTGAGACGTTCGGTCAGCACCGACATGAGCAGCAAGGCCAGCGCACCGAATGCGGCGGTGGCGCCCAGCAGCGGATGCAGCACCGTGATGACGAGCAGGTAGATGGGCAGCCAGGGCGCGTCGAACAGCGCCTGCACGCCGGGCCCGGCGAGGAAGCCGCGCAATTGCGCGATGTCGCGCAGGCGGTCGGTCTCGGCGCGGCCGTGGCCCGCGGCGGCCAGTTGCAGGGCCTGCTCCAGCGCCGGCACCGCCAGGCGCGCTTCCAGCGCCCGGCCGGCCCGCGCCAGCGCGGCGCTGCGTGCGGTGTCCATGCAATAGGCCAGCGCCAACGCGCCAGCCGCGAACAGGCTCAGCATCACCAGCGTCTCGACGCTGCGGCTGGCGAAGACGCGCTCAAACACCTGCAGCATGTACAGCGAGGGCACGAGCAGGGCGAGATTGAGCAGGAGGCTGGCCGCCGCGGCCACCAGCACGAACGGTCGCAAACGGGCGATCAGCAGCCAGCGCATCCGGAGTCCTCCAAGTGGGTTCGGGTCGACTTACGGGTCGACCGCAACGACGGACGCGGGCTTGCGACGTCGCTCTTCTAGGGGGTGGACTCTGCGCGGACGCGCGTTGCACGAGCGTTTCACGCGCCGTGCAGCCGGGCCCTTGGGCCCGGCTCGGGAAGGCCCGGTGCCTTCAGCGCACCGAGAAGGGCGCCTGGTACGGCCTGCCGAAGGCGGTGCCGCCGACGAGGGTGCCGGCCGGCTTCAGATACTGCGTGCCGGCACGCCGGTTGTTGCGCGTGTCGACGAAGTCCACCGGGCCGTCGACCAGCTCGAAGATCGACAGGTCGGCCGGCGCGCCGGGCTGCAGCGTGCCCAGCTTCGGCACGCGCCCGATCACCCGCGCCGGCGCCGTGCTGGCCATCTGCACCACCTGCGCCAGCGTGTAGCCGAGCGTGAGGAACTTGCTCATCACCCAGGGCAGGTAGGGCATGCCGGGGGTGTTGCCGCTGAAGACGTGGATGTCCGACGAGATGGTGTCGGGCGGGCAGCCCTGCTCGATGGCGGCCAGCGCGATGGTGAAGTCGAAGCTGCCGCCGCCGTGGCCCACGTCGAACACGACGCCGCGCCGTTTCGCGGCCAGCGCGGCGGGCAGCAGCTTGCCGTCCTGCACGATGTTCGTGCCGTCGCCGGCCAGGTTGGGCGCGCCGGAATAACAGTGCGTCAGCACGTCACCGGGGCGCAGCAGGTCGAGGATCTGGCTCATCAGCGCACGGTCGGCCACGCCGCCGATGTGGCACATGATCTTCGCCGGCACGCCCGAACGTTCGCAGGCCAGGATGGCGCGCTTGAGCGGTTCGGTGCCGTGGCGCGCGATCACGTTCTCGCTCATGCGCACCTTCACGCCGAGCACGAAGTCGGCGTTCTCGGCCACGGCGCGTGCGGCGGCGTCGGTCTGGGCGTAGTCGATGTTGTAGAGCTCGGGCACCGGGAAGCCCGCCAGCCCGGCCACCGCGATGTGCACGAAGGCGAACTGGCGCGTGCGGCTGCCGGGCAGCAGGAAGCGGCGGAAGGCGGCGATGTTGTTGGCGCCGGCGTCACCTGCCGACACCGTGGTGGTGGTGCACTGGTGCGCCACCAGCTCGTCGGCCGGTATGCCGATGGCCGAGCCGAAGGCGTAGGTGTGGGCGTGCAGGTCTATCAGGCCCGGCGTGACCAGCTTGCCGCCGGCGTCCATCACACGCTGGGCGCGGTCGGGGGCGATGCTGCCTTCGATGGCCTCGATCACGCCGTAGCGCATGCCGATGTCGCGCGTGCCGGCCAGGCCTTGGCCGGCGTCCAGCACCCGGGCGTTGCGCAGCAGCAGGTCGAACTTGTCGCCGGGGCCCATGGCCGCCCGAGCGGCGCCGGGCAGGGTGGCGGCGGCCAGGGCACCGCCGGTGAGCAGAAGGTCGCGGCGCGTGCGGTCCATGGTGGCCCCTTGGTTGCGATGGCAGGGGCGCGGATTCAAGCACGCGCCGCTGCGGCGGCGCAATCGGGGTTCGCCGCGGGGGATTCAGCGCGCCGGCAGCGGCGTGCCCTGGTCGGCGTCGTTCAACGTCTTCAGGAACGCGACCAGGTCGTTGATGTCGCGCTGGCTGGGCTGGTACCTGCCGTTGAAGGGCCGGCCGTCGGCCAGGTTGCCCTGGTAGCGCCGCGGCAGGTCGTTGTAGATGCGGTCGCGCGAACCGTCGGCCTTGCGGTACCACTTGGCCGGCTTCTCGTCGCGCTCGAAGTGGAAGCGGATGGCGTCTTCCAGTGAGGCCATGCCGGCATTGTGGAAGTAGGGTGCCGTGCGTTCCACGTTGCGCAGCGTCGGCGTCTTGAACAGGCCGCAGTAACGGGGCTGCTGGATCGCGCTGTCGTCCACCTTGTTGGTGGGCGCCTTCTCGCGCGCGCACAGGCCGAGGTCGTAGAAGTCGGGGTCGGCGTTCTTCGGGCCTGCGTGGTTGCGTGGCACGCCGATGGCGGCGTAGCCGAAGTTGGTGAACAGCGAGACGTCGTCCATGCCTGCGGTGTGGCAGCTGGCGCAGTTGCCGCGCTGCTTGTCGGTGAACAGCGCCCAGCCGCGCGCTTCCTGCGCCGTGAAGGCCTGCGTGCCGGCGCGCACGGCGTCGAACTTGCTGTCGAACAGGTTGTAGTCCGCGTCGCCGCGCTGGTAGGTTTCCAGCAGGATGGCGATCTGCTCGAACAACTTGGGCTCGGTGTCGATGAGGTCGGGCCGGTCGACGTACAGCGCCTGCAGCTGCGGCCAGTAGGGTGCTTCGCGCACGAGCTTGGTCAGCGCCTGCGGTTCGGTGGCGCTGCCCGGCAGGGCCATCTCCACCGGGTTGAAGAAGGGGCCGCCGTGGAAGGCCTGCTCGAAGCGGTTGTCGGCTCGGCCGTCCCACAGGAAACCGCCCGAGGGCGTGCCGCTCTTGCTGAGGCGGAAGGGCGGCGCCAGGTTGAGGTAGCGCGCGGTCATCGAGGAGCGCATGCCCGCCAGGTCGAGATGGGCACCGCCCTTGGGCAGCGTGACACCGGGTGCGTCGGCATGGCCGAAGGCCTCGACGTGGCAGGTGCCGCAGGACATGGCGCCGCTGGCCGACAGGCGCGGGTCGTGGAACAGCAGGTCGCCCACCTCCACGGCGGCCGGGTCGTCCACCGGCACGCCCAGGTCGGCCAGTGCGCGGATGCGGTCGGTGCCGCGCGCGGGCTGGCCGTTGGACAGGAACAGCGCCGGATCGGCCGAACTGGGCTGGGCCTGGTCGGAGCGCACGGTGCCGGCGGCCGCCGCGGCCTGCGCATCCGCCGGCGGTGTGTCGGCGCCGCCGCAGGCGGCCAGCAGCACGACCAAGGTCCAGGCCCAGGCCGTTGACGGCCGAAGTGAACGGATCTCACTACGCATGCGGAATCCCTCGATGTCGGTTGATGGGTTGCGCCGGCCTGCGCTTGTCCCTACTGGCCGCGAGGCATGCTAGGCGGCGCCGCTTCTACGTGAGCCCCCCTTGTTCGCGGGGCCCCCACGCGCCGCTTAGCATCGCGACACGACCGCAGGAGCGCGCCTTGGACATCTACGACCAGCACCTGGACAAGAACGCGGCCAACCACGTGCCGCTGTCGCCGGTGAGCTTCGTTGAACGCAGCGCCGAGGTCTTCGGCGACCTGCCGGCCGTGGTGCACGGGACGCGCCGCTACACCTGGGCACAGCTGCGTGAACGTTCGGCGCGCCTGGCCGCCGCGCTGCGCGCCCTGGGCGTGGCGCGTGGCAGCACGGTGAGCGTGATGCTGCCCAACACGCCCGAGATGGTGGAAGCGCACTACGCCGTGCCGGCGCTGAACGCCGTGCTCAACACGCTGAACACGCGGCTCGACGCGCCGCTCCTGGCCTGGCAGATGAACCACTGCGAGGCCCAGGTGCTGATCACCGACCGCGAGTTCGCGCCGGTGATGGCCGAGGCGCTGCGCCTCCTGCGCGAGGAGCACGGCCGCACGCCGCAGGTGATCACCGTGGCCGACAGCGAGTACACCGGCCCCGGCGAGCTGCCCGGCACGCAGGACTACGAAGCCCTGCTCGCAGCCCACGAACCGCTGGCGCGGCTGGACGGCCCGGCCGACGAGTGGGACGCCATCGCCGTGAGCTACACCAGCGGCACCACCGGCGACCCCAAGGGCGTGGTCACCCACCACCGCGGCGCCTACCTGAATGCCGTGTGCAACGCCGCCACCTGGACCATGCCGCACTTCCCCAGGTACCTGTGGACACTGCCAATGTTCCACTGCAACGGCTGGTGCTTCCCGTGGACGGTGGCGATGCTGGGCGGCGTGCACGTCTGCCTGCGCAAGGTGGAAGCCAGGGCCATGCTCGACGCGATGCGCAACCACGGCGTGGACCACTACTGCGCCGCGCCCATCGTGCACAGCCTGCTGATCAACGCGCCGGCCGAGTGGCGCGAAGGGATCACTCAGAAAGTGCGCGGCATGGTGGCCGGCGCGGCGCCGCCGGCGGCCATGATCGAAGGCATGGCAAAACTGGGCTTCGACATCACCCACGTCTACGGCCTGACCGAGGTCTACGGCCCGGCCAGCGTGGCCGTGAAGCGCGAGAGCTGGGCCGGCCAGACCCTCTCGGAGCAGACGCGCCTGAACGGCCGCCAGGGCGTGCGCTACGCGCTGCAGGAAGGCATGACCGTGC
>CAYREA010000110.1:0-15188 GCA_964423075.1 uncultured Rubrivivax sp. | reverse complement strand
GCCCATCCTCGACCACGGCGCCTACGTGATGCTCGGCAACGACGAGCTGTTCCTGGAACTGCTGTCGAAGGCCAGCGGCGAAGGCGATTTCGCGCAGATCCGCGACTACATGGCCTGGACCATCAACGCCAGCAAGGCCATGGGCGTGAAGGTGGTCAACCCGGGCGGCATCTCGGCCTTCAAGTTCAACCAGCGCAAGCTCGACGTCGACCAGGGCCATGTGCACTGGGGCGTGACGCCGCGCCAGGTGGTGCACACGCTGGCGCGCGCGCTGAAGGAACTGGGCGTGCCACATCCGCTGCACATCCACGGCAGCAACCTGGGCGTGGCCGGCAACATCGAATCGACGCTGGCCACCATCGATGCGCTGGAAGGCCTGCCGGCGCACCTGACGCACATCCAGTTCCACGCCTACGGCACCGAAGGGCCGAAGAAGTTCAGCTCGGCCGCGCTGCGGCTGGCGGAAGCGGTGAACGCGAACCGCAACATCAGCATCGACGTGGGCCAGATCATCTTCGGCCAGACCGTCACCGCCAGCGGCGACACCATGCGCCAGGTGGCCAATGCCGACCTGGCCAACCCGCGCAAGTGGATCGGTGCCGACATCGAGAACGACGCCGGCTGCGGCGTGGTGCCCTTCAGGTACCGCGAGCAGAGTTTCGTCAACGCGCTGCAATGGGCCATCGGCCTGGAGATCTTCCTGCTGGTGAACGACCCCTGGCGCGTGGTGCTGACCACCGACCACCCCAACGGCGGCCCGTTCACCAGCTACCCGCATCTCATCCGCCTGCTGATGGACCGCAGCTTCCGCGACGAGCAGCTGGCGAAGTTGCACCCCGACGTGGCGGCGAACTCGGTGCTGCGTTCGATCACGCGCGAGCTGTCGCTCTACGAGATTGCCATCCTCACGCGCGCCGGCCCGGCGAAACTGCTGGGCCTGCGCGACCGCGGCCACCTGGGCGCAGGGGCGGCGGCCGACATCGCGGTCTACCGTGAAGAGACCAACCGCGAGGCCATGTTCACCACGCCCGAGTACGTGTTCAAGGACGGGCAACTCGTTTCGCGCGCCGGCCGCATCACCGCGCTGCCCACCGGCGGCACGCACTTCGTCGAGCCGGGCTACGACAGCGCCATCGAGAAGACCTTGCGCCGCCACATGGCGCGCCACGGCTCGGTGAACTTCGAGCACATGGCCATCACGCACGACGAGCTGTGCAGCTGCTGCAACGGCGGCCCGCTGCTGCCCACGGCCTGCCTGGCGGGGGGCGCGGCGTGAGTGCGCCGCTGGTGGTCAACGGCACCGTCATCGACGACGGTTTTGCCGAGGCCTTTCCGATGAAGGCCACGCGGCTGCTTATCACCGCGCACAACCTCACCTGGGCGCGCCATGCGGCGGTGGCGGCCACGGGCTTTGCGACTTCGGTCATCGCCTGCGGCTGCGAAGCGGGCATTGAAAGTGAACTGACAGCCGACGAAACACCCGACGGCCGCCCGGGCGTGAGCATCCTGATCTTCTCGATGTCCGGCAAGGAACTGGCCAAGCAGATCGAACGCCGCGTCGGCCAGTGTGTGCTGACCTGCCCGACCACGGCGGTCTATGCCGGCTTGGCCGAGGGCGAGGCCGTGGCGCTCGGCAAGAACCTGCGCTTCTTCGGCGATGGGTGGCAGACGGCCAAGATGATCAAGGGCGTTCGCTACTGGCGCGTGCCGGTGATGGACGGCGAGTTCGTGGCGCAGGAGACCACGGCCGTGGTCAAGGCCGTGGGCGGCGGCAACCTGCTGCTGCTGGCGCGCGACACCGATACGGCCCTGGCCGCGGCCGAAGCCGCCGTGGCCGCGATGCAGCAGCTGCCCAACGTCATCATGCCCTTCCCCGGCGGCGTGGTGCGCTCGGGTTCCAAGGTGGGCAGCAAGTACCCGAGCCTGGGTGCATCCACCAACGACGCCTTCTGCCCCGGCCTGCGCGGCCTGGTGGCCAGGAGCGAGATCGACGAACACACGCGCTGCGTGATGGAGATCGTGATCGACGGCCTCACGGAAGCCGACGTGGCCGCGGCCATGCGCGCGGGGATGCAGGCCGGCACCGCCATAGGCGCGGCGGGTGGGCTGCTGCGCATCTCGGCCGGCAACTACGGCGGCAAGCTCGGGCCCTTCCACTTCCACCTGCACAAGCTGATGGCGGGGGTGGCGGCGTGAGCATCACCACGCTGCGGCTGAGAACCGCACCCGCGCTGCGCCTGGACCTGCGCGCCCTGAACCCGGCGGCGCTGGCTGGTTTGTCGGCCTCGGACATCGGCCGCCTGTCGCTGCCGCACGGCAAGGGCTCGCTGCCGCTGGCCGAATGCTTCGACGTGCAGTTGGGTGACGAGCCCGATGCGCTGCGCCTGGAAGGCGAGTTGTCGCGCTGCGACCGCATCGGCTGGTTGCTCGCCGGCGGCCGCATCGAGGTGCAGGGCTCCGTCGGCGACTACGCCGGCGCCTGCATGACGGCCGGCGCCTTGCACGTGCACGGCAGCGCGCGCGACCTGGCGGCCTGCGAGATGGCCGGCGGCACGCTCACCATCGAAGGCAGCCTGGGCGACTTCGCTGCCAGCACCCTGCCCGGCAGCATGGACGGCATGCGCGGCGGCACGCTCATCGTGCGCGGCAGCGCGGGCGCGCGTTTTGGCGATCGCATGCGGCGCGGCACGGCACTGGTCTTCGGCGACGCCGGCGACTTCATCGCCTCGCGCATGGTGGCCGGCACCATCGCCGTGGGCGGCCGCTGCGGCGCGCACCCGGCTTACGGCATGCGGCGCGGCAGCCTGGTGTTCGCAGGGCCTGCGCCGCAGGTTCCAGCCACCTTCGTGCCGGCCGGCGCCGAAGCCCCGGTATTCTGGCAGCTGCTGGCGCGCGACCTGCAAGGCCACGGCGGCCCGTTCGCCGGGCTGGCCGCACGCCGCATGCAACGCCACCTGGGCGACGTGTGTGCCGCCGGCAAGGGCGAGATCCTGCTCGCGCCGGCGACAATCTGATTCCCACTCACCGAGCCATTCCCCGATGACGCAGCAATACCTCTTCCACGCCGGCGAAGCCACGGTCCTGGCCAAGGAAGGCCAGTACACCGACGCGATGCCCGAGATCCTGATCGGCCGCACCGATGGCCCCGTGGGCCAGGCCTTCGCCAACATGATGGCGCAGAGCAAGGGCCACACGGCGATGTTCGCCATCCGCGCCTGCAACCAGCTCGTGCGCCCGGCCACCATCGTCGTGCCCAAGGTCACGCTGAAGGACGTGGCCAACATCGACCTCTTCGGCGGCGTGGTGCAGAGCGCCACGGCCGATGCGGTGGTCGACTGCCTGATCGATGGGACCATCCCTCGTGACATGGCGAACGAACTGTGCATCATCAGCCTGGTGTGGATAGACCCGCGCTGCGCCAAGGATCCGAACCTGGACAAGAAGGACATGTACCGCACCAACTACGAGGCCACCAAGCTGGCCTTGAAGCGGGCCTTGTCGAACGAGCCCAGCGTCGACCAGCTGATCGCCAACCGTCACAAGATCAAGCATGACATGGACGACTGGAGCTGAGGCCCGGCAGGACGAAGCGCAGCCGCCGCAGCGGCTGGCCCTGTTCGACCTAGACCACACGCTGATCGACTTCGACAGCGGCCTGGCCTGGACGCGCTTCCTGCAGTCGCGCGGCGTGCTGCCGCGCAGCGCCGAAGAGACCTACATCGGCTACGCCAGGCAGTACGTGGCCGGCACGCTGGACATCCACGCCATGCACCAGGCCGGCATCGCGCCGCTGGCGCGGCATCCGCTGGAGGTGCTGCAGAAGTGGGCGCGCGACTTCGAAGCCGCGATGGCGCCACGCATCACCGACGCGATGCGCGCGCTGGTGCGCCGGCACCAGGAAGCGGGCGACCTGTGCGCCATCGTCACCGCGACGACGAGGCTGGTATCCGAACCCTTCGCCCACCTGTTCGGGGTGCCGCACCTGGTGGCGACGGAAGCTGAGGTGGTGAACAACCGCCTCACCGGCGCCATCGAGGGCGAGCCCTGCTTCCGCGAGCTGAAGGTGTCGCGCGTCACGCAGTGGCTGGCCGAAGGCATGCGCCAGCCGCATGTGCTGGCCGACTTTCCCGAGACCTGGTTCTACTCAGACTCGGTGAGCGACCTGCCCTTGCTGCAGGCCGTCACGCACCCGGTGGCGGTGCGCCCCGATGAGCGCCTGCGCGTGCACGCGCTGGCGCGCGGCTGGCGGCTGATCGACTGACGACGTTCAGGTCGCCACGACGCGGAACGAGCCCAGCGCTTCGCCCAGCTGCTGGCTCTGGCCGCGCAGCGACTGCGCCGCCGCCGCCAGCTGCTCCACCAGCGCCGAGTTCTGCTGCGTCATGGTGTCGATGCGGGCCACCGAGTCGGTGACCTGGCCGATGTCGCCGCTTTGCGAGCGGCCGGCGTCGGCGATGTGGCCGATGAGCTGCGAGACACGGTTCACGCTGGCCTGGATCTCCTGCATCGTGCGGCCGGCGTCGTTGACCAGCTCGGCGCCGGAGTTGATGCGGGCGGTCGACTCGTCGATCAGCGTCTTGATCTCGCGCGCCGCGGTGGCGCTGCGCTGGGCCAGGCTGCGCACTTCGCTGGCCACCACCGCGAAGCCACGGCCCTGCTCGCCGGCACGGGCGGCTTCCACCGCCGCGTTCAGCGCCAGGATGTTGGTCTGGAAGGCGATGCCGTCGATCACGCCGATGATCTCGGAGATGCGGCCCGCACTGGTGTTGATCTCCTGCATGCGCGCCACGACGTCGTTCATCACGGTGGCGCCACGGCCGGCCACGGCGGTGGACTCGGCCACCACCTGGCGCGCTTCCTGGGCGTGCTCGGCGTTGCCGTGCACGCTGCTGGCCAGCGCACGCATGCTGCTGGAGGCTTCTTCCAGCGCGGAGGCCTGGTTCTCGGTGCGCACCGACAGGTCGGCGTTGCCGCTGGCGATCTCGGCCGACGCGGTGTTGACGCTGTCCACCGTCTGGCGCACCTGCAGCACGGCGGTGCGCAGCTTCTTGCGCATCGAATTGAGTTCGGAGCTGAGCCACGAGAACTCGTCGCGGCCGGGTGATTGCACCTTGGTCTCCAGGTCACCGCCGGCGATGCGCACGACGGCCTGCACGGTGGTTTCCACCGAATCCTTGATGCTGCTGCGGGTGAGCCACAGGGCCGCCAGCGCCAGCACGACACCCAGCACGCCCAGCGCGCCGACAAAGGCGGCAGCCGGCTGCCCGGACAGCAGCCACACGGCACCGGCCGCCTGGGCACCCGCCACGGCGGCGCACAGGCCGAAGCCGTAGGTCACCCGGTTCACCAGGCTGATGTTGCGTATCCACTGCATGTCTTGTCTCCGCAGGTCGGTGCCGTTCACGGCGAGCACGGGCGCACTGCACCGTGGGAGACAGTTTGCCGTCAGCCAGTGCCGACGAAACGTGGACAAGCGGGGCCAAGCGGCCGCTTTTCAAGCGCTCCGGGCGCTCAAGTTCACTGCTCCAGGCGCAGGATCTCCAGCTGCTCGGGCACGGTCTCGAAGGTGCCGGTGCCGGCAGGCATCTGCATCAGCGGCTTGAGCGCGGCGTCGAGCAGCCACACGCTGGGATAGACCAGCTGGCGCGCGCGCTCGTCGCCGATGCGGCGCTGGAAGTCGGCATAAGGCAGGCTCAGGCTGCCCACGCGGATGTGCAGCCGCTCGGCCTGCACGCGCAGGCTGCTGCGCAGGTCGACGATCAGCCAGCCGGCGAAGTGCGGGCGCAGCTCGTCGGCGTTCTTGTCGAGGAAGGCCTCGTAGCGGCGGCAGTACGGGCAGTCGCTGGCGCCCAGGTAGACGTAGAGGCGCTTGCCTTCCTTCTTCGCGCGCGCCACGGCGGCGGTGAGGTCGAACTCGGCACGCTCCGGCAGGCCCGTGGGTTGCACCACCAGCGGCGCGTAGGCCGCCGGAAGTGCGGCACGGGCACCGCCGGCCAGCAGCGCCGCCATAACCAACAGCGTGAGGCCGGCCTTCAACTGATCGCCAGCTGCCCGCTGAAGCGGCCGTCCTTGGAATCTTCGACCTCGGCCGTCAACAGGCCTTCGCCGTGCGGCACGAAGTTGAAGCGCCAGGTCGGGTTCTCGCTGACCGAGAAGTCGAGCTCGGCGTCGAACAGCTTGCGCTCGGCATAACGCAGCCTGATGCTGCGCACGAAGTGCGGCGGGATGTACATCACCGTCACCTGGTTCAGCTCGAAGCCGCTGTCGTTGGGGTGTACCACGGTCACGTCGGCGGCCGTGGTGGCGTTCATCTTCACGCCATCGGGCAGCTTGAACACCGTCTTGCCGACCAGGTGCAGCGCGCTGCGGTTGGGCGGCGCGCTGCAGCCGCCGCTGGTCTTGCAGTAGCGCGAATCGCCGTGCAGGCTACCGTCGGACAGCTCGGTGACCACGCGCACGTGGCTGTATTCGTCCACGCGCAGCCGGGTCTCGAAGTCGGCCTGGCCGACCTCGGGCGTGATGTCCAGCACCGCAGCCAGCGGCGAGGGGTTCTTGTCCACCAGCAGCCACAGGCGCCTGACGTAGAGCGACGGCGCCTGCGGCACTTTCGAGACGATCTTCACCGGCACCGAAGCGCCGTAGGCCGCGCGCAGCGGCACGGTGAGCTGCACCTGCGACGCCGCCCCCAACACGATGGGCCGGGCCTGGAACAGGCGCGTGCGCAGCTGCTCCCATTCGGGCGAACTGTCGTCGTGCGCGGTCTTGGTGGGCAGGCCGCCCACGGCGGCCGTGGCCTGGGCGGTGGCGCCCAGCAGCGGCAGGGCCAGCAGGGCTCGGCGTTTCATGGCTTGGCCTCCTCTTGGGTCAGGCGTTCCTGCTCCAGGCGCAGGAACACGATGGACGCATTGCGCCGGTGGATGGTGTCGTACTGGTCCCAGCCGGCGAAGGCCGGCAGCTGCAGGCCGTCGGCCACCTGGCTCAGGCCCACGTCGGCTTGCAGCAGGGCGGCGGCGCGGGTCTGCAGCTCGGACAGATAACGTTCGACCGTGTCGACGAGTGCCGGCCCCGCCGCCGCGCCATGGCCGGGCACGATGCGCGACAGGCGCAGGCCGCGCAGCGCCGCCAGCGCCTGGTGCCAGCCGGCGAGTTGGCCGTCCTGCACGTCGGGGATGCGGCCGTTGTCGAGCAGGCCACCGGCAAACAGGGTGCGGGTGTCTTCGTCGAGCACGGCCACGTCACCGGGGCCGCTGCCGTGGCCGAAGTAGAGCAGGCGCACCGGGCGGCCGATGGTGGCCAGCGCTTGCGATGCGTCGAAGGTGGCGTCGGGCTGGATCACCGCCGTGCCGCGCATCGCCTCTTCGCCCAGCGTGCGCTGCAGCGTGCGCAGGCAGCCTTCGCAACGCGCCGCCATCAGGCGTGCCGTCTTGGTGTGCATGTGGATGGGAATGCCGCGCTCGCGGAAGGCGGCGGCACCGAACAGGAATTCCTGCCGCGCGTGCGTCACCACCAGCAGCCGCACGGGTTTGTCGGTGGTGCGCGCCACGGCCGCCAGCAGCGCCGCACCGTGGGCACGCGACACGCCGCTGTCCACCACCAGCACGCCCAGCGGGCCTACGATGAAACCGGCGTTGCCGACCCGCCCGCGGTTCTCTGGCCCGACTTCGCCAGCCGCGCCACGGAACATGTACACGCCGTCGGCCACGGCGATGGCCACCGGCTCGGCGCTGCCGTCGGACGCGGTGGCGCAGGCGGCCAAAGCCGCCGCAGCCAGCAAGACAGCGCGCCGCAGCCAGGGCATCAGCGTGTCTCGGCCAGCTGCTTCAGATTCGCCAGCCCAGCCTGGTACACGCCCGTGACGGCCTTGACCGCGGCTTCGTCGTTCTGGTCCGGCGGCGGGTCGTTGTTGGGGTAGCCGCGGTAGAAGGCGCCGCGCCACTCCACCACCGAGCCGCTGCCTTCGGCCATCACGCTGATGGTGCTGGTGTAGTTGGTGACGGGCAAGGCGCCGCCGTCCTTGGCGCGGTAGCTGTACTTCTTCTTCGCGTCGTCATACGCCTCCAGCGTCTCGGTGAGTGCGCCGCCGCCCTTCAGCTTGAGCTGGCGCACCGAACCTTCGGCATTGCCCTTGTCGGCCGGGCTTTCGGCCACGGCGGGGTGCCAGTCCTTCAGCGCGTCGAAGTTGCGGATGCGCGCCCACACGGCGTCGGCCGGGGCGTTGATGCTGATCTTCTCGCTCACCTTCTGGCGCGTGGGGCCGTGGGCGTGGGCGGTGCCGGCCAGGGCCGGCAGGGTCATCAGGAAATGGCGTCTTTGCATGGTGGAGAAGGGAAGGTCAACGGACGGGGGGAGATGAAGCTTCGAGCGGCGCGCCGATGAAGGCGCCGAAGCCGCGGCTGTTCTTGCCGGTGTTGATGGTGTGCAACGCGCGGCCGCTTTCGGCGTCGAGCACGCTCACGTTGTCGTCCATCCAGTTCACGACGTAGACGCGGCCTTCGAAGGCAGCCACGCCTTCGGGGTAGCCAAAGCCGCGCAGCGTGCGAAGGGGCTTGAGCGTCTGGGCGTCGATCACGCTCACCGTGTCGTCGTGCTGGTTGGTGACGTAGAGCAGGCGCCCGCCGGCGGCCAGCGCCGCGCCATAGGGTGCCTTGCCGACCTTGAGCGTGGCGATCACGCGCGGCTGGTCGAGAACGGCCACCGAGATCACCGAGACATCGTCGCTCTGCACATTGAGCGCGTAGACACGCTGGCGCGCCGCGTCGTGCAGCAGCGCAAAGGGGTGCGTGCCGACCTTCACGCGCGCGCGGATGCGGCCGTCCAGCAGGTCAACCACAGCCACGCTATCGTCGTCGCGTTCGGCAACGAAGGCGACGGGCAGGCTGTCGTGCGCGGCCACGCCTGCCGGCGCGCGGCCCACGGGCACGGAGCGCGGCGCGGCGCCGGTCTGCAACTCATAGGCCAGCAGGCGCTGGCCGTACCAGTCGGCCACCAGCAGCCAGCGGCCGTCGGGGCTGGCATCGATGCCCACCGGGCCAAGACCCGCCGGCAGCGTCTGCACCACGGCCTGTGTGTGCATGTCGATCACCGAGATGCTCTTGCTGTCCGGGTTCGACACGTAGACCTTGCCGGCGCGGCTGCTGGCCACCACGCCGGCCGGCGAGCGGCCCACCGGCACCGTGGCCACCACGCGCTGGGTGGCGATGTCGATCACCGACACATCGTGGCTGCCCTGGTTGGTGATGTAGGCGTAGGGCGCGGCGGCGGCCGCCCCCGTGGCCATCATCATCGAAGGCAGCCAGCGCCACATGTCAGGGCTTGGGTCCGTAGGCGACCGTGCTCTCGAATCGCAGATCGTTCGAATCGACGATCTCGGCCTTCAACTCGCCCGCGCCCTGCGGCACGAACCAGAAGCGGAAGTTCGGGTTCTCGCTGATCGAGAAATCGACATCGGCCGACAGGAGCGGCTTGCCGCCATAACTCACGTTCACCTTGCGCACGAAGTGTGCGGGTGTGTACTGGCGCGTGCTCTGGTCCATCGCCAGCCCCGAGTTGTTGGGGTGGCTGATCATCAGCTGCGCCAGCACCGGCTGCCCGGGCACGCCGCCCTCGTCGACGCGGAAGCGCATGCGGCCCAGCGTGGCCAGGGCCGACTGCTGGTCCTTGCCCGGCGGCGCCGAGCAGCCGCCGGAGGCCTTCACCCAGCGCGTGGCCATGTGCAGGCTGCCGTCGTTCAGCTCGGCGATGGCGCGCACGTGGGTGTATTCGTCGATGCGCACACGCGTCTCGATGTCGGCGCGGCCACTCTCACGCGTGAACTCGAACACCGCGGCCAGCGGCGAGGGGTTGTTGTCGATCAGCAGGTAGAGCTTGTGGATGCGGCGCGGCCCGCCCTGCACGAGGCGCGTGCGCATCGCGACGGGCACGATGGCGGCGTCTTCGGCGCGCACCGGCACCTCGAGCACCAGCACCTCTTCGGCGGCGCTGGCGATGGGCCGGTTCTCGAACAGGCTCTTGCGCATCTTCTGCCAGATGGCGCTGGCCTCTGGGTTCTCGCCGCTCTTGAGCTGGGCGTGGGCGGGCCACCAGGTGGCCGCGGCGGCAGCACCCAGCAGGTAGCGGCGGCGGATGAGCAAACGCTGGTTCATTCTTCCCACTCCAGTTCGGCGTAGGCCGCGGTGACGTTGCGGCGGTGGAAGAACTCGGCCAGCAGCCAGGGCTGGCCGGGTGCGATCTGTTCGAGCGGCAGGCCGTCGACGGCCTGCTGCAGTGTGCGCTTGTCGCGCAGCGCCGCGCGCACCTCGCGCTGCAGCGCCTGCAGGTAGTTGCGCTGCGGCGCCAGCGCAGCGGGCCAGGCGGGCTGCGGTGCGCCATGGCCGGGCACGGCCAGGGCCACGTCGAGTGCGGCGAGCTGCTCCATCACGGCCAGCCAGCCCTTCAGCTTGCCGTCCAGCACCGGCAGGTGGGCCACGAAGAGCAGGTCGCCCGTGAAGAGCGTGCGGGTCTGGCGGTCGTAGACGGTCAGGTCGTTGTCAGTGTGGGCCGTGGGCCAGGCGCGCATTTGCAACGTGCGGCCGCCGAGGTCGAACTCGAGTTCATCCTTGACGGCCAGTGTGGGGTAGACCACGTCGCCGGGCTCGGCCTTGATGCCCAGGTCGCGCTGCAGCGCGTTGCGATAGGCACGGTCGCGTGCGCCCAGGGCAGCCGCGCCGCGCGCGTGGGCGGCGAACTGCGGCGCGGGCTCCAGGCCCTTGAAGGCCGCGGCGCCGAGCAGGTGGTCGGGGTGCGCGTGTGTCGTCACCACCAGGCACACCGGCAGCGGCGTGGTGGCCGCCACGGCCGCGCGCAGGCGCTGGCCCACCTGCGGCGAACCGCCGCTGTCGATGACGGCCACGCAGCGGCTGCCAACGATGAAACCGAGGTTGGCGACGTCGCCCGCCGATCCCGCGCTCTCGGGCCCCCAGGGCAGCTGTGCGCCGCGGTGCACGTGCACACCCGGCGCCACTTGTGTCACCGGCAGCGGCGCGGCCTGCGCCGCCGAGCACAGCGGCACCAGCAGCGCCAGTGCGGCGACGGCCCGGTGCAGCAGCGCGCTCGGCCTCATGGTGCTGGCCGCTAGCGTGGGCTCGCCGTGTTGATGAAGCAGCCGCTCTTGGCGCGCGCCTGCAATTCGCGGTAGCGCTTGATCTGCACCTGCAGCAGTTCGGTGTCGCGGATGGTGTTGCCACGTTCGCCGCCGATGGAGTTGGCGTTGGTCGCGGTGGCCATCGCGGTGTAGTCGTCGAAGCGCACCTCGCGCGCCAGCGCGTCGAGTGCGCAGGAGCACTTGTTGACCATCTCGTAGTGCGGCCCCGGGTGCGCGCGCATGCACTCCTGCACGTAGAGCACGCGGTCCACGGTGGGGAAATCGTTCACGCGGTCGGCCGCCTGGGCGCCGGAAGTCAGCGCCGCGGCGCAGATCGCCAGGGCTTGCAAGCTCGTGTGCTTCATCGTTGACCTTCTCTCGGTATCGGTGCTTCAGTTGCGCCCGGCCGCCGGTGCCGTGGCGCCTTCGATCAGCAGTTCTTCCAGCAGCAGCGGGGCGGCGTCGGCCGCGGCGCCGGCAACGCGCCCGCGGATGCCGAACACACCACCGGGCACGGCGTCGGAGAGCCAGAAACGGTACTCCTTCACCGCCAGCTTCTCGTACTTGGGGCGATTGGGGTCGTCCAGGAAAGGCGTGATCAGCACCTCCTGGCCCTTGATCGCCTTGCCGCGGTAGCTGAGCGACACCTCGCGCAGGGTGGCGCCGCTGTAGATGGCCATGCGGATGCGCTTGCGGAAGTGGCCCTGCGAGCCCTTGGTCAGGCGCTGCATCTCGCGCAGCTCGCGTTCCAGGAAGTACATCAGCACCGGGTTGCCGCTGGCGCCTTCGACATCGGGTATCTCCAGCTTGCGCGGGCCGGTGAGGAACTCGCCGTGGCCGGTGCAGCACTTGCCGTCGGCACCGGCGCTGATGACCAGGGCCACCTTGTCGTCGAAAGCCTCTTCCATCGTACCGGTCTTGCGGAAGCTGTACTTCAGCGTCGTGGGCAGGCGCAGGCCGCCGAGCTGGTCGGCCATGAAGAGCAGCTTCTCGGCGGGTGAGAAGTCCTTGGCCTCGGCGGCTTGCGCCGGCGGCGCCGGCAGCCACAGGGCCAGGGTGATGAGGAGCGGCAGGATGCGGGTCATGGGCGGGCCAGTTGGGCGCGCAGATCGCGCGCGGCTTCGGGGTCCAGGGTTTGCAGGCGGGCCAGAGCGGCGTCGGCACGCCCGCCGGCGCCCTGCCGGGTGTAGATCTGCGCCAGCCGGTACCAGGCGTGGGTCGCGCCCGGGTCCAGCGTCACGGCACGCTCCCAGGCCGCCTGCGCGTCGGCCAGGCGGTTCAGGCCTTCCAGCGCCAGGGCCTGGGTGGCGGCGGCGGCGCCGTCGGCCGCGTCGGCTTCGCCCCAGCGCAACGCCAGCGCCTCGAGCTCGGCCCACTTGCCGTCGCGTTCCAGCGCCACGGCCTGCAGGAAGGCCGGCTGGCGCGGCGCGGGCAGCTGCCAGTAGGCCAGCGCGTCGGGCGGCAGCGGGGCCACCGGCTGCGCCGGCGCGGCCAGCAGGGGCCGCACCCATTCAACGGGGGCGGCAAAGTAGTGCACCTCGCCGCCGCGCAGGCGGAAGGTGAGCACGCCCACGAGCTGCAGCGCGTCGTCGAACAGGCCGCCGCCGCTGGCGCCGGAGGTGAACCAGTTGGTGCTCTGCACCACGCGGCCTCCGTCCATGCGGTGCAACGCCACCACCTTGCCGGCGCTGCTCTGGATGCCCAGGCCGCCGGTGTAGCCGAGCGCCGTCACCGACTGGCGGCGCTGCAGCGCGGCGCTGCTGCCGAGCGTGGCCACCGCGGCCTTGAGGCCGGGCACGTGCAGCAGGCACAGGTCGTGCGCGGCATCGGCGGCGATGGCCCCCACGCGCAGGCGCAGTTCGCCGCGGCGCAGGTGGATCTGCGAGGAATCGCGCGTGACGTGACAGTTCGTCACCGCGCGCTCGGGCGCCACCACCACGGCCGATCCGAGCGAGTAGCCGCCCTGCGGCCGCAGCGCCTCGACCTTCAGCACGCTGGCGCCGGCTTGCACCAGCGCCGCGCGCTCAGGATCGGCGTGCGCGCTGCCCAGGCCGGCGGCCAGCAGCAGGATCAGCCCGGCGCCGGCTCTCACACACTCAGTTCGGCCGCGCTGCCGCGTAGGTCTCGTCGACCACCGGCACGCCGAACTCCTTCAGGATGGCCTGGATGCCCTCGCGCTGCGATTCGATGAGCGCCTCGACCTGCTGCTTCCATTCGCGTTCGCCGTAGCGCACGCCGAGCGCCATCTGGTAGTCGAAGCGCACACCGGGCTCGGACTTCATCGGCACCACGGCCAGCGCCGGCGTCTTCACGCGCTGGGCGAAATAGCCGCCGATGGGACCCCAGACGATGGCCACGTCGAGCTTGCCGGCGGCGAGGTCCTTCTCGATGATCTCGCCCGGATACTGCTCGGGGTCGGGGTTCATGATCGGGTAGGGCACGCCCTGCTCCACCAGGCCGTGGCGGCTGAGCCAGTCGGAAGCGGGCGAACGGTCGTAGATGCCGATGCGCAGGCGCTTGAGCTGCTCGCGCGGCAGGGCCAGGAAGTCGGCCGCGCTCTTCACCCCGTCCAGGCCCTTGCCGCTGGCGAACACCAGCGCATAGGTGGAGCGGTAGATCGGCTTGGTGACCGAGACCTGGTCGTAGCCCACCGGCACGCCCATCACGATGTCGCAGCGGTAGTCCTCGCCCGGCAGCTTGTAGCGCAGGGTGTTGCGGATGAAGGCCAGGCGCTGCGGGAACGAGTAGTAGGTGACCGGCAGGCCCAGGGCCTTGCCGAACAGCTCGGCCATGCGGTTTTCCAGGCCCTCGCCCTTCTGGTTGGAGAAGGGCATGTTGTTCGGGTCCTGGCACACGCGCAGCGCGGTGCGCGGCGGCGCGTCCTGCGCCAGCGCGGGCATGCACAGGGCCGTGGCCAGCAGGGCGCAGGACAGGCGCAGGGGGTTCATTTGATCTCTTCGACCTTGGAGCGCGTGATGGCGCCGTCGGACCGGCCCTTGAGGTAGGCGTAGAGGTGGTCCATGTTGTCCATCACGGCCGGGCTGGTGCCGAAGCTCTGCATGCCCTTCTGCAGCCGGCCATCGCGCACGGTGGTGACGAATTCTTCCTTGGTCAGCGTCTTCAGGCTGACCAGCAGCGAGGGCCCGACCAGGCCTTCCTGGTTGGCGCCGTGGCAACGGTCGCAGGCCGCCTGGCGCCAGGCGCGGAAGCCCTTCATGGTGTTGGCGTCGACCTTGTAGCCGTCGACGACGGTGTAGAGCTTGTCCTGCGCGTGCACGGGGGCGGCCGCGAGCAGGAACACCACGGACATCAGTGGCGCGAGGAGTTTCATGTTTCGATGCAGGGTAGAAATGGAATGGGGATGGCGCTTGTTTGGAGCCACCATCCCCTCAACGGTTCCAGGTGCCGGGGGTTTACCCCGGCACCGTTACTCGGTCACGCTCAGTTCGGCAGAGCGAACACGGTCAGCGAACCACCCAGTTCGGTGTACTGGTTCAGCTCGCGGTAGCCACCCACGGCACCCAGGCCGTCGGTGTCCTTCTCCAGGCCCGCCGCCATGCCGATGCCGGCCCAGCCGCCGATGCCCGAGAACACGCCGATGTACTGCTTGCCCTTGTGCTCGTAGGTGAACACGTTGCCGATGATCCCCGAGGGCGTCTTGAACTTGAAGAGTTCCTTCTTGATGTCCTTCTTGTCCACGCACTTCAGGTATCCCTCGAGCGTGCCGTAGCAGGACAGGCCGCCCGCGGTGTTGAGCGAGCCGCTCCACACCGAGAACTTCTCAGCCTTGCTCTGCACGATCTTGCCGGTGCCGGCGTCCCAGGTGATGAAGTTGCCCATGCCACCGTGGCTGCCCGGGGCCGGGAACATCGACAGCGTGGCGCCCACGTACGGTTGGCCCGCGGTGTACTCCACCTTGAACGGCTCGTAGTCCATGCAGACGTGGTTGGTCGGCACGTAGAAGAGCTTGGTCTCGGGGTCGTACGCGGCCGGCTGCTGGTCCTTGCTGCCCAACGCCGCCGGGCAGATGCCCTTGGTGTTGACGTCAGGACCGTTCTGCGCGGTCGAG
>CAYREA010000109.1:0-15235 GCA_964423075.1 uncultured Rubrivivax sp. | reverse complement strand
GCGAGGTCTACACGCGCCGCCAGGAAGGCACCAGCGTCTGGGTGGTGAAGAGCAGTGACATCACCGCCAGCGACCCGGCCGACAAGGACATGTACTTCGATCCTATGGAAGACAAGGTCTACCGGCATCCGACGTTCTACGAGCTGCCTGATTCCGTGAACCACATGTGAGTGCCGTGAGCGCGACCGCCGAATCCATCCGCCTGAACCTCACGCCGCCCGTGCGCTACGTGCTGCGCGTGGCCGACAGCTGCCTCATCCACGCCCAGCGCGTGGCCGAGTGGTGCGGGCACGGGCCGGTGCTGGAAGAGGACATCGCCCTCACCAACACGGCCTTGGACCTGCTGGGCCAGGCGCGGGCGCTGCTGACGCATGCGGCGGCGCTGGAAGGGCAGGGCCATGACGAGGACCGGCTCGCCTTCCTGCGTGACGAGCGCGATTTCTTCAACCTGACGCTGGTGGAGCAGCCGATGCGCCGCAGCAGCGCCCATGCTCCAGGGGGCGACTTCGCCGACACCGTGCTGCGCAACTTCCTGCTCGCCGCATGGCTGAAGGCGCTGTGGGCCGGGCTGGTGTTATCGACCGACAAGACCCTGGCCGCCATCGCCGCCAAGGCGGCCAAGGAAACGCGCTACCACCTGCAGCATGCGGGCGACTGGGTGGTGCGGCTGGGCGACGGCACGCAGGAGTCGGCCGCGCGCCTGCGCGCCGCGCTGCAAAGAGCCTGGCCGTACACGCAGGAGATGTTCGCCGACGACGCGGTGGACACCGCGGCCGCCGAGGCCGGCCTGGGCCCGGCACGCAGCAGCCTGCGCGCGGGCTGGGACGCCGACGTGGCCGCCGTCTTCGCCACGGCCGGCCTGGTGGCGCCACCCGCCACCCCCTTCCTCAGCACCGGCACCCAGGGCCGGCACAGCGAGCACCTGGGCTTCATCCTGGCCGAGATGCAGGTGCTGCAGCGCCAGCATCCCGGCGGGCGCTGGTGATGGACGAGACCCTGCTGCAGAACCGCGAGGCGGCTGCCTGGGCCGTGCTGGACGGCGTGCCCGACCCCGAGATCCCCGTGCTGTCGCTGCGCGACCTGGGCATCGTGCGCGGCCTGCGCCTGCTGCAGCCCGGCATCGAGGTGCTGCTGACGCCCACCTACAGCGGCTGCCCGGCCACCGAGGTCATCGCAGCCAGCGTGCGCGACGCGCTGGAACAGGCCGGCCTCGGCCCCGTCACCGTGACGCAGCAACTCAGCCCCGCCTGGACCACCGACTGGATCACGCCCGAAGGCCGGCGCAAGCTGCGCGAGTACGGCATCGCGCCGCCCGGCGCCGCGGCCGACGTCGTGCGCATCCGTCCGCGCCACATCGAATGCCCGCGCTGCGGCAGCACCCACACCGAACGCCTGTCGGCCTTCGGCGCCACGGCCTGCAAGGCGCTGCACCGCTGCCTGGATTGCCGCGAACCCTTCGAGCACTTCAAGCCCCTATGAGCCGCGGCCACTTCCATGCCCTGCGCGTGCAGAGCGTCCGCCCTGAAGCCGAGGACGCTGTCACTGTCACCTTCGAGCTGCCGCCCGAACTGCAGGCCACGTTTGCCTTTGAACCCGGCCAGCACCTGACGCTGCGGCGCGGCGATCTGCACCGCTCGTACTCGATCTGCGCCGCGCCGAGTGAGGCCCTGCGCGTGGCTGTGCGCCGCGTGCCCGGCGGCGCGTTCTCGACCTGGCTGCACCAGACGCTGAAGGCGGGTGACCGCATCGACGTGATGGAGCCGCAAGGCCGTTTCGGTGCCGCCCTGGCACAACGGCCGCGCCACGTGCTGGCGGTGGCCGGCGGCAGCGGCATCACGCCGATTCTGTCCGTGATCAAGGCCACGCTCGGTGATGACCCGCGCACCCGCGTCACGTTGCTGTACGGCAACCGCACGGCGGCCAGCACCATGTTCAAGGAAGAACTGGAAGACCTGAAGAACCGCCACCTCACGCGGCTGGCGCTGCACACGGTGTTCTCACGCGAGCAGGTCGATTCGCCGCTGCACGCGGGCCGGCTGGATGCGGCCAAGATCGGCACGCTGCTGCGCCTGTGCGGCCCGGTGGACCAGGCCTTCGTCTGCGGCCCGCACGCGATGAACGACGAGGTCGAAGCGGCCCTGCTGGCCGCCGGCCTGGCGCGCGAGAGGGTGCATGTCGAACGTTTCGGCATACCGCCCGAGGCGGGCATGGTCGTGCCGGTGAGCGAACCTGGCGACGCGACACAGGCGCGCATCCGCATCGTGCGCGACGGCCTGGCGCGCGACATCCGCTTCCAGCCGGGTGACGCCAATATCCTGGCCGCCGCCGCGCGCACCGGGCTCGACGTGCCGTATTCCTGCAAATCAGGCGTCTGCGCCACCTGCCGCGCGAAACTGCTGGAAGGCCGCGTGCGCATGGACCGCAACTTCGCACTCGAAGCGGCCGACCTGGCCGCCGGCTTCGTGCTGGCGTGCCAGTCGCACCCGCTGACGGACAGCGTCGTGCTGTCCTTCGACCAGCGCTGACGAGCGTGGCCCGCCCCCGGTCGGCCGGCTTTGACGGCCAGCGCGAGCAGATCCACGCCGCCGCGGCGCGGCTCTTCGCCACGCGCGGCTACACCGCCAGCACCATGAACGAGGTGGCCGCGGCCTGCGGCATCAGCAAGGCCACGCTCTACCACTACGTGCGCGACAAACACGACCTGCTGGCGCAGATCACATCGGCCCATGTGGCGCGGCTCGAAGCCCTGGTGCAAGCCGTGGCCACGCAGCAACTGCCGCCCGAGCCGCACCTCAAGGCCCTGATCGAGCGCTTCATGCACGCCTACGCCCGCGCCGAGCACGAGCACCGTGTGCTGACCGAGGACGTGAAGTTCCTGGCCGAGCCCGAGCGTCTGGCCGTTCAGGAAGCGCAGCGCCGCGTGGTGCGCGCCTTCGCCGACGCGGTGGCCGCACTGCGCCCGGACCTGCGCGCGGTGCAACTGGACAAGCCGCTGGCGATGTTGCTGTTCGGCATGATCAACTGGACCTTCACCTGGCTCAAGCCCGGCGGCGCGCTCAGCCACGAGACGCTGGCGCCGCTGGTCACGGCGCTCTTCTTCGGCGGTCTTCCCGCCGTTGCCGCCCGTCCCTGAGCCGGCTCAACCGCGCGCGGACGGGCGCGGCTGACGGCGGCGCTCGCCGCCCTGCTGCCACAGCACCTGGGCGTGCGTCTCGAGCATGCGCGCCACCCGCCCGCCCTGCTGCAGCGCCCAGCCTTCGGTGGCATGCTCGGGGGCGTGCGTCAGCGTGCGCACGCCGGCCAGGCCGGCGGCCGCGGCACGCTCCAGCAGCGCGGTGGTGCCGGCCTCGCCCAGGCTCAGCACGAAGTGCTGCCAGCGGCGCATCACGCGTTCGTTGAGCCAGGCGTCTTCCAGGGCAGACTTCAGGCGGGCCGGGTCGCCGCCGGCTTCCAGTACCCGCGGCGCGATGGCGCCGATGAAGAGGTTGAAGTCGTGGCGCAGCGTGTGTTCGGGCAGCATCGCTGCCAGTTCGCGGGTGCGGGCGCTCCAGCCCGGCGTCAGGAACTGCCGCGTCAGCAGGGCCTGCAGGCCCTGCGGCGCGTTGAGCAGGCGCACGCGGTTGGGCGGCAGCACGGCCAGCGGCAGGCGCGCCGCCTCGTGGAAGGGCAGGGGCGTGGCGAAGGCCCGCAGCGCCGCCAGGCGCCACCAGGCGCCGGCGTCCAGGCCTTCGATGAGCTCACCCGAAGACTGGGCGCGGCGCGCCCGGCGCAGGGCTTCCAGCACGTCGACCTGGTGCCGCGCTTGCACGGCCTGCTGGCTCAGCAGCGCCAGGTTGCCGGCCGCGTAGCCGGCCTGTGGGTTCAGGCGCTCGATGACGGCCGCTGTCGGTTCGCCCGCGGCCCCGCCCAGCGCGACGCGCGTCACCGGGCAGCGCTCCGTCTGCAACTGGGCGATGTAGTGCGCAGTGACCTGCAGCGTCTCGAAGGTGATGCCCAGGCGCCAGGCCAGCGTGCGCAGCGCCAGCCACTGCCGCGTGCTGCGGCCGGTGGCCAGAGTACGGCGGCCGAAGACGGCTTTGCCGGCGCGCCAGCCCTGGCCCACGGGCGTGCCGTCGAGCAGCAACTCGGGCGGCGGCACCAGGCCGTGGTGGGCATGGTCCCAGCCGATCTGGAAGCCGGCGGCATCCACGGCGTCGGCCGGTTGCGGAGCAGGGGTCAGTTCGAGCGTGGCCTGGTTCATCAAGGATCTCCTCGTGGGCCGGGCCCCATGCCCGGTGTGTGGAGACAGTCTCGATGGCAGGTGTCTCATGGCGTGAGTCACCTCATGGGTGCGACGAACTTTTTTTCAGAGGCTGCGGTCGGGCCAGCGCCGGCGCAACAACCGCGCCAACAGCAATCCACCCAGGAGGCCCAGGGCGTCGGCGAGCAGATCGTTCCAGGCGGCGGTGCGTGTCGGCAGCTGCGACTGCACCAATTCGATGAAGGCGCCGTAAGCCAGCAGGCCGCCGGCCACGCGAAGCGCCGCGGCGCGGCCGGGCCGCGAGCCCAGCGCCCCGGCCGTGGCCATGGCGCCGAAGGCCAGCAGGTGCTGCAGCTTGTCGAGCCCCACGAACCCGGGTGGCTGCGGCCGGCCCGGTGAGAAGGCGAACCAGGCGACCACGGCGCACACCAGAGCCAGCAGGGCACGCCAATGCGCGCGGTAGTGCGCGTGGTGCAGCAGTTCGTTGGCGCTGGGCATGGCCGGCTGCATTCTGCCGGCAGGGCGCGGTGCCTGCGTTATGATCGCGGGCTGTTCGGTGATGAAGTGCCTTTGGCATACCGTCACCGCAGCGCCGGTGTAGCTCAGTTGGTAGAGCAGCGCATTCGTAATGCGAAGGTCACCAGTTCGATTCCGGTCACCGGCACCAGGAAATTGCAGCAGGAACAAGGGCTTGGCTTCGGCCAGGCCCTTTGTTTTTAGGACTGGATGGGCATCAAGGAGGGCGCGCCAGCGCTGTGGGCTCCTGCATCGTGGGTGTGGCCGATCACCGCCTTGAAGGGTGTTGCGGCCTTAGTCTGTCAGCGCACAGATGCCCGCAGCTCAGGCCCGTAAGGTCAAGCACCCGGTCGCGTCGAAGCAGGACTAGCCTGAACCGCGCCGCTTGCTTGTCCTTTCACGCACTGGAGCACATCCCATGACAACCCCAACCTCGCGTCTGCTGCCGGGCACGGCGCTCATCGCCCTTGCCACCACCTTGCTGATGGCCTGCAACAAGGCGCCGGAAGCGGAGCCGGTGACCGCGGCGCCCAGCACCACGATGGGCACCCAGCTCGACGACACGGTCATCACCTCCAGCGTCAAGTCGGCGTTGCTGGCCGATCCCGCGATCAAGAGCTTCGATCTGCAGGTTGAAACCCGCAAGGGCACGGTGCAGCTCAGCGGCTTTGTCGACAGCCAGATGCAGATCGACCAGGCGCTTGCCGTTACACGTGCCGTGGCCGGTGTGACCCGTGTGGAGAACGGCGTCACCCTCAAGGGTGCGCCCAGCACCATGGGCTCCAAGATCGACGACGCCACCGTGACGGGCCGGGTCAAGTCCGCCCTGCTGGCCGAGTCGGAGGTCAAGAGCTTCGACATCAGCGTGATCACGCTCAACGGCGAGGTGCAACTCTCCGGCTTCGTCGGCAACCAGGGCCAGATCGACAAGGCCGTGCAGATTGCCCGGGCCACCGAAGGCGCTACCGGTGTCAAGAACGAACTGAAGATCAAGCAATGAGCCAAACCCACAAGCTCACCGACGTCGGCACCCTGCGAAATCAGGCCCGCCAACACATCGAACGCGGCGCCGTGACCGCTGGCTACCGCGCCGACCGCGAGCAGGTGCTCAAGATGCTCAACGAGGCGCTGGCCACCGAGATCGTGTGCGTGCTGCGCTACCGGCGTCACCACTTCATGGCGCGTGGCATCCACGGGCAGAGTGTCGGTGCCGAGTTCCTGGTCCATTCCAATGAAGAGCAGGGTCACGCCGACCTGCTGGCCGCGCGCATCGTGCAACTCGGCGGTGAGCCCGACTTCTCGCCCAACCACCTGAGCGAACGCAGCCATGCCGAGTACGTGCCCGGCGACACGCTGGCGCAGATGATCGAGGAGAACCTGGTGGCCGAGCGCATCGCCATCGACAGCTACCGCGACATGGTCCGCTACCTGGGCGACCAGGATCCGACCACGAGCAACCTGCTCAAGCAGATCCTGGCGGTGGAAGAAGAGCACGCCGACGAACTGGCCGATCTGCTCGAAGGCATGCCGGACTGACGCATACCGCTGGCCGATGGCCAGCCTCGGGCCGATCCCTACAATGGCCCGATGCGCATCCTGATTGCCAATGACGACGGTTACCTCGCACCGGGCCTCGCCGCGCTGGTGCGCGCCTGCCAGGGCCTGGGCGAAATCGTCGTCTTCGCGCCCGAGCAGAACGCCAGCGGCACCTCGAACGCGCTCACGCTCAGCCGGCCGCTCAACATCTTCCAGGCCCGCGGCGAACAGGGGCTGGGCTTCAACGTGGTCAATGGCACGCCGTCGGATTGCGTGCATGTGGCGCTGACCGGTGTGCTGGGCTACCGGCCCGACCTGGTGCTCTCGGGCATCAACAATGGCGCCAACATGGGCGACGACACGCTGTACTCCGGCACCGTGGCCGCGGCGATGGAGGGTTACCTGTTCGGCGTGCCGGCCATCGCCTTCTCGCAGGCGGTCAAGGGCTGGGGCGAGATCGACGCCGCCGCCACCACCGCGCGTTCCGTGGTGGAGCAGGTGCTGGCCACGCACCAGGCGGGTGAGGCGCCCTTCCTGCTGAACGTCAACATCCCCAATCGCGCCGATGCGCCGACACTGCCGCGCGTGGTGACGCGCCTGGGCCGGCGCCACGCCAGCGAGCCCGTCATCCGCCAGACCAACCCGCGCGGCGAGACCATCTACTGGATCGGCCCGGCCGGTGACGCGCGTGAATGCGGCGAAGGCACCGATTTCCACGCCGTGGCGCAGGGCTGCGTGTCGATCACGCCGCTGCAGGTGGACCTTACCGACCACGCCGGGCGTGGCGGCTGGGCGGCCCGGCTGCAACGATGACCAAGGCGCCGCGCTTTCCCGTCGGGCTGGACCGGCTGCAGCGCGGCAACCGTCCCGCGGCGCCGGATGTGCTGCGCCCGCAGCGCCCGCTGCAGCATGCCGCCGAGTCTGCCGCCCGTCAGGCTGCGGGCCACGGCGCGCCGCAGGGCATCGGCATGGACTCGGCCGCGGTGCGCGAACGCATGGTGCAGCGCCTGCGCGCCGACGGCATTCGCCACGAAGGCGTGCTGGACGCTTTCGCGCGCGTGGAGCGCCACCATTTCGTCGACAGCGCATTGGCCGCGCAGGCCTATGAGGACACGAGCCTGCCCATCGGCCTGTCACAGACCATCAGCAAGCCCTCGGTGGTGGCGCGCATGCTGGTGCTGCTGTTCGAGGGCAGCAATGCGCAGCGGCAGGGCCACCTGGGCCGCGTGCTCGAGATCGGCACCGGCTGTGGCTACCAGGCCGCGCTGCTGGCGCTGCTGGGGCGTGGTGTGGTTTCGATCGAACGGCTCAAGGGCCTGCACGACAAGGCGCGCGCCAACCTCGACGGCCGGCGGCTGGCGGATCTGCGCCTGGTCTACGGTGACGGCCGGCTGGGCCATGCGCCACGAGCGCCCTACGACAGCCTCATTGCCGCGGCCGGTGGGGAAGACCTGCCGCCGGCCTGGCTGGACCAGTTGGCCGTGGGCGGCCGGCTGGTGGCGCCGATGCACGATGCGGCCCGCGGTGGCCAGGTGCTGCTGGTGGTCGACAAGCGGCCCGACGGCCTGAGCCGCCAATGGCACGATGCAGTGCACTTCGTCCCCCTAAAATCCGGCGCGGCATGACCTTGTTCACATTCTCCCCACTCCCCGGCCTGCGGTCCCGTCGCATGGCTCCGGCCGCCGCCGTGGCGGCGGCACTGCTGGTTGGTTGTGCCTCGGCCGATCACCGTGCGCCCGTCGAAGACCGCAAGCCGCCCACGGCGCGCCCGACCACGCCGACGGCGCCCGCGGCGGCGCCCAATGGCAGCAGCGGTGCGGTGGCCACGCCCGTGCCGGCGCCAGGCACCGCGCCGGCCGTCGAGGCCTCACCCAGCAAGCCGCCGCCGCCGGGCATCGAAAACGCCGGCAAGCCGGGCTACTACAGCGTCAAGCCCGGCGACACGCTGATCCGCATCGCTTTCGACAACGGCCAGAACTGGCGCGACATCGCGCGCTGGAACGGCCTGGACAACCCCAACGTCATCGAAGTCGGCCAGGTCGTGCGCGTCGTGCCGCCTGAGGTGCCCAGCACACGCCCGGTGGCGCCGGTGGGCCGTGTCGACAGCCGCCCGCTGGATGCCAAGCCGCCGCTGCCCGGCGCGTCGGCGCCGCTTGCCGCGCCTGCCGCGTCGGCCGCGCCCGCGCCCCAGCCCGCGGGTGCGGGTGGCGGTGCGGCCCGCGAGGCCGACGATGACCTGAACTGGACCTGGCCCGCGGTCGGCCCTGTCGCCACGCCTTTCGACGACGTCAAGAGCAAGGGCCTGGCGATCACCGGCAAGGCCGGCGACCCGGTGATGGCCGCCGCCGATGGCCGCGTGATCTACGCCGGGGCCGGCCTGCGCGGCTACGGCAACCTGATCATCGTCAAGCACAACAACACCTACCTCACCGCCTACGCCCACAACCAGACGCTGCTGGTCAAGGACGAACAGGTGGTGCGCCGCGGCCAGAAGATCGCCGAGATGGGCAGCAGCGACGCCGAACGCGTGCAGCTGCACTTCGAGATTCGCCGCCAGGGCAAGCCTGTCGATCCGGCACGCCTGCTGCCGCCGCGGCAGTAGCGGCGCGGATGCAGCCGCTGCTGGAGCCCGCGCATGGTCAAGCGCAGCACCACGCAGAGCCTGGCGGCCGACGCCGAACTCGCCCGCCTGGCGCTGGCCGCCCTGCAGGCCGAGGCTGAAGCCGAGAACGCCGACCCGGAGGCCGCTGAAACCGAGCCGGGCGAACTGAACGGCCACGTGGCCGAGGAGGCCGACACCGCACCCGGCGCCCTGCCGGCCACCGCCCCGGCCTGGCTGGCCGGCGAGGGCGACCCCGGCGACACGCTGCAGAGTTATCTGCGCGACATCCGCCGCGCCCCCCTGCTGAGCCCCGAGGAAGAGCACGCCACGGCCGTGCGCGCGCGCGCCGGCGACTTCGAAGCACGCCAGCTCATGATCGAGCGCAACCTGCGCCTGGTGGTGAGCATCGCCAAGAACTACACCGGCCGCGGCCTGCCGATGATCGACCTCATCGAAGAAGGCAACCTGGGCCTGATGCACGCCATCACCAAGTTCGAGCCCGAGCGGGGTTTCCGCTTCTCGACCTACGCCTCGTGGTGGATTCGCCAGGGCGTTGAACGTGCGCTGATGCACCAGTCGCGCCTGATCCGGCTGCCGGTGCACGTGGTGCGCGAACTCAACCAGGTGCTGAAGGCGCGCCGCCTGCTCGAAGCGCGCCACGGTGGCGAGCACCGCGTGACGGCCGAGGACATCGCCAACGAGATCGGCCGCCCGGTGCAGGACGTGGCCGAACTGCTGCACCTGGCCGAGCAGCCGGCTTCGCTGGACATGCCCACCGAAAGGCACGGTGCGGCGGGCGAGGGCGGCGGCGAGTCGATGCTGGAACTGGTGGCCGACGACCATGCCGTCGACCCGCTGGGCCAGCGCCTGGGCGAAGAGGCGCAGGTGCTGCTGGAAGGCGGCCTGGCGCAGCTGAGTGCGCGCGAGCGCGAAGTGCTGGCCGGCCGCTTCGGCCTGCACGGCCGCGAGCCGCAGACCCTGGAAGACCTGGCCGCGCAGCTGCAGCTGACGCGCGAGCGGGTGCGCCAGATCCAGCAGGAAGCCCTGGTCAAGCTCAAGCGCGCGATGGTCCGGCGCGGCGTCGACCGCGACTCGCTGTTCTGAACCCGCGGGGGCGGCCTGGATAATCCGCCCGCATGACCAGCGGATTTGATTGGCTCGACGTCGAGTCGCTCGACCTCGAAGCCCAGGGCGTGGCACACCGCGCCGACGGGAAAGTTGTCTTCATCGAAGGGGCCCTGCCCGGCGAGCGCGTGCAGGTGCAGGTGTCGCGCAAGAAGAACAACTGGGAGCAGGGCCAGATGACGGCGCTGGCGCGCGAAAGCCCGCAGCGCGTGCGCCCCGGCTGCCCGCACTTCGGCCTGCATGCCGGTGCCTGCGGCGGCTGCAAGATGCAGCACCTGCACCCCGCGGCCCAGGTGGCCGTCAAGCAGCGCGTGCTGGAGGACAACCTGTGGCACCTGGCCAAGGTGAAGGCGCAGACCATCCTGCCACCCATCCAGGGCCCGGCCTGGGGCTACCGCGACCGCGCACGCCTGTCGGTGCGCTACGTGGCGAAGAAGGGCACGGCGCTGATCGGCTTCCACGAGCGCAAGTCGCGCTACATCGCGGACATGCAGGTATGCCCGGTACTGCCGCCGAAAGTGAGCGGCATGCTGATGCCGCTGCGCGAACTGCTCAGTGGCATGGGCCAGCGCGAGCGCCTGCCGCAGGTTGAACTGGCCGCCGGCGAGGGCGTCATCGCGCTGGTGCTGCGCCACCTGGAGCCGCTGTCGGCCGCCGACGCGCAGCGCCTGCGCGACTTCGGCCAGCGCCACGGTGTGCAGTGGTGGCTGCAGCCCAAGGGCCCGGAGACGGTGCACCTGCTGGACGAGGGCGGCACCGTGCTCGCCTACAGCCTGCCCGAGTTCGGCATCACCATGCCCTTCAAGCCCACCGACTTCACCCAGGTCAACCCGCACATCAACCGCGTGCTGGTCGACCGGGCCTTGCGCCTGCTGGCGCCGCAGGATGACGAGCGCGTGATCGACTGGTTCTGCGGCCTGGGCAACTTCACGCTGCCGCTGGCCACCCGGGCGCGCGAGGTGCTGGGCGTGGAAGGCAGCGAAGTGCTGGTGGCGCGGGCGCGCGAGAACGCGCGCGGCAACGGCTTGGCTGCGAAAACTGCCTTCGAGGCGCGCAACCTGTTCGAGATCACGCCCGACGATTTGCGCGCCGCGGGCGCGGCCGCGCGCTGGCTGGTGGACCCGCCGCGGGAAGGCGCCTTCGCACTCGCCAAGGCCGTGGCCGACCTGCATGCGGCCGGTGGCTGGGTGCCGCCGCGCCGCATCGTCTACGTCAGCTGCAACCCGGCCACCTTGGCGCGTGACGCGGGGCTGCTGGTGCACCAGGCCGGCTACCGGCTGTCGCAGGCCGGGGTGGTCAACATGTTCCCGCACACCGCGCACGTCGAATCGATGGCGGTTTTCGATCTCGCGGCGGAATAGAAGAAGGGGCCCGCAGGCCCCTTTTTCGGTTCAGCGCCGGAGCGCCTTATTCGCGCTCGCCGCCGATGATGCCCAGCATCATCAGCAGGTTGCTGAACACGTTGTAAACGCTCAGGTACACACCCAGCGTGGCGGTGATGTAGTTGGTTTCCTCGCCGTCCTGCACGCGCTTCAGGTCGTACAGGATGAAGGCCGAGAAGATGCCGATGGCCAGCACCGACAGCGTGATCATCAGCGCGCTGCTCTGGATGAAGATGTTGGCGATGCCCGCCAGCAGCAGCAGGATGGCGCCGATGAACAGGAATTTGCCCATGTTCGTCAGGTCGCGCTTGATCACGCTGGACAGCGTGGCCATGCCCAGGAAGATGGCGCCGGTGCCGCCGAAGGCCATCATCACGAGACTGCCGCCGTTCTTCAGTTCCATCACCACGCCCAACAAGCGCGCCAGCATCAGGCCCATGAAGAAGGTGAAGCCCAGCAGGATGGGCACGCCCGCCGCCGAGTTCTTGGTCTTCTCGATGGCGAACATGAAGCCGAAGGCGCCGGCCAGGAACACGATGACGCCGATGCCGGGTGAGAGGCCGCGCGTGATGCCGGTCTGCATGCCGACCCAGGCGCCCAGCACCGTGGGCAGCATCGACAGCGCGAGCAGCCAGTAGGTGTTGCGCAAGACGCGGTTGCGCTCCGCCACTGCCCCACCGATGGCGGGCAGGCCGTTGATGTTCTGCACCGTCTGATTCATGAAACCTCCAGGGACGCACCAAGCTTGGCACAGCGCGCATTCTAGGGCGTGGCCACCGTGTGCCCGCATGCCCCCAGTGGCCGTGCCGTCATGGGCCCGCCGCCGGGTTATCGTCGTGCCCATGAAGACCAAACCCGCACTCACCCTGGACGACGCCCGCACCATTGCCACCGCCGCCGAGGCCGAGGCGGTGAAGAACGGCTGGGCCGTCTGCATCGCCGTGGTTGACGACGGCGGCCACCTGTTGTGGCTGCAGCGCCTGGACGGTGCGGCGCCGATCGCGGCCGAGATCGCCCCGGCCAAGGCGCGCACCGCGGCGCTGGGGCGGCGCGAGAGCAAGGTCTACGAGGACATGATCAACGGCGGCCGCGTCTCCTTCCTGAGCGCGCCGGTGTTGCACGGCATGCTCGAAGGCGGCGTGCCCATCATGGCCGAGGGGCAATGTGTGGGTGCCGTGGGCGTGAGCGGCGTGAAGTCGACCGAAGACGCCCAGATCGGCCGCGCCGGCATCGCTGCGCTCGGCTAGTAGAGCGGCCGGCCGCCTGCGGCCGGCTATACTCCGGCGGTTTACCCGTCAACAGCAGCCCCTAGCGAAACTCCGTCGTCGGTTTCCCCTCGGACCCATTCCGTTCACTGGTTGACGGGTGGCGCTGGGTGCGCGCGAACCCCGGAGCTTTGCATTTGCTTCCCGTCCTGCCCCCCGCGCTGCTGGCTCTTGCAGACGGCTCGACCTTCCTCGGCACCAGCGTCGGCGCAGCCGGGCGCACCGTGGGCGAAGTGGTGTTCAACACCGCGCTCACCGGCTACCAGGAAATCCTGACCGACCCGAGCTACTGCCGCCAGATCGTCACGCTGACCTACCCGCACATCGGCAATGTCGGCGTCAATGCCGAAGACGTCGAGGCGAGCCGGGTCCACGCCGCCGGCCTGATCGTCAAGGACGTGTCACTGCGCGTGTCCAACTTCCGCGCCACGATGTCGCTGCCCGAGTACCTGCGCCGCGAAGGCACGGTGGCCATCGCCGACATCGACACGCGCCGCCTCACACGCCTGTTGCGCAGCACGGGCGCCCAGAACGGCTGCATCGCCAGCTTCGAGGCCGGCGCCACGGTGACCCCGGCCGACGTTGCCGCGGCCGTGGCCGCTGCGCGAGCCGCCCCGTCGATGGCAGGCCTGGACCTGGCGCGCGAAGTGACGGTGGCCGAGCCCTACGCGTGGACCGAGACCGAGTGGCAGCTCGGCCGCGGCTACGGCACCTTGGCCCAAGCGCGCCACCACGTCGTGGCCTACGACTTCGGCATCAAGCGCAACATCCTGCGCATGCTGGCCAGCCGCGGCTGCCGCGTGACGGTGGTGCCGGCGCAGACGCCCGCCGCCGAGGTGCTGAAGCTCAAGCCGGACGGCGTCTTCCTCAGCAACGGCCCGGGTGACCCCGAGCCCTGCGACTACGCCATTGCCGCCACACGCGAACTCATCGAGCGCGGCCTGCCCACCTTCGGCATCTGCCTGGGCCACCAGATCCTGGCGCTGGCCTCGGGGGCCAGGACCTTCAAGATGAAGTTCGGCCACCATGGCGCCAACCACCCGGTGAAAGACCTGGACACGGGACGCGTCAGCATCACCAGCCAGAACCACGGTTTTGCGGTGGACGAGAAGACGCTGCCGGCCAACCTGCGTCCCACCCACGTGTCGCTGTTCGACGGCACGCTGCAGGGCCTTGCGCGCACCGACAAGCCGGCCTTCTGCTTCCAGGGCCACCCCGAGGCCAGCCCGGGCCCGCACGACATCGGCTACCTGTTCGACCGTTTTGTCGAACGCCTGGCGGCCTGAGCGCGGACCTCGGCGTGGCACAGGTTCTGTACTCGGCGAAGGCCGCGGACGGCAGCAAGGCCGAGGGCTTCATCGAAGCGGCGACGGCGCAGCAGGCGCGCGAGCTATTGCAGCAGCGCGGCCTGCAGGACATCGTGCTGCACCAGGACATGAGCAGCGCCGGCGCCGGCATCGGCGTGCAGGGGCTCAGCCCGTCGGAGGTGCAGGCGCTGGCGAGCTTTCGCATCCGCGCGATGCGTTCACCCGGCCTTGGTACTGTGTGGGCCGAGGTGGCGCGCCGCTCCTGGATGTGGCTGCTGCTGGATGCCGCGCTGGTGGCCTGGGGTCTGTGGAAACCCGACCGCTGGATCTTCGCGCTGGGCGCCTTGCTGCTGGTGCTGCCCTTTGCGATCTCGGCCTGGAACTACCGCCACGCCGGGCGCTACCGGCGCCTGATCCAGCACGAGGCTCTGGGGCAGTGGGACCAGGTGGCGCGGCTGGCCAGCCAACTGCAGGCGGCCACGAACCAGGCGCCGCAACTCGCTTTCGACCTGGACGTGCGACTGGCGGCCGTCCAGGCGCGCCGCGGTGCGCTGGACGCGGCCGTGGAGTCGTTGCAAAGCTGGCGCCCGCGGCTGGCCAAACAGCCCGGCGTGTTCGAAGGCCGCCTGGGCAGCGTGCACCTGGCTGGCGGCGACACCGCGGCGTTCGTCCGGCTCAGCGGCGAGTCGCTGCAAGGCCTGCCCGGCGACCCGTCGCGCACCGTCGACCATGCGCTGGCGCACGCGCGCTTCGGCGAGGTGGCGCGTGCCGCGGAACTGCTGGCCAGCATCGACACCGGCCTGCTGCCGCCGCACGGCCAGGGTTTCGTGCTGTGGGTGCAAGGCCTGGTGCAGCGCCGCCGCGGCCAGCCCGAAGCGGCCGCCACGCTGGGCCAGGCCGTGGCCGAGTTCCTGCAGCGCGCCGAGCAACCCGCCGTCTGGACGGCGCTGGCCGTCTGCACCGCCGACCACGCCCTGGCCTTGCACGATGCCGGGCAGATCGACGCCGCGCGCCGCCAGGTGGCGCAGGTGTGGCCGGTGCTGCGCGTGCACGCCAACAAGGACCTGCAGCGCGAACTCATCGCCCGCCATCTGGTGCCCACCAAATCGGCGGCGGCATCGAAGTGAAACCACACTGAACCCCAAGAGTCCCATGCCCAAGCGCACAGACCTCCAGAGCATCCTCATCATCGGGGCCGGCCCCATCGTCATCGGCCAGGCCTGCGAGTTCGACTACTCCGGCGCCCAGGCCTGCAAGGCGCT
>CAYREA010000108.1:0-15262 GCA_964423075.1 uncultured Rubrivivax sp. | reverse complement strand
TGCACATGCGCTCGGCGCTGGTGGCCATCCTGATGCTGCCGGTGGGCGTGCTGATGGCTTTCATCGCGATGCGCCTGCTGGGCATGAACTCGAATCTGATGAGCCTGGGCGGCATCGCAATCGCCATCGGCGCGATGGTGGACGCTGCCATCGTGATGATCGAGAACGCCCACAAGCACCTCGAGCGCCTAAAGCCGGAGCACACGGTGCAGGAGCGTGCCGACGCGATGCTCGATGCATGCAAGGAGGTCGGCCCTGCCCTCTTCTTCTCGCTGCTTATCATCACCGTGTCGTTCCTGCCGGTGTTCACGCTGGAGTCGCAGGAGGGCCGGCTGTTCTCGCCGCTGGCCTACACCAAGACCTTCTCGATGGCCGGTGCGGCGCTGCTGTCCGTCACGCTGGTGCCGGTGCTGATGATGCTGTTCATCCGCGGCAAGATCATGCCGGAGGCGAAGAACCCGCTGAACCGCTTCCTGATCTGGACCTATCGGCCGATCATCGCCTGGGTCATGCGGTGGAAGAAAGTCACCATCGCGCTGGCCTTGATCGCGTTGGGCGCGTCCTGGTATCCGGCCTCGAAGCTGGGCAGCGAGTTCATGCCGACCCTCAACGAGGGCACGCTCCTGTACATGCCAGCTTCATTGCCGGGCATGTCGATCACCAAGGCGGCCGAACTTCTGCAGACCCAGGACAAGATCATCAAGAGCTTCCCGGAAGTGAGTTCTGTCTATGGCAAGGCCGGCCGCGCCAACACTGCCACCGACCCGGCGCCGACCGAGATGTTCGAGACGGTCATCAACCTCAAGCCGCAGGAGGAATGGCGCGCCGGCATGACCACCGACAAGCTGATCGCCGAGATGGACAAGGCACTTCAGATCCCTGGTGTTTCCAACGCCTGGACGATGCCGATCAAGGCCCGCATCGACATGCTCTCGACCGGCATCCGCACGCCGATCGGCATCAAGGTCTTCGGCAAGGACCTCGGCGAGATGGAGAAGCTCGCCAAGCAGATCGAGGCGATCGTAAAGACGGTGCCAGGTACAACGTCAGCCTTCGCCGAACGGCTGACGGGGGCCAGCTACCTCAACATCGAGCCCGACCGCGCGGCGCTTGCGCGCTACGGTCTGTCAGTGGGTGAACTGCTGGACGTCATCGGCACGGCGCTGGGCGGCGAGATGGTCACCACCACCGTCGAAGGCCGGGAGCGCTTCGGCGTCACCGTGCGCTACCCGCGCGAATTGCGCAGCAATCCCGAGCAGATCGAGCGCGAGGTGCTGGTGCCGATCATGGGCGGCGCGATGGTGCCGCTGGGCCAGGTGGCCAAGGTGGCGGTGGCGCGCGGCACGCCAGGCATCCGCACCGAGAACGCGCTGCTGTCGGCCTACATCTTCGTCGACATCCGCGACCGCGACATCGGCTCCTACGTGGCCGACGCGCGCAAGGCGGTGGCCGAGCAGGTGAAGTTCCCGCCGGGCTACTACATCACCTGGAGCGGCCAGTTCGAGGCGATGGAGCGTGCGATCGAGAAGATGAAGATCGTCGTTCCCGTCACCCTGCTGCTGATCTTCCTGCTGCTGTACCTGAACTTCAGGCGCCTGACCGAGACCTTCATCGTGATGCTGTCGGTGCCCTTTGCGCTGGTGGGCGGCATCTGGCTGATGTGGTGGCTCAACTACAACCTGTCCGTTGCCGTGGCGGTGGGCTTCATCGCGCTGGCCGGGGTGGCGGCGGAGACCGGCGTTGTGATGCTGATCTACCTCGATCACGCCTGGGAACAGGCACGCGAACGCTCCCGCAACGAAGGCAGGCCGCCAGGCCCGGCCGACCTGTACGGTGCGGTGATGGAAGGCGCTGTCGAGCGGGTGCGCCCGAAGATGATGACGGTCGTGGCCATCATGGCCGGCCTGCTACCGATCATGTGGGGCAGCGGCACCGGCTCCGAGGTGATGAGCCGCATCGCCGCGCCGATGGTGGGCGGAATGATCTCTTCAACTGTCCTGACGCTTTGCGTCATCCCGGCGCTCTACGCACTGGTCAAACAGTGGCAACTGGAGCGCTCCTCGCGCAATGCATCCGAACCACAAGCGGATGCTGTGCAACCCGTGGCCGGGACCTGATGAGGCCGACCGCGATTCACTCTCACCAAGGAGAAATGTCATGAACACTACCTTCACATCGTCGCGGCGTCTTGCCGCACTGTTGCTTGTGATCGGCATCGGCCTTGCGGGCTGCGCAGGGGTTTCGACAACCCCTCCGCCGGCCATACAGCAACAGATCGAAGCGGCCCGCACACCGGCTGACCACGAAGCCCTGGCGGCTTACTACGTCAAGGAGGCGGGATCAGCCCGTGCCAAGGTTGCCGAGCACCGCGCGATGGGCAAGGCCTATACGGCTTCGCCCCCCGGAGGACGTGGCGGCAGCTGGGCTGCCCACTGCAATGCGACCGTGGCGAGCTATGAGGAGATCGCGTCGCGATACGACGCCATGGCAGCCGAACATCGGCAGATGGCAGGGCAAGCAAAGCCCTGAGTTCGCATGATCGACATGGCCCAAGGGCTCGAGTGTCCAAGGCCGGCTCCGAGAGCCAACACGGTGCCGGCCTAAACTGAACGGAAATCAGTATGAACAGACGCGACTTCTTCCTCGGTGTTTCAGCGGCGGCTGCGGTGTTGGCATTGCCGGCACTCGCAGCACCGTCGGCAACCGAGGTGCAGGTATTCAAGAGCCCGAGTTGCGGCTGCTGCGGTTCCTGGGTCGAGCACATGCGCTCAGCCGGCTTCACGGTCAAGGTGACCGAGGTCGACGACACCACCGCGGCGCGCAAGCGCCTCGGTCTGCCCGACCGCTACGGCAGCTGCCACACGGCGACCGTCGGCGGCTATGTCCTCGAAGGACACGTGCCGGCCGCCGAGGTGAAGCGCCTGCTCGCGTCGAAGCCGAAGGCCATCGGCCTGGCCGTTCCCGGCATGCCGCCTTCGGCGCCGGGCATGGACGTTCCTGGGCGCAAGGACCCGTATGACGTGCTGCTCATCGGCCCCGAAGGGCAATCCAGTGTCTTTGCGACCTACCCCAACAGAGTAGTCGTGTGATTCCCGCAACCGCCTAACAATTGAACTTTGACGGGATCACCCATGGACACCGGACCGGCAACGGCAGGCAAGCGGATCGACACGCACCGAAGGATGCTGCTCTTGGGGCTCGCGGGCGCGTCGCTCGCCCAGCTTTCCGGATGTGGAGGCGGTGGTGGGTCATCGATGATAGGCCAGTCCAACTCCACAGGCCTCGTGGACCCGGCCGCGGCAGCCGCTGCCGAGCGCAACCTGCCCATCGTCCCCTTGGACGATGGTGTGGCCGACGGCAGCGGGGGACGGCAGTTCGCGTTGACAGTCCAACGTGGTAACTCACAGATCCTGAGCGGCGTCAGCACGCCCACGCTGGGCTACAACGGCGCGATGCTGGGACCGGCCCTGCGACTGCGCACTGGTGAGCGGACCACGATTCGCGTGCGCAACGACCTGGACGAGGTCACCACTGCGCACTGGCACGGCCTGGTGGTGCCACCCGGGGTGGACGGCGGCCCGCACCAGCCGATTGCGCCGGGCGCCTCTTGGGAGGCGAGTTTCACCGTGGCGAACCCGGCGGCCACCTGCTGGTTCCATCCCCATGCCCATGGGAGCACCGGCCGACAAGTCGTCTCCGGCCTGGCCGGCCTGCTGATCGTTGACGACGGAACCATCGCACCGACCGTGCTGCCCGACACCTGGGGCATTGATGATGTGGCGCTGGTACTGCAGGACAAGCGCTTCACCGCCGACGGGCAAATCGACTACACCCTGACGGCCAACGACCGGTTGGTTGGATACGCCGGCGATCGACTCCTGGTGAACGGCATGTTCGGACCGACATGGCGAGCGCCACAGCAATGGGTTCGCCTGCGCTTGTTGAACGGCTGCAATGCCCGCATCCTGGTTCTGCGGCTGAGCGACGCAACGCCGATGCTGCAGATCGCCAACGAGGCCGGCTTGCTCGGCGTCCCGCTGGCCCGCAGCACGCTCACACTAGCGCCCGGCGAACGTGCCGAGGTCCTGGTCAACTTCAGCAGCGCCAGCGCCGGACAGGTGACACGTCTGTTGGCCAGTACGGCCGGGGGCGGCATGGGCATGGGAATGGGCGTGGGCGCAGCAACAGGCACGGAGGTCACGGCATTGACCATGCGCGTCGACCTGCCCCGCCAGCCCGGCGCCATGTCGTCACCACCGGCTCGGCTGTCGCCCGGGCCGGCCGTATCGGCCGCCCCTGGCGCCACCGTCAGGTCTTTCAGTCTCGACGGAGGGATGATGGGCAGCCCGTTCACCATCAACGGTCGAAGCTTCGACATCGCACGCACCGATCTGGCGGTGCCACCCGGCGTGGTGGAGATCTGGCGCTTTGTCAACGCCACCGCCATGGCCCACCCGATGCACGTTCATGGGGTCCGGATGTCCCTGCTCTCGCGGGACGGCAGTGCGCCCGCCGCCTACGAGCAAGGTCTGCGCGATACCTTTGTCGTTGACGCGATGCAGACCGTCACCATGGCGGTGCAGACGCCCACGTCGGCGTCTGTCGTGCCGCTCATGTTCCACTGCCACATCCTTGAGCACGAGGACGCCGGCATGATGGGGCAATTCATCACGGCTTGAGCGCATCCCACGGGGAAGCTGCGCGGCGCGCAGCACGGTGAGACGAGGAGGCAGCTAGCCCGGATATTTCACGAGCAGTAGGTCGGCAGCCTCGTGGCTGAGCCCGTTGTCATAGGTATCTGACCCCCTATGCCAACCGAGGACTGCCGATGCCAAAGTGTACCGATGAGACTGTTGTGTTCGGCCGCGTCGGAAGGCGTGTGGTTCAGGCTGCATTCGATGGCGGGGACATCGTCAGCGATGGTGGCGTGCTGCTGCTCAAACGAGTCGATGATCGGCTGGGTCTGACCCGCGCAGCTGCGCAGGCCATTGGCGACGAACGCCGCGCCGGCAGCGTCCAGCACAGCGTGCACAGCCTGCTGGCCCAACGCATCTACGGCCTGTGCCTGGGCTGGTCTGACGTGTCCGACCACAACGTGCTGCGCAACGATCTGGTGATGCAGACGGCCGTCGGCCGCGCCGAGCCTCTGGGCTCTGCGCCTACGCTCAGCCGCCTGGAGACGGGCGCCACATCCGAGCATGCCGCCGCCCTGCACGAGGTGCTGATGCAACAGTTCATCGCCAGCCATGCCAAGGCGCCCAAGGAACTCGTGCTCGACGTCGATGCCACCCACGTGCCCTTGCACGGCGACCAGGAACGCGGGCACTTCCATGCCTACTATGACAACTACTGCTACCTGCCGCTGTATGTCTTTGCCGGCCAGGACATCCTGGCGTGCGTGCTGCGCCCCAGCGACCGTGACCCCGCCAGCGTGGTGAGCGCACTGATCAAGCGGCTACTGGTGCCGCTGCGCCGCGCCTGGCCCAAGACGAAGATCATTGTGCGTGCCGACTCGGGCTTTTGCCGTCCGCGCGTGTTGCAGCGCCTGGAGCGCTGGGGGGTGCACTACATCATCGGGCTACAGAAGAACTCGCGCCTAGCGCAGCAGGTGGACTTGGCGGAGTTGGCACTGGCCGAGCAGTACGAGGCCAAGCAGGCCAAGAGGCGCATGTTCGGTGAGTTCAGCTATGCGGCAAAGACCTGGGACCGGGAGCGGCGCGTCATCGCACGGTTGGAGCACGGCCCCCAGGGCGCCAACCCGCGCTTCATCGTCACCGATCTGCCGGGCTCGGCCAAGGCGCTGTACGAGCGACGCTACTGCGCACGGGGCGAAGCCGAGAACCGGATCAAGGAAGCGCAGCTCGATCTGTTCGGGCGGCGCGCGAGTTGCCATCGCTTCCAGGCCAACCAGTTGCGCCTGCTGCTCGCAGCGCTGGCCTACACCTTGATGATCAACCTGCGCCGCCTGGGCCTGCAGGGCACAGAACTGGCGCAGGCCTGCACCGCCACTATCCGCACCAAGCTGCTCAAGATCGGCGCGGCCATCGTGCGCAACACCCGCCGCGTGCGGGTGCTGCTGGCATCGGCTCACCCCATGAAGCATGTCTTCGTCACCGCGGCCCGCGCACTGGCCCCTTGAACCCCATCCAGTGCTGTCCCCGGCACGTTGACAAGCAGCGGGGGTAAGGGGGTCGTGCGCCCGAAATCGGCCCGAACGTCATCCACACCCTCTGTGGCCAATCTCTACCGCCCGCCATGCACGCACAAGTCGCATGCGGCCTTGCTTCTGGAGCACTGGTGAAATATCCGGGCTAGATCGGCTCAGTGGCCTCCTGGATGCTTGCCTGTCGTGAGCAGCCGGGCGCCTACAGTCGCCAATGCCGTGGCTGGGCGCCACGAACCAAGGCGAGATCCACGCAATGGCGTCGAACCCTCGTTTCGTGAACAGGTACAGCGCCGGCACCTTACTTCGCGGCTTCGATCGCGGTGACGATGATCGCACCGTCCGCCTTCTCGGCGGTGAATAGCACCTTGTCGCCAGCCTTGACTTTGTCCAGCAGCGCCGCGTCCTTGACCTGGAATACCATGGTCATGCCGGGCATGTCCAGGTCCTTGATGTCGCCGTGCTTGAGGGTGATCTTCTTGGCTTCCTTGTCGATCTTGCGCACTTCGCCTTCGGTCATCGAGGCGGGCATGCCGTCCATCTTGCTGTGATCCATCGCCTGGGCGTTGGCGCTGATCGCAAACGGCACCGAGGCGGCGAAGGCCATGGCGACAAGAAAGGGCTTGAAGGTCTTCATCTGTATTGCTCCGTAGGGGTGTGAGAAAGAAGTCTGCCGAGGGCACGGCGCACCGGCAGGTGCTCCTTGCGCTACCGCCATGCCGTGACGGTCGTCACTCAGTGCTTATGGCTGCCGTGGCCATCGTTCTTGGAAACGCTCGTCTTCTGCGCGACGTTGACGAGTCCCTTCATGCCGGCGTCGTAGTGGCCGGGCTGCAGGCAGGCAAAGTCCACCTTGCCGGAGCTGGTGAATCGCCACACGACCTCGCCGGTCTCGCCGGGCGCCACGCTGACCATGTTGCCGTCGGCGTGTTCCATGCCGGGCATCTTCATCATCATCGCGTAATGCTCCTTCAGTTCCTCGGGCGTGCCCAGCACCAGTTCGTGCTTGACCGCGCCGGAGTTCTTCACGACGAAGCGCACCGTCTCGCCCTGCCGGACCGAGATCTCGGCCGGCGTGAAGCGCATGTTGTCGGTCATGTCGATCTCGACCGTACGGGTGGCCTGCGCAACCTTGCCGGCTTCGCCCACGGGATTGCTGCCGTGGCCGGGGCCTGCCATCACTGCGGACGCGGCGAGCACGAGTGCCGACACGAAGCCGGCCTTGCCAAATGTCTTCATGGGTGTTTCTCGAAGGAGCCTTCTGGTGAGCCTGGCGCGCCGGGCTTCAGTTCCGATGCCCGTCGTTGAGCAGACCGTCCAATCGAGCCACCTCGTTGCCGACTGCCGAGACCTTGCGTCCATCGGCCAGTTCGAGAACCTCGCCTTGCTTCAGGTAGGCAGCACGGCCGTAGCGATCCGCCTTGGCCATCTTGCCGTCTCTGAAAACGTACAGGGTCGAACCGTCCTTCAGAGCCAGCACCTGCTGCGTGGCCTGCGGCAGGGCGTCGCGCGCGAAGACCGGCACGGAGACCCCGGCGGCAGCGAACGCGACGGCCAAGGTAAACAGAGTTGCTTTCATGATCGAACCTTTCGTGATGCAGTGAGGGATCCGCTCCCTCAACGTCATGCCACTTGGCATGCCGTGCACTCTAGGGAACCGCAACGGACGAACGGCCGACGAGCACATTACAGGTTCGTAAGCTTGTCTCCTGCCTTCGGCCGCGCAAAGATCCTCGGGGGGTTCTTCTAGCGAAGGGTGTTGCGCCTCGGGGATTGCGCCGCAAGCCGCCGGTCACGCGCAGATCTGCCAGTTTCTTCAAGCCTGAATGCTCAATCCCGATGCAGGCTACGGACATCATCAATACGCAAGCAAGAGATGCTGCCATCTTGGTCCGACGCGTGGCTTCTGGGTATGGGCGTAGCCTGCTTGCAGTTGGCAGCCGGCGAGTTTGCCGCGGCGGTCCATGGGACGCACACCTCGCCCCTGCGCGCCGTCGGCAAGTGGCTGATCGACGCACTGCCAACGCCCTTGATAGACGTGGGCATCGCACTCCTTCGTCGCGGCGACAAACCCGCGATCAGCGCAACACTGGTCTTGCTCGGCATTGGCCTTCCGGCGCTGACGTCGCTTGCGGGAACAACCGCACTCTTGGCAGCAATTCTTGTACAGGGGTTCATCGGGCTCTATGCGTTGTGGCGCCGCGTCGAACTTCCCCGCGCGGCCGCGTTCCCTCTCGGGTCGCTGGCAATCGGTGCCGGATTGCTGGGCGTCTGGCTCGGCGCTGTCGCTTCGCTGACTCTCGGACTCGCGCTGGCAGTCCTCGCGCTGGCGATCCGCCGGCTCCGGCGCCGGCATCAAACCAAAGAGCCCGCGATCCTTCCGGTGTCTGTGCCACCGCCGCCCCGGTCCGCTGCGCCGCGAATCCGAGGACTTTCGGAGCTCTTTACCCCGGTCGACCGATTCTTCGTCACCGACGTGACGTTTCCGGCACCGACCGTGGACACGCAACGCTGGCAGCTCACGGTGCGGGGCCTTGTCGAACAGCCGTTGTCCCTGACGTTCGCCGAACTGCTGGCAATGCCCCCCGTTGAAGTGGACTCGGTCCTCATGTGCGTGCACAACCCGGTGGGCGGCCCCTTTGTCGGCAACGCGCGATGGCAGGGAGTGCGGTTGACCGACCTGCTCGAGCGTGCCGGCGCGTCGCGGCAAGCGGATCACATCCGCCTGCATGCCGTCGACGGATTCTCGGCCGGAGTGAGCCTGTCAGTGCTCGAGCAAGGCTTCGAACCGCTGTTGGTCTATGCCATGAACGGCGCGCCGCTCTCTCGCAAGCACGGCGCCCCGGTTCGGATGTTGGTCCCGGGCATCCATGGATACGACGCGAACATCAAGTGGCTCGCTTCGATCGAGGTCACACGGTTCAGCGAGGCCATCGACTACGCCGAGCGCAAGGGCTGGCCTCGGGTGCCATCGCTTATGGCACCGAATGCCAGGATCGACGTCCCATGCGTCTCGGCTCTGCTTGCGCCAGGCGAACAGCCAGTGGCCGGCGTCGCCTGGAGCCCGCCGCATGGCGTCGTGAAGGTCGAGTTGCGAGTCGATGGCGGGGATTGGCAGGCTTGCTCGCTGGTGACCGCGCTTGGTCCCAACGCCTGGGTCTTATGGGAAGCTCAATGGGAAGCCACACCCGGCCGCCATACGCTGGAGGTTCGGGCCTGGGGTCGGGACGGCGTACAGAGCGAAGCGCCCGCCGCCCCCTATCCCGACGGGGCACGCGGCTACCACTGCGTGGCGGTCGACGTCAGGCTGGGGTGCACTCCACGGACTCGCCAGCTGGGCTGGTGGCTCCTGGCGCAGGGACGCGCCAGATGGTTGTTGGCCTGGTCCGGTGTCAACGCGTGGCGCCAGCGCCGCCGCCAGTAGCGTTGCCCCACCCCGCTCTTGGATCGCGCCTACAACAGGTACCGTCACATGTCCACGTCGCTTGAACTCGGAGAGCGTCACACCCTGCATATTTCCGAGGGCCCGATCGAGTACCGGGTGACGGGGCGGGGTCCGACAGTCGTGTTCTTGCACGGCATCATTGCCAACGGCGATGTCTGGCGCGGCGTGGTGGCAGATCTCTCGCGCGATCACTGCTGCATCGTGCCGGACTGGCCGCTCGGCGCGCACCGACTGACCATGGGGCCAGGCACCGACTTCTCGTTGCCCGGCATCGCCGCGATGGTCGACGAGTTTCTGGCCGCCGCGGGTCTCGACCTGGTGGTGCTGGTCGCCAACGACACCGGAGGTGCCGTGGCACAGTACGTTGTCGTCGACCGCCCCGCGCGGATCGCAGCACTCGTGTTGACACCCTGCGACGCATTCGACAATTTCGTGCCCCTGCCGATCCGACACCTGCGCCTGTTCGGACGAACTTCGTGGGGACTTTGGGTGCTGGCGCAGACCTTGCGCTGGCGCTGGGTGCAACGGCTGCCCATCGCCTTCGGCCGGCTGACCGAGCGCGCCATCCCTGCCCACATCATGTGGTCCTACACCGCCCCCCTGCGCGAACACGCGGGCACGCGCCGCGACTTCGCGGCGCTGGTCCGGAACATCCACCCGAGGTATACCTTGGCAGTCGCCGAGAGACTGGCTGGATTTGGGCGTCCGGTGTTGCTGGTCTGGGCGCGCGAACGGCGACGCTTCTTTCCGCTGGAGCACGCGCATCGACTCGCGGCCCTCTTTCCTGACGCCGCGGTGGAGATCATCGAGGACTCCGGGCCCTTCGTGACCGAGGATCAGCCACGGGCCGTGGCAACGGCGATCAGGCGGTTCATCGCGGATCGGGTCATGCCGACCGTCTCGCCCCGCCCACCAGTTCAGTTGGCAAAGCAAATCGAAAGCTGATCCCCGCGCCTGAACAACGACGACGGCGCGATGCCGAACGTGTCTCGGAACGACCGCGACAGGTGTGCCGAATCGCTGAAGCCGACCGCGTGTGCAGCTTCGGTCCAGGACGCTCCCTGAAGCACCGACTCCACCGCGCGCCGCAGGCGCAACCACACCACATAGCGGCGCAGCGGAACCCCGGTGTCCTCGGCGAAGCGGTGGCTCAGCCAACTGGGCGAGACGTTCAGTGCGCCCGCCAACGTTTGCAGGCGCACCGGCCGATCAATCTGGGCGCTCAGCAGGGCCAGGGCCTGTGCGATGCGCGGGTCGCGGCCACGGGCGCCTGGATCGGTGCCGTCCAGCCCGAGCCACGACACGCAGGTCGAGTCCGCAGCGTCGATCGACCCGCCGTCCACCACAAGAGCCCTCAGGCTCTCTGCCGCGACTGGTGGCGGTTCAAACGCTGCGCTGCCATCGCAAGAGTCGATCCGAGTTTGAAGGGACGCGAACTCGGCGCATTCGGACTCCAGGTAAAGCATCGCCACCGTCGACCCTGAGGCGTCGAACGCATGCGGTCGGTCCGGCGGGACAAAGAACCCATTCAATTCCTCCCATTCGCCCTGCGGCCCGGCTTTCAATCGAAGCCGACCGCCAAGTCCCCAGCAGACCTGTGCGGCGTGGTGACGGTGCATCCGCGCATCGAGGCCGGGGCCGACATACAACAAGCGATGCGGCCACAGGTACAGGCGCAACGGGACTGTTCCGATGTTCACATGCTCTCCGGTGCAACCTCGTTGATTGTCGATCGACGGACGGCGAGACGCCCCACGCGGCATAGATCAAGCACGGCGCCAAGCCTTCTCCAGCTCGACCGCGACGAACACGATGGCGGCCAGTCCGAAGCAGAGGGCGAGTTCGCCGGCGGACAGCGGCTGCGTCCGGAAGACCGGCTGAAGCCACCGAACGTAGATGGTCGCAAGCTGCAGCGCGATCGTCAGTGCGACGGCGCCGAGCAGCGGCCGGTTGCTCGCCAGGCCGATCGTGAACAGCGAGTCGCGTTCGGAGCGGATCGCCAGCAGGTGCGCCATCTGGGCGAGCGTCAGCACCGTGAAGACAAGCGTCTGCCAGTGTGCCTTCGCCCCCGTTCCATCCTCTTGGCCCAGCGCCCAGGCCTGCACGCCCAAGCACAGCCCACCGATCAACAGGCCCACCCACAGCGCGTGCTGCCACAGGCCGTGCGCGAACACACTCTCCTGTGGCGGACGGGGCGGGCGCCGCATCACGCCGCGCTCGGCCGGCTCGGAGGCCAGCGCGAGGCCCGGCAGGCCGTCGGTCACCAGGTTCACCCACAGGATGTGGATCGGCAGCAGCGGGATCGGCAGGCCCAGCAGCGGCGCGAGGAAGAGCACCCAGATCTCGCCGGAGTTGCCGGTCAGCGCATAGCGGATGAACTTGCGGATGTTGTCGAAGATGCGCCGCCCCTCGCGCACCGCGCCGACGATGGTCGCGAAGTTGTCGTCGAGCAGCACCAGGCTCGAGGCCTCGCGCGCGACGTCGGTGCCACCCTTGCCCATCGCCACGCCGATGTCGGCCTGCTGCAGTGCCGGTGCGTCGTTGACGCCGTCGCCAGTCATCGCAACGAACAGCCCATGCGCCTGCAGGGCCTGCACAACGCGAATCTTCTGCGCCGGGTCCATGCGGGCGTAAACCGACACCGTGGGCGCGGCGGCCTTCAGCGCCGCATCGTCGAGCCGCGCCAACTCGGGGCCAGCAAGCACGCTGTCGGCGCCGTCGGTGGCGATGCCGAGGTCGCGCGCGATCGCCAGCGCGGTCGCTGGATGGTCCCCGGTGATCATCACTGGGCGGATACCAGCGGCCAGACATTCCGCAACTGCGGCGCGCGCCTCGGGCCGGGGTGGGTCGATCAGGCCCACCAGCCCGACCAGCGTCAGCCCTCGCTCGAGCTGGTCGGCATCGACCGCGACCACATCGGCGTGACCGTCGCGCTGTGCGACTGCGAGCACGCGCATGCCCTGCGCCGCCCAGTCCTGCGCGATCGCCGCCGGCTCGTCGCCGGTGCCGACACAGCGCGGCAGCACCGCCTCCGGCGCGCCCTTCACGTAGGCGCGCCAGCCGCCGTCGCGCGCGTGCAACGTCGTCATCCGCTTGCGATCAGAATCGAATGGCCACTCGTGGCGCCGCGGCCGTTCACGCTGCAGCGCGGTGATGTCCAGGCCGGCGTCCTGCGCGGCCTGCAGCAGTGCCGTCTCGGTCGGGTCGCCGATCCAGCCGTCGGCGCCCGCCACAGCGTCGTTGCACAGCACCAGCGCAGTCCAGAGCGCGTCTTCGGGAACGCCCCAGGCGCGGTGCTGGCGCAGCTGCATGCGGTTGAGTGTCAGCGTGCCGGTCTTGTCGGAGCAGATCACGCTGACCGAGCCGAGTGTCTCGACGCTCGGCAGGCGCCGGACCAGCGCGTTGGCGGCGACGAGCCGGCGCGCACCCAGCGCGAGCAACACCGTGACCACCGCCGGCAGCGCCTCGGGGATCGCCGCCACCGCCAGGCTGACCGCCGTCAGCGCCATCAGCAGCAGGGGCTCGCCGCGCAACACGCCGATCGCGAACACCAGCGCGCAGATCGCGAGCACGACGATCGACAGCCGCTTGCCGAACGCGGCCAGGCGGCGCTGCAGCGGCGTCGCCCGGCCCTCGGTGGCACCGAGCAGCGTCGCGACGCGGCCGAGTTCGGTCTGCTCCCCGGTGCTCACCACCAGCCCTGCCGCGCGGCCGTGCGTGACCAGCGTGCCTTTGAACGCCATGTTGACCCGGTCGCCAAGTGCCTCGGCCTCGGCGGGAAGGTGTCCGTGCGACTTCTCGACCGTGACCGACTCGCCGGTCAGCGCCGACTCGTCGATCCGCAGCCGCGCGACATCGTGCAGCCGCAGGTCGGCCGGCACGAAGTTGCCGGCCTCGAGCAGCACGACGTCGCCAGGCACGAGTTGCTCGGTTTCGATCACCTGCACCTGCCCGCCCTCGCGCCGCACCGTCGCGTGGGGGGCTGCCAGACGCTGCAGCGCCTGCAGGGCCTGGTCGGCGCGCCACTCCTGCCAGAAGCCGATCGCCGCGTTGATCGCGACGATCAACACGATGACCAGCGTATCGGTCAGGTCGCCGATCACACCCGACAGCAGCGCTGCGGCCAGCAGCACAAGAATCATGAAGTCGCTGAACTGGTCGAGCAGCCGTTTCCACGCCGGTCGCGGTAGCGGCTCGGGCAGCCTGTTCGGGCCGTGACGCCGACGGCGCACGACGACCTCGTCGGCCGCGAGCCCGGCGTCGACCTCGACGCCGAGATGGCGTGCAACCTCGTCGGCAGCCAGCATGTGCGCCTCGAAGCGCACAGGGGGTGGCGCTGTCGGCGAAGTGTCTTCGCCGTGCAGAGTCGTGCGGCGGAAGACCGTCATGGGGTGCGGGGCAGCGGGGTCCTGCGCCGATCACAAGGCCTGGGAGATTTCAAGGAGGGGCCTGAGCCCCGCGCCGAAGCGGCCGATGGCTGCACGGTGCGTGCGCAGCTCACCGTACGGCAGGTAGCGGATGCCGAGTTCGGACACCCGCGAGAAAGCCGGGCGCCGCAGTTGCTGGGCCACCTCGTCGCGACGGTCGTCGGGCGCGACCAGGAACATCGTGGTGCCTGCCCCCACCGCGCTGCCCAGCGCCAGGTCCAACATGCGTACGATGCCCGAGTAGATGGAGGTGGAGTGCTCGACCTCGAAGGCGGCTGCGACGCGCCGGCCCCCAGCCTCGAGCCAGACCACATCGATCAGCCGCACCGACTCCACGGCGTCATCGAGTTCGACGGGCAGGCGTTCCAGGCAGCCATCGCCGAGTCGCCCGTCCAGGTACTCGCGCGAACGATCATTCGCCGCAATCCACACCTGAAAGCCCAGGCCCAGCCCGAGATCGCGCAGCCAGCCCTGTATCTCGGTGTGCGTGGTGTCGCTCTCGCGTTCGAGCGCCCACTGCCGGTGCTGCGCCGCCGTCTCCTCACGCACCCGCGCGAGGTCGTCCTGCCAAGCCCGCACCGCCAACGGGTCGTGCTCCCGCGGCGGCGCGTCGTAGCGGCCGGCGCCGATGTCGAACAGCAGGCCAGCGACCGCGCCAAGGTCGTTGGACAGGCGCGAGCGATGCTCGGCGTTCAGGCGCATGACTCCTTCGCGCATCGACAGGTAGTGGTCCCAACGCCCCAGCTTGACGTTGCTGCCGGTCAGCGCGTTGTAGCCTCGCACGATCGCGGTGTTGAACGGGACGACGAGCGTCGGGTGGATGAAGTAGAGGAGGTTGGCCACCGCCGGCCCCAGGCCCTTGACCTGCTGGCCGTCGAGCCGGCGGATCGCATCGATCACTGCGTCCGCGGTGTCGCAGCAGTCGCACGCGTGCAGCAGCCGCCCGAAGGCGCGCTGGTTGTCCTCGTTCTCGTAGATGTCCGGGATGCGCAGCTTGGGCTTCCACAGAAACGCATGGTCCGCACCCTTGAAGACCTGCCGCTGCTCGGCGATCGACGACACGACGGTCTCCAGCGTCGAGCCCCGATACACGTTGCCGAAGCTTCCACCCTCGATCTCGCGCACGATCTGCCCGATGCCGCGCCGGATCGAGCGGAAGTTCTTCAGGCGCTCTTCCCACAGGAACCAGGTGCGGTACGTCGCATGGGGATCGGCCTTCCAACGGTC
>CAYREA010000107.1:0-15615 GCA_964423075.1 uncultured Rubrivivax sp. | reverse complement strand
AAGTTGCCGCGGCGGTACAGCAGGCCGTCGGTGACGGCCAGCTTCTCGGCCAGCTTCGCTTCGTAGGGCGCACGCACCTTGGTGATCAAGGCCTGCATCTCGGGGTCGGGCCGCAGCTGGTTGGCAAACACGGGCAGCAGGCGGTAGCGGTAGTCCACCAGCTTGCCGCCCTTGACGTCGAAGTCCATCACACCCAGGAACTTGCCGTTGCTGCCGGCGTTGGTGACGAGCGTGGTGCCGCCGGCGTTCTTCACCGGCACCGGCACCGGCATGCCGTCGTGCGTGTGGCCGCCCAGGATGGCGTCGATGCCGCGAACGCGGCTGGCCATCTTGAGGTCCACGTCCATGCCGTTGTGCGACAGCACCACCACCACCTGCGCGCCCTTGCCGCGCGCTTCGTCCACCATCTTCTGCATGTTGTCGTCCTGGATGCCGAAGCTCCAGTCGGCCACCATGTAGCGCGGGTTGGCGATGGGGGTGTACGGGAAGGCCTGGCCGATGATGGCCACGGGCACGCCGTTGATGTTCTTGATGACGTAGGGCGCGAAGACCGGGTCGCCGAAGTCGTTAGTCTTCACGTTCTGGGCGACGAAATCGACCTTGCCCTTGAAGTCGCCGTCGACGATGGCCTTCACGCGCTCCATGCCGTAGGTGAACTCCCAGTGGCCCGTCATCACGTCCACGCCCAGCAGCTTGCAGGCGTCGACCATGTCCTGCGCGTCGGTCCACAGCGAGGTGGCCGAGCCCTGCCAGGTGTCGCCGCCGTCCAGCAGCAGCGCGCCCGGGCGGCTGGCCTTCAGGCGCTTGACCAGCGTGGCCAGGTGCGCGAAACCGCCCACCTTGCCGTAGCGGCGCGCGGCCTTGTCGAAGTCGAGGTAGGTGTAGGCGTGGGCCTGGGCGCTGCCGGGGCGCAGGCCGGCGGCCTTCAACAGGTGTTCACCCACCCGATGCGGCCACTGGCCCTGCATCGTGCCCAGGCCCAGGTTGACGCTGGGCTCGCGGAAGTACACGGGCTTGAGCTGCGCATGGCAGTCGGTCATGTGCAGCAGCGACACGTTGCCGAAGGGCGCCACGTCGTACAGGCCCTGCTCGGCGGTGGCGGCGTCGGCATCGGCATACCGCGATAGCGCCATGCCGGCCACCGAGGCCGAGGCCATCACCTGCATGAAGTCGCGCTTGGAAAGATTCATGGTTCAGCAATCAACGATATGAGCAGGATGCAAAAGCCCGCGCGGCGGCGGGCCGTGGCCGGGCTGCTACTGGTTGACGGGCGACTTCGGGTCGAGCAGCAGGGCCATCACGTCGCGCATCTGCTGTTCGGTCAGCAGCCTGGCGTGGCCGAAACGCGGCATGTTGGAGCAGGCCGAGAACGCTTTGCTGTTCCACAGCTTGCCCCAGGTGTACTGCACGATGGGCGTGGAGCCGGGGTCGGCCAGGTCCTTCACGCCACGTATCTTTCCGTAGTTCCACAGGCTGGGGCCAATGGTGCCGTAGGAGATTTCCTTCCTGTCGAGCTGGTGGCAGTTGTAGCACTGGGCACCGCCGGCGCCGGGGGCTGCGCTGCTGTCGGTCCAGGTCATGCCACGGCCGTTCTGGGCCAGCTTTTCGCCTTCGCGCCAGTCGCCGAAGTAGCGGCCGTCGGTAGGCGGCTGGATGGTGGCGTAGGCCTGGGCCTCGATGCGCTTGGCCACCTCTTGGGCGGGTGGTTTGTCGCTGGAGCAGGCCGACTGGCCCAGGTCCTGCTCCACGCGGTCCATGCGGGCGATGCCCTGTTCGCGGAACGAGGCCTTGATCATGGCCAGCGCCTGGGCGTCCAGCTCCTGCGGCGACGGCGAGGTGGCACAGCCGGCGAGCAGCACGGCGGCGATGGCAAGAGGCTTGGCTTGTAGGGTGTACATGGTGGTTTCAGCGCTTGAGAGCCGGCGCGATGGACTCGGCGCCCTGGGCATTCACGCCCATGTACACGCCCAGGGCGATGGTCACGTCGGAGGCGAAGCCGGGGTAGGGGAAGCGCTGCTGGCGGTAGCAGTCGTTCAGGCGCCGCTGCATGCTCCACATCTCGCCGCTGGACACGCGGTAGGCCGGCCAGGCCGCGAAGCCGATGCCGTTGCCGGGGTTCTTCGTCAGGTTGGGCAGGTCCTGCAGGCGGATGCGCTTGCCGTCTTCGGCGTGGCAGCTGGCGCAAGAGAAGTCCATCGGCCCGCCGCGGAAGAAGAAGGCGCGCTTGCCCAATTCGAAGAAGCGCCGCTCTTCGGCGTGGCCCTGCGGCAGCGCGAACTTGCGGCCGCGCGACTCGCTGGAGATCCAGGCCGCCAGCGCCGTGAGCGTGGCCTGCTCGCCCTTGTCGAAGCCGGTCTTGGCGATCTCGGCGGCGTTGAAACCCTGCAGCGTTTCCATGCAGGTGAGCAGGCGCGACTCGAGATCTTGCACGCGGCCGGTATCGGCAAACCAGCGCGGCAGCTGCACCCAGGCACCCTTCACGACGCCCGGGCCCAGGCCCAGGTCGCAGGCCTGCAGCGTCACCTTCTTCGGGCCGCGCGGGGTGCTCCACAGCGCTTCGCCCTTGGCTTCGAACAACTCGGCCGGGTTGCCGTCTTCCAGCATCCTGCGGTACTCGGCAATGCCGTCGGCGGCCGACTTGGCCTGCGCGAAGGCGGCCAGCGGCGCGGCCAGCAGCAGCAGGGCGGCGATCAGGCTCGGGCGCTTCATCTTCAGGACACCGTGGCTTCGTCGGTGCGGCTCTCGCCCTTGTTGTCCTTCCAGGTCACGGCGATCTTGTCGCCGGCCTTGGCCCCCTTCACGCTGAACTGCAGGAACGGGTTCTTCGACACCGAGGGGCCCCACTGGGCCGTCAACACGGGCTTGCCGTTGAGTGCGGCCGAGACGTCCTGGATGTACCAGGCCGGGATCGCCTTGCCGGCCGCGTCCTTGCGCAGGCCGGTTTCCATCTCGTGGTTCATCAGCACGCGCACGGTGGCCTTGTCGCCAGCCATCTGGGCGCGGATGCGCATCGGGTCTGCCATGATCTATCTCCTTCAAGTCCTGTTGTACGAATCAGCCGCCACAGCCGCCGAGGGTGACTTTGACTTCCTTCTGCGCGAACAGCACCTTGCCGTCGGCCATCATCGCCACGCCGTAGACGTTGGACGACTGGCCCATCTTCACGCGGGTGGCGAAATTGGCGTCGACGGCATCGCTCACGTCGAACATCGCCGACAGCACGCTGGGGTTCTTCTCCACCAGCACCAGCAGGCGCTTCACGCCGGGCAGGGTGGTGGACACACCCACCGGCACCACGGCGCCGTTCTCGGCGATGTCGGGGCCGGTGATGGTGACGTCCTTGCTCTCGGTGGGCGCACTGCCGCCCAGCGCCTTGGCCAGCTCGGCCATGGTCTTGATCTCGAAGGCGGCGGCGTTGTACGCCGCATGGGCGGCTTGCGGCAACAGGCCGGCCGTGGCCAGCAGCGTGGCCACCTTGGCTGAATGGGAGAGCATCGCTCGGCGGTTCATCATCAGGGTCTCCTTGAATCGGGTTGGGCGCGAATCTACTTCTTTGCGCCGGCGGCCAGCCACTGCGCAAGGGTCTTCAGGTCGGCATCGCTCAGGGCCTGGGGCGGCATCGGTATCGCACCCCAGAGGCCCTGGCCGCCGCTCTTGATCTTGCCGGCCAGATAGCCTTCGGCATCGCTGCGCCCGGCGTACTTGGCCGCCACCTCGCGCAGGCCAGGGCCGACGATACGGGTTTCCAGGCCGTGGCAGGCCATGCAGTTGTGCTTCTGCGCCAGCGCCAGGGCGGTGGCACCCGCGCTGTCGGCGGGTGCCGCGACCGCGGCCGCCGCGCCGGCGGTGTTGGCACCCCGCTGCGGGCCCACGCTGCGCTGCTGCTCGGCCAGGTTGCCGTGGTTGTTGCGCGCGAAGTCGGGCAGGAAGGAAGCGACCTTGGGCTCGGGCTCGCAGTCCTTCATGCAGGCCACGGCCTTCACGTCGGGCTTGCCGCCATTGCCCATGCCCTTGCCGGGCCACAGGCCGTGGCTGGCGCTGACACCGTTGCGGTTGGGCATGAGGGCCTGCGTGGCGGCCATGTTGGCATGGGACAGCACGTAGTTGTCGGGCACGATGCCGCCCAGGTTCAGCAGGTAGGCCGTTACCGCGTACACCTCGTTGGTGGCCAGCGACTTGGGCGCGTTCCAGGGCATCGCGCGGTTGATGTAGTCCCACAGCGTGGACAGGGTCGGCACCTTCATCAGCGTGGTGCGGCCGGGGAAGGCGGTGTCGTTCAGGCGTGCCACGCGGCCGCTCTTCACGTCTTCGGCGGTGGTGCCACCCACCAGGGGCGAGAACACGTTGTTGGCTTCGCCGAACACGCCATGGCAGGAAGCGCACTTGGCTTCCCAGAGGTCCTGGCCCTGGGCCACCGAGCCCGAACCGGGGGGCAGGCCCTTGAAGTCGGGGCGCACGTCGATGTCCCAGGCCGCCAGTTCCGGCGCCGTGGCGGCGCGGCCCACGCCGGGGTAGGTGGCCTGGGCCCAGGCGCCGGCAGCGGTGCAGGCCAGCGCCAGCAGCAGGCCGGCGCGCAGGCGCTGCTTACGAGAGCTGGACATTCTTCACCTCGCCGCTTTCCTGCACCAGCCAGGTCTGGATGGCGTTGTTGTGATAGATCGAACGCGTGCCGCGCACCGCGCGCAGCTGCCTGTAGTTGGGCTGCACGTAGCCGGTGGTGTCGCTGGCGCGGCTCTGCACGAGGGTGGGTTTGCCGTCCCACACCCAGTCGAGCACGAAACGCGTGAGGCACTTGTCCATCACCGGCTGCTGCAGCCGCGCACGCTGCCAGTTGCGGCCGCCGTCCACCGACACGTCGACCTGGGCGACCTTGCCGCGGCCCGACCACGCCAGGCCGCTGATCTGGTAGTAGCCCTTGTCCAGCAGCACCTGGCCGCCCGAGGGCGTGGTGACCACGCTCTTGCATTCCTGCGTGCTGCTGTACTGGCGGTGCGTACCGCCGGGCATCAGGTCGATGTAGTGGATGGCCTCGTCCTTGCTGCCGTAGGGCTGGTCGCCCACCTCGATGCGGCGCAGGTACTTGACCCAGCTCACGCCCTGCACCCCAGGCACCACCAGGCGCAGCGGGTAGCCGTTCTCGGGGCGCAGCATCTCGCCGTTCTGGCCGTAGGCCACCAGCACTTCGCCGCTTTCGATCAGCTCCATCGGCACCGTGCGGGTCATCGACGAGCCGTCGGCGCCTTCGGCCAGCACGTAGCGGCCGCGTTGGTAGTCGACACCCGCCATGTCGAGCAGGATCTTCAGCGGCACGCCGGTGAACTCGCTGCAGCTCACCATGCCGTGCGTGTACTGGCAGGTGGGCACCGCCACGTTGCCCCATTCCATGCCGGTGTTGGCGCCGCACTCGATGAAGTGGAAGCGGCTCGCCGAGGGCAGGCGCATGATCTCGTCCAGCGTGAAGACCAGCGGCTTCTTCAGCATGCGCTCGTCGGAGCCGTTGACCATCAGCCGGTGCTTGGACGGGTCGATGTCCCACCAGCCCTGGTGGTGGCGCTCGAAGTGCAGGCCGCTGGGCGTGACGATGCCGAACAGGCTCTGCAGCGGCGCGAAGGACACCGAGGCCTGCGCCGTTTGCGTCAGGCCCGGGCTCGGGCGGCGCTGCACGTTGGATTCGTACTTCGAGGGCTTGCCGTAACCGTCGGTGGCCACGGCCTGGCCCAGGCCGGTGCTGTGGGCGGGCAACTGCAGGATGTTCGGGTCACCCCCCGCGGCGGGCACCGGGTTGGCCTGTGCCAGCGCGGCCGGGGCGGCCGCACCGGCCAGCGCGGCAGCGAAGGCACCGCGCACGAAGTCGCGCCGCCCGGCCTTGGCTTCGCTGAAGACCGTGCGCACGCCCTCGGGGCCGATGAAGTTCTCGGGGGCCTTCTTCAGGCGCCCCGGTGAAGGGTTCTGCATGCTCTATCCAGATATGCACTTGAATGGATATTAGCGATTACTGATTTATCATTCCCTAGGGCTTACCCTTGCGCCCTGGGCCCCCACAGAAAGCCTGCGCCATGCTGATCTTCCGCCAGCTCTTCGACCCCACCTCGTCCACCTACACCTACCTGCTGGGCGACGGCGATGCCGGCGAGGCCGTGCTGATCGACCCCGTGTTCGAGAACGAGCAGCGCGACCGCGCCCTGCTGCGCGAGCTGCGCCTGCGCCTGCTGGCCACGCTGGACACCCATGTGCACGCTGACCACGTCACCGCCGCCTGGCTGCTGAAGCAACGCTGCGGCAGCCAGATCCTGCTGGCGCGGGATGCCGGCGTGGCCGCGGCCGACCGCCAGCTGGCCCATGGCGACCGCGTGGCCTTCGGCGCGCGCCACCTCGATGTGCGCGCGACCCCGGGCCACACCAGCGGCTGCCTGACCTACGTGCTCGACGACCACAGCATGGCCTTCACCGGCGACTGCCTGCTCATCCGCGGTTGCGGCCGCACCGATTTCCAGCAGGGCAGCCCGGGGCGGCTGTACCACTCGGTGAAGGAGCAGATCCTGTCGCTGCCCGAGGCCTGCCTGCTGTACCCGGGGCACGACTACCGCGGGCTCACCGTCACCAGCGTGGGCGAGGAGAAGGCCTTCAATCCGCGCCTGGGCGGCGACGTCAACGAGGCCGACTTCACCGGCTACATGAACCACCTGGGCCTGCCGCATCCGAAGCTGATGGACATCGCCGTACCCGCCAACCTGCGCTGCGGCCGGCCCGAGAGCGAAGCCGCCTTGCCGCCCGAGCCCGACTGGGCGCCGCTGACGCTGAACTTTGGCGGCGTGTGGGAGATCCAGCCCGCCACGCTGAACGAGCTGGCCGCCGGCGAGCACCCGGGCGACGTGCAGATCATCGACGTGCGCGAGCCGGCCGAGTTCAACGACGCGCTGGGGCACATCCACGGCGCGCGACTGCTGCCGCTGTCGCAGCTGGCGGCGCGCCAGGGCGAGATCGATGCCAGCCGGCCGGTGGTGACCGTCTGCCGCTCGGGAGCCCGTTCGGCCCAGGCCTCCGTGCTGCTGCGCAAGGCCGGGCTCGACCGGGTGGCCAACCTGGCCGGCGGCCTGCTGCGCTGGCGCGCCGAAGCCTACCCGGTGGACGGCGGCGCCGACTGAGTCATCCGCTGCAACGCTTCGCTACCTTTCAGGCCGGAACCGGCCCGGTGCGCTGTGGTCCACTGTCGTTCGACTGCAGGAGCGTGGCCATGCTGGATGAACTCGACGACGAAGGACGCACGGCGCGTGCGGCACGGCTCGTCTCGCGCCTGTACGACGCGGCCAACCCGGCGCTGCGGCCCCGCCTGGTGGCCGTGCTCTTGCGGCCCCTGGGCACGCTGGGTGCGGTGGGTGTGGCCGCCGGTGCCTTCAGCGGCTTTGTCATACGCAACGGCACCGACGGCGCCCGCGCCGCCATGATCGACATGGCCCGCTACTCCAGCGACCAGTTGTTCGAACTGGTGCGTTTCGTCGAACAGGTCAATCCCGAGGCGCTGCAGGACTTCGCCCGCCTGGTGGCCGAGCGCCCCATGGGCATGGTGGCGTTCAGCGCCTCGGCCGCGCTGCTGCTGATGCAGACGCTCAATCGCCCGCGCGCACGCCCAGCTTCCGCAGCAGGCTCTCCATCAGGCACCACTTCGTCAAACCGCTCTGCAGCAGATTGACGCCGACGAAGGCGGTGAAGGCCAGCCACCAGGGGCTCACGAACAGCGGGCTGCCGGGCACGCCCAGTGCCAGCGAAAGCAGGATGAAGCTGCCGGCGACCACGCGCACGATCTGCCAGGATGTCATGGGTTCTCTCCTTGAAGGGGTGCGGCCGCGGCGGCGCTGAAGCGCTTGCGGTAGGCCGCGTAGTACAGGATGGGGATCACCACCAGCGTCAGCACGGTGGACACGAAGATGCCGAAGATCAGCGAGATCGCCAGGCCGTTGAAGATGGGGTCGTCGAGGATGAAGAAGGCGCCCAGCATCGCCGCCAGCCCGGTCAGCACGATGGGCTGGGCGCGCGTGATGGCCGACTTCACGATGGCTTCCTTGAAGTCCACGCCCTCGCGCACCTGCAGGTTGATGAAGTCCACCAGCAGGATGGAGTTGCGCACGATGATGCCGGCCAGCGCGATCATGCCGATCATGCTGGTGGCGGTGTACTGAGCACCCAGCAGCGCATGGCCCGGCATCACGCCGATGATGGTGAGCGGGATCGGCGCCATGATGATCAGCGGCGTGAGGTAAGAGCCGAACTGCGCCACCACCAGCAGGTAGATCAGGATCAGGCCCACGCCGTAGGCCAGGCCCATGTCGCGGAAGGTCTCGTAGGTGATCTGGGATTCGCCGTCCCACTTCAGCGCATAGCCGCGGTAGGGGTCGGCGGGCTGGCGGATGGCGTATTCCTGCAGCGTGCCGCCGCCGGGCGTGTTGATCTTCAGGATCTCGCCGCGCATCTGGAACACGCCGTACAGCGGGCTGTCCAGCGCGCCGGCCATGTCGGCCACGACGTAGTTCACCGGCAGCAGGTCCTTGTGGAACTGCGGCTGCTCGCGCTGCGTGTCGGTCAGCGTCACCAACTCGCGGATGGGCACCAGCCGGCCGGCGGCGCTGCGCACCGCCAGCTGCAGCAGGGTGTCCAGCTCGCCGTGCTTTTCAGGCGGCAGCTGCAGCACGGCCGCGGCCGGGTACTTGCTCGCGTCGTGCAGGTAGGCGGTGGCCTCGCCGGCCAGGCCGGCGCGCAGCGTGGTGACGATGGCCTGCTGCGGCACGCCCAGCATGGCGGCCTTCTGCCGGTCGACCACCAGCAGCGTCTTCGGCGCGGCGGCGATGCGGCTGTCGTCCACGTCCACCACGCCCGGCGTGGCCTCGAACACCGCGCGCACGGCCTTGGCCACCTGCTGGCGGCCGGCGGCCTCGGGGCCGTAGATCTCGGCCACGATGGGTGACAGCACCGGCGGCCCCGGCGGCACTTCCACGATCTTGACGTTGGCACCGAAGCGCCGGCCGATCTGCTGCAGCGCCGGGCGCACGCGCGTGGCGATGGCATGGCTCTGGGCATCACGTTCGTGCTTGCCGACCAGGTTCACCTGCAGGTCGCCGACATCACCGCCGGCGCGCAGGTAGTACTGGCGCACCAGGCCGTTGAAGTTGATGGGCGCGGCGGTGCCGGCGTAGGCCTGGTAGTCGGTGACCTCGGGCACGGTCGCCAGGTGGCTGCCCAGTTCGTGCAGCACCGCGGCCGTCTGTTCCACCGGCGTGCCGGCGGGCATGTCGACGATGACCTGGAACTCCGACTTGTTGTCGAAGGGCAGCATCTTCAGCAGCACCAGGCCGGCCGCGGGCAGGGCCAGCGACACGGCGATGAGCACCGCGATGCCCAGGCCCAGCAGGCGTCGGTTGCGCGTGCCACGGGTCTCGTCGAGCAGGGGCCGGAACACGCGCTCGAAGAAGGGCGTGATCTTCGCGGCCAGGCCGTGCGGGGCCGCGGCCTCGGCGCCGCCGTCTGCATCGTGCACGGGCGTGGCCTTCATCCACAGCCGCGCCAGCCACGGCGTGACCACGAAGGCGATGGCCAGCGACAGCAGCATGCCCATGCTGGCGTTGATCGGTATCGGGCTCATGTAGGGGCCCATCAGGCCCGAGACGAAAGCCATGGGCAGCAGCGCGGCAATCACCGTCAGCGTGGCCAGGATGGTGGGCCCGCCCACCTCGTCCACCGCGCCGGGGATGATCTGCGCCAGCGTGCGCCCTGGGTGCAGCGCCTGGTGGCGGTGGATGTTCTCCACCACCACGATGGCGTCGTCGACCAGGATGCCGATGGAGAAGATCAGCGCGAACAGCGACACGCGGTTGAGCGTGAAGCCCCAGGCCCATGAAGCGAACAGCGTCACCGTCAGCGTCAGGATCACCGCGCTGCCGACGATGGCGGCCTCGCGCCGGCCCAGCGCCAGGAACACCAGCGCCACCACCGAGGCGGTGGCGAAGAGCAGCTTGGTGATGAGCTTGCTCGCCTTGTCGTTGGCCGAAGCGCCGTAGTTGCGCGTCTCGGCCACCTGCACCTCACCCGGGATCACGGTGTTGCGCAGGCTGTCCACACGCTGCATCACCGCGTTGGCCACGTCGATGGCGTTTTCGCCCGGCTTCTTGGTGATGGCGATGGTCACGGCCGGGTACTCGGCCGCCGCGGCGCCGTTCTTGCCCGCCACCCCGTGCCAGACGTAGTGGCTGGGCGGCAACGCGCCGTCGCGCACCGCGGCCACGTCACGCAGGAAGATGGGCTTGCCGGCGCGCGCGCCCACCACCAGCTCGGCCACCTCGTCGGCGTGGCGCAGGAAGGGGCCTGACTCGATGGCCACCGCACGGTTGCCGCTGATCAGCTCGCCCACCGGCAGGCCCAGGTTGGCCGACAGCAGGGCCTGGCGCAGGTCGGCCACCGTCACGCCCACGGCGGCCATGCGGGACGGATCGATCTCCACCATCACCGCACGCCCCGGGCCGCCGAGGGTGGTGACTTCGCGCGTGCCGGGCACGCGCTTGAGCTCGGCCTCGATGCTGTGCGCCACGCGCTCCAGGTCGAAGGCGCCGGTGGCGGTGTTCGTGCTGAACAGCGTGAGCGTGACGATGGGCACGTCGTCGATGCCCTTGGGCTTGATGATCGGCGCCAGCACGCCCAGGCCCTGGGGCAGCCAGTCGGCGTTCGAGTTCACCGTGTCATAGAGGCGCACCAGCGCCTCGGTGCGCGGCACGCCCACCTTGAACTGCACGGTGACGATGGCCAGGCCCGGCCGCGACACCGACATCACGTGCTCCACGCCCGAGATCTGCGCCAGCACCTGCTCGGCCGGGCCGGCCACCATCTGCTCGACGTCGCGCACCGCCGCCCCGGGGAAGGGGATCATCACGTTGGCCATGGTGACGTTGATCTGCGGCTCTTCCTCGCGCGGCGTCACGCCCACGGCGAACAGGCCCAGCAGCAGCGCCACCAGGGCCAGCAGCGGGGTGATCTGCGCGGCCTGGAAGAAGGCCGCGATGCGGCCCGAGATGCCCAGGGCGGCGGTGTGGGGGGCTTGGCTCATCGCCGGGCTCAGCGCGCCGGCGCGCCGACGCGCGCCGCGGCCTGCGGGTCACTGGCCACGCGCTCGCCGGGGGACAGGCCGGCCAGCACTTCCACCTGGTCACCGGCGCTGCGGCCCAGCCGCACCTGGCGCAGCACGGGCTTGCCGGCCGCGTCCAGAACGTACAGGCCGGTCATCTCGGCGCGGCGCACCACGGCGCTCTGGGCCACCGACAGCGGCGCGGCGCCGGTGCCGGCCGCCGCCACGGGCAGCCACAGCCGCGCGAACTGGCCGGGCGCCACGCCGGCCAGGCCGGGCGGCAGGTCGGCGCGGAACTGCACGGTGTGGGTGCCGGGGTCGACCGTGGGCAGCAGCTGCACGCGGGCCGGCGTCACCCACTGCGCGGCGGCGGGCAGGCCCGGCAGCTCCAGCCGCGGCAGCGTGCCGGCGGCCAGCTGCACCGCCACCGTCTGGGGCACCGCGGCGGTGATGCGCAGGGCGGTGGGGTCGTACAGCGTCAGCAGCGCGCGGCCCGGCATGGCCATGTCGCCCAGCGACACCGGCACCTCGGCCACCACGCCGGCGAACGGCGCGCGCACCACGTAGAAGCCGCTCTGCGTGCGCGAGGCGCCGGTCTGCGCCTGCTGCGCCTGCACCTGCGCCTGGGTGGCCTTGAACTCGGCCTCGGCGCGGTCCAGCGCGGCCTGGCTGATGTAGTTCTGCCGGAACAGCTGCTGCTGGCGTTCGAAGTCGCGCGCCGCCACGTTCAGCGCGGCGCGCGCGGCCTGCACCTGGGCGTCGCCGGCGGCGGCGGTCTGGTCTGCGGCGCGGGCGTCCAGGCGCAGCAGCAGCTGGCCGGCCTTGACGCGGTCGCCGGCCTTCACGTCCAGCTGCACCACGGCGCCCGCGACCTGGGCCGCCACCACGGTCTGGCGCACGGCCTCGACCACGCCGTCGAAGGCCGCGCTGGCCTGGCCCGTGCCGGCCTGCGCCGGCACGGCCGCCAGTTCAGCGGCGGGCGCCTGCGCCACCGCCACCATGGCCAGGGTTGCCGCCAGTGCGCGAGGGGCGAGACGAAGGAGGAGGGTGGTGCGCATGCAATCGCCTTGGTGGTTGCGACAACCCCTATTATGTGCGTACTTAGTTAAATAGGCAATTGCGGTACATCAAGGCCCGGTCGTGACGATCCGCCGCGCGATCCGGCCCCCCGTACGTTGGCGTACAGACAAGGTGCGGCTGCGGCACCAAGAGTCACCGAAGACGCGGCCGCAGCGCCGCGCCCCAGGGAAAGCAGGGAAGCCCATGCCTGAAGGACTCGACATGCGCAGCTCGGAAAGCCGCTACCGGCGTCTTTTCGAGGCGGCCCAGGACGGCATCCTGCTGCTCAATGCCGACACGGCACAGATCGAGGACGCCAACCCCTATCTCATCGACATGCTCGGCTATTCCCACGCCGAACTGCTGGGGCGCAAGCTGTGGGAGGTGGGTGCGTTCGGCGACATCGCCAAGAGCACCGACATGTTCGCCCTGCTGCAGACCGTGGGCTACGCGCGCTACGACGACCTGCCCTTGAAGACCAAGCTCGGTGCGCTGGTGAAGGTGGAGTTCGTCAGCAACGCCTACGAGTGTGACGGCACCCGCGTCATCCAGTGCAACATCCGCGACATCACCGCCCAGCGGCAGGCCGAGGACGAGGTGCGCCAGCTGTCGGCGGAGGTGCAGGCCAAACGTTCGGCCGAAGCCGCCAACCGGGCCAAGAGCGCCTTCCTGGCCAACATGTCGCACGAGATCCGCACGCCCCTGGTGGCCATCACCGGCCTGGCCTACCTCATCCGCCGCGCGGGCCTCGCGGCCGAGCAGGAGCGCTGGCTGGGCATGCTCGAGGCGGCCAGCGCCCATCTGCTGGAGCTGATCAACGCGGTGCTCGACCTGTCCAAGATCGAGTCCGGCAAGCTGACCCTGGAAGACGTGCAGATCAGCGTGCCGGCGATCGCCGGCAACGTGGTGTCGCTGCTGTTCGAGCGGGCCGCCGCCCGGCAGGTGCGGCTGCTGGTGGAAGCGCAGCCGCTGCCGCACGCCTTGCGCGGCGACGCCGTGAGGCTGCAGCAGGCGCTGCTGAACTATGCGGGCAACGCGGTCAAGTTCAGCCAGGGCGGCACGGTGGTGCTGCGCGTGGTTCTGCAGGAGGACGGCGCCAGCAGCGTGCTGGTGCGCTTCGAGGTGCAGGACACCGGCATCGGCATCGCCGCCGAGACCTTGCCGCGCCTGTTCAATGCCTTCGAGCAGGCCGACAACTCAACCACCCGCACCCACGGCGGCACCGGGCTCGGCCTGGCCATCGTGCGACAGCTCGCCAACCTGATGGGCGGCGAGGTCGGCGTGCAGAGCACCCTGGGGGTGGGCAGCACGTTCTGGTTCACGGCGCGGCTGCGCAAGGGTGAGGCCGCGGCCGCGGTGCGCCAGCCGGTGACGGGTTCGGCCGAAGAGCGGCTGACCCGCGACTTTGCCGGTGCCCGCATCCTGCTGGTCGACGACGAAGCCACCAGCCGCGAGGTGACGCGCGAGCTGCTGTGCAGCGCGACGATGGACGTGGAAGTGGCCCTGGACGGTGCCGAGGCCGTGCGCATGATGCACGCGGGCATGCACGAACTGGTGCTGATGGACGTGCAGATGCCGCGCATGGACGGCCTGGAGGCCACGCGCCAGATCCGCCTGCTGCCGGGCCATGCCGGCACACCCATCATCGGCCTGACGGCCAACGCCTTCGATGCCGACCGGGCGCGCTGCATCGAGGCCGGCATGGACGACTTCCTGGCCAAGCCCTTCCGGCCCGAACTGCTGTTCGAGATGCTGGCGCGCTGGCTGGCGCGCGCTGCCCGGGCCTGAGTGGCCGAGCAGCAACCGCAGCCGCCGCTGCGCCGGCGTTCAGCGCGCCAGGAAGTCCAGCACCACCCGCGAAGGCACCGTGCCGGCGGCCAGCCGCTCGAATACGCTGTTGATGGCCGCCAGCGGTTGCAGCTCGAAGTCGGCCTTGACCTTGCCGTCGGCCGCGAAGGCCAGTGCCTCGGCCATGTCGCGCCGGTTGCCGACAAACGAGCCGCGGATGGTGATGCACTGCGCCACCACGTCGAACAGCGGCGTCGGGAACTCGCCCGGTGGCAGGCCCACCAGCACGCAGGTGCCGTGTTTGCGCGTCATGCCCACGCCCTGCTTGAAAGCGGGCAGGGATGGCGCCGTGATCAGCACGCCGTGCGCACCGCCGCCGGTGGCCTTGTGCACCTCGGCCACCGGGTCGTCGCCGCGGGCGTTCACCACGGCATCCGCACCCAGCTGGCGGGCGTGCGCCAGCTTGCCGTCGTCGACGTCCACCGCGCACACGTGCAGGCCCATCGCCTTGGCGTACTGCACCGCCAGGTGTCCCAGGCCGCCGATGCCCGAGACCACGACCCATTCGCCCGGCCGCGCCATCGTTTCCTTCAGGCCCTTGTACGAGGTGATGCCGGCGCAGATGAGCGGTGCCGCTTCGTGCGCCCCCAGGCCGGCGGGGATGCGCGCCACGTAGTTCGGGTCGGCGACGATGAACTCGGCGAAGCCGCCGTTCTTCGTGTAGCCGCCGAACTGCGCACCCGCGCACACCGGCTCGCGCGCCGCCAGGCAGTACTCACAATGGCCACAGGCCGAATAGAGCCAGGGCACGCCCACGCGGTCGCCCTCGCGCACGCCGGTCACGCCCGCGCCCAGGGCCGCCACGATGCCGATGCCTTCATGGCCGGGCGTGAAGGGCAGGGCAGGCTTCAGCGGCCAGTCGCCCCCGGCCGCGTGCAGGTCGGTGTGGCACACGCCGCAGGCCTCGGTCTTGACCAGGATCTCGCCCGGGCCGGGCATGGGCAGGTTGATCGGTCCCAGCACCAGCGGCTGCCCGAATTGGTGAACCTGGGCGGCCTGCATCTGTCGTGTCATGTTGTGCTTTCGGAACGTCAGCGAGCCTGCGGGTGGTCGAACCGGCCGTCTGTTCGCTGCAGCACGGAGGATGCCGGGCACCCATGTGCGGCAACGTACAGATCGCGGCAGCAGCATCTGCGAAGGTCTCGGTGGGTCAGCGTCCCCCGGAGTCCCCATGAGCCCCTTGCAGATTGCCGTTGTCGTCGGCAGCTTCCGCCGCGACTCCTTCAACCGCCGGCTGGCCGATGCCCTGGCCTGGCTGGCGCCGCCCACGCTGTGCTTCAAGCGCCTGGTCATCGACCAGCTGCCCCTGTACAACCAGGACGATGACGGCAGCCCGGCCGCTGCCGTGCAGCAGCTGAAGGCCGACATCGCGGCCAGCCAGGGCCTGCTGTTCGTGACGCCCGAATACAACCGCTCGATGCCCGGGGTGCTGAAGAACGCGCTCGACCATGCCTCGCGCCCCCATGGCCAGAACGCCTGGGCCGGCAAGCCGGCGGGTGTGATCGGCGTGTCGCTGGGCGCATCGGGCACGGCGATGGCGCAGCAGCACCTGCGCAACGTGCTGGCCTACCTGGACGTGCCCACGCTCGGCCAGCCCGAGG
>CAYREA010000106.1:0-15629 GCA_964423075.1 uncultured Rubrivivax sp. | reverse complement strand
CCATCGACATCGGCCAGGTCGAAGGCGCCTTCATCCAGGGCATGGGCTGGCTCACGATGGAAGAGCTGGTGTGGCACCCGCAGAGCGGCGCGCTGCTGACGCACGCGCCCAGCACCTACAAGATCCCCACCGCCAACGACTGCCCGCCCGACTTCCGCGTGCGCCTGTTCGAGCGCGACAACGTGCAGGACAGCATCCACCGCAGCAAGGCCGTGGGCGAACCGCCGCTGCTGCTGCCCTTCTCGGTGTTCTTTGCCCTCCGCGATGCCGTCTCCGCCGTGGGCGGCCACCGCGTTGACCCGCCCCTGATGGCCCCGGCCACGCCCGAGGCCATCCTGCGCGCGATCACGGCGGTGCAGCAGGCCGCATGAACCAGCCCCTGCGCGCTGCCGCCGAGCGCTGGCGCGCCGAAGGCCGAGCGGCGGTGGTGGTGGAAGTGGGCGCCACGCGCGGCTCGGTGCCACGCGAAACCGGCACGCGCATGCTGGTGTCTGCCCACGAGGTGCTGGGCACCATCGGCGGCGGCCACCTGGAGCTGAACGCCATCGCCGACGCACGCCGCCTGCTGGCCGAAGGCGGCGCGGCACACACGCAGCACATTGCGCTGGGCCCGAGCCTGGGCCAGTGCTGCGGCGGCGCGCTCGACCTGCGCTACACGCCGCTGGCCCAGGACGAGCCGGCCGCGTGGCCGGTGCCGGCGTCGCGCTTCGAACTGCAGCTCTACGGTGCCGGCCATGTCGGCCGCGCCATCGTGCGCCTGCTGGCCGATCTGCCCTGCCGCGTGAGCTGGATCGACGAGCGCGAGAGCGAATTCCCGCCGGGCGTGCTGCCGCCGCACATCAGCCGCCTGTGCGTGGAGCCGGTCGAAGCCGAAGTGGCCGCCGCGCCACCCGGCTGCTTCTACCTCGTGCTCACGCACAGCCACGATCTCGACCTGGCGCTGGCCCAGGCCATCCTGGCACGTGGCGACTTCGGCTTCTTCGGCCTCATCGGCTCGGCCACCAAGCGCGCGCGCTTCGAACACCGCCTGCTGGCGCGCGGCCTGCCTGCCGAGCGTGTGGCACGCATGGTGTGCCCCATCGGGCTGCCGGGCATCGGCGGCAAGGAGCCACAAATGATCGCCCTCGCGGCCGTGGCGCAACTGATGCAGCACGCCGGCTGAAAGGGTCTCGTCTTTCCCGCTTGCACGGGTTCCGGCCGGCGCGCACAGTCCGTGCGTTGGGGCGTGGCCGGGTGCGAGGGCCACGGTTCATCACCGCCATCGACGGCGCATCGATGTGATCGAAGGGGGCTCACGTGGACGACATCGCATCCTTGCTCGGCCGCAACGGTTTTCTGCCGCACGGCTACTGCTTCACGTGGCAGCCGGGGCTGCTGTGGACCATGGTGGCCGCCGATGCCACCATCGCCGCGGCCTACTTCACCATACCGGCGGCCATGCTGGCCTTCATGCGCAAGCGGCCCGACGTGTCGCTGCGCGGCCTGCTGGCGCTGTTCAGCGTGTTCATCTTCGCCTGCGGCATCACCCACCTGGCCGACATCTGGGTCATCTGGCAGCCCGACTACGCCCCCCAGGCGGTGGCCAAGGTGGTGACGGCTGCCGCTTCGGCGGCCACCGCCGTGGTGCTGTGGCGGCTGCTGCCGCAGGCCCTGCGCATTCCCAGCGTCGGCCAGCTGCAGGCGGCGGTGCAGCGCCTGGAAGCCGAGGTGGCCCAGCGCCGCAGCGCCGAAGACCAGCTGGCCGACGTGCGGCAGAGCCTGGCCGTGACCTTGGCCAGCATCGGTGCCGGCTTCATCGCCACCGACCGGCAGGGCCGCGTGGTGCGCATGAACAAGGTGGCCGAGCAGCTGCTGGGCTGGGCCGAGGCCGAAGCCGCCGGCCTGAGCCTGTGGCAGGTGTTCCAGCGCGACGATCGGCCGCAGGAGAGCTTGAGCCGCAACCCGGTCGACCTGATGATCGAGCAGGCCCTCACCATCGACACCGTGCACCACGTGACGGCCATCGCGCGCAGCGGCCGGCGCACGCCGGTGGAAGTGAAGGCGGCGCTGACCCGGGCCGACGACGGCAGCGTGCGCGGCCTGGCCATGGTGCTGCGCGACCTGACCGTGACGCAACGCGCCGAGGAAACCTCGGCGCGGCTGGCGGCCATCGTCGAGTCGAGCGGCGACGCCATCATCGGCAAGACCCTGGACGGCACCATCACCAGCTGGAACCGCGCCGCGCAGCAGATGTTCGGCTACAGCGCCGATGAAGCCATCGGCCAGAGCGTGCAGCTGCTGATACCCGCCGAACGGCAGCCCGAGGAGATGGACATCCTGGCGCGCCTGTCGCGGGGCGAGGTGGTGCCGCCCTTCGAGACCCAGCGCCGCCGGCGCGACGGCCGGCTGGTCGACGTCTCGCTGTCGATATCGCCCATCCGCGACGCGCAGGGCCGCCTCGTGGGCGCGGCCAAGATCGTGCGCGACATCGCGCCGCTGAAGCAGGCGCAGGAGGCGCGGCTGCTGGCCCAGCGCCTGGAGGCCGAGAACCGGCAGATCCTGGAAGCCAACCGCCTGAAGGGCCAGTTCCTGGCCAACATGTCGCACGAGCTGCGCACGCCGCTGAACGCCATCATCGGCTTCGGCGACCTGCTGCACCGCGGCGTGGTGAAACCCGAGTCGCCCAAGCACCACGAGTACCTGGGCCACATCGCCACCAGCGGGCGCCACCTGCTGCAGCTGATCAACGACGTGCTCGACCTGTCCAAGGTGGAATCGGGCAAGTTCGAGTTCTTCCCCGAGCCCGTGGAGCTGCCGGGGCTGGTGGCCGAAGTGATCGGGGTGTTACAGGGCGCGGCACAGCGCAAGCGCATCGAGACCGTGGTCGACATCGATCCTGCCCTGGGCACGCTGGTGCTGGACCCGGTGCGCTTGAAGCAGGCGCTCTACAACTACCTTTCCAACGCCATCAAGTTCACGCCCGAGAACGGCCGCGTCAGCGTGAGCGCGCGGCCCGAGGGTGAGCGGCACTTCCGGCTGGAGGTGGCCGACAGCGGCATCGGCATTGCGCTGGCCGACCAGGGCCGCCTGTTCGGCGAGTTCCTGCAACTGGACGCCGGCTACAGCAAACGCCATCAGGGCACGGGCCTGGGCCTGGCGCTGACGCGGCGGCTGGTGGAAGCGCAGGGCGGCAGCGTGGGCGTGCGCAGCACACCCGGCCTGGGCAGCGTGTTCCACTTGGTGCTGGCCCGCGAACAGGCGGCGGCAGTGGCCCCGGCCCCGGCCGAGGCCGCGCGGCCTCGGCTGCTGGTGATCGAAGGCGATGCTGTGCACCAGTCGCGCCTGGCCAGCGCGCTGGCCGAGGCCGGCTTCGCGGTGGACGGTGTGGCCACCGGGGCCCAGGCGCTGCTGCAGATGCGGGGCCAGGCCTATGGCGCGCTGGCGCTCGATCTGGTGCTGCCGGACCAGGGCGGGCTCGATGTGCTGGCCCACATCCGCAGCGAAGGGCCGAGCCGCGCGTCGCCGGTGCTGGGCGTCTGCATGCCGGCCGAACCGGGCAGCGCCGCCACCTTCGCGGTGGCCGACGTGCTGTTCAAGCCCATCCGCACCGCCGAGGTGGCCGCAGCCCTGGCGCGCCTGCGCCTGTCGCGCACGCTGCGCGTGCTGGTGGTCGACGACGATCCGCTGGCGCGCCAGCTGATGCAGGCCACGCTGGCCGGCATGGGCGCGGTGGCCCTCTGTGTCGAAGGCGGCCGCCAGGCCCTGGCCGAGGTGGTGCGGCAGCCACCCGACGCGATGATCCTCGACCTGATGATGCCGGAGCTGGACGGTTTCGAGACCCTCGACCTGCTGCGCCGCCTGCCCGAAGGTGCGCAGCTGCCGGTGTACATCTGGACCAGCATGGTGCTGGGCCAGCACGAGATCGAGCGCCTGTCTCTCAGCGCACGGGCCATCCTGGGCAAGGGTGGTGGCAACCTGGCCCCGCTGCTCGAGGCCGTGCGCCGCTGGCACCCGCAGGAGACGGCCTTGCCCGGGGAGACATGACCATGCCGCGCGTGCTGGTGGTGGACGACAACCCGCTCAACGTGGAACTGGCGCTGGCGGTGCTGGCGGCCGACGGCATGCAGGTGGAGACGGCACTCGACGCCACCGAGGCGGCGCAACGCCTGGCCGAGTTCAAGCCCGACCTGGTGCTGATGGACATCCAGCTGCCCGGCGTGGACGGCCTCACCCTCACGCGCCAGATCAAGGCCGACCCCGCCAGCCGCCATGTCGTGGTGCTGGCCTTCACCGCCTACGCGATGAAGGGCGACGAGGCCAAGATGCTGGCCGCCGGCTGCGACGGTTACCTGAGCAAGCCCATCGATGTGGCCAGCTTTGCCGCCCAGGTGCGATCATGGCTGCCGGCGGCGTAAGGCCATTGCCAGCCAGCCGGTGCCCACTTCATACTTTCATCCAATTCACAGCAGGAGACTTTCATGAGCAAGCGTGACGTGGTGGTGCTGGGTGCAGCACGTTCGGCCATCGGTACTTTCGCCGGTTCACTGGCTGACATCGAGCCGGCAGAACTGGCCGGCAAGGTGATGAAGGCGGCGGTGGAGCGCTCGGGCGTCGACCCCAAGGCGATCAACTACGTCACCGTGGGCAACACCATCCCCACCGAAAGCCGCTTCCCCTATGTGGCACGCGTGGCTGCCATCCAGGCCGGCCTGCCGATGGACAGCGTGGCCATGTCGGTGAACCGCCTGTGCAGCAGCGGCCTGCAGGGCATCGTCACCACGGCGCAGAACATCCTGCTGAACGACTGCGACTACGGCGTCGGCGGCGGGGTGGAAGTGATGAGCCGCGGCGGCTACCTCAGCACCGCCATGCGCAGCGGCGCCCGCATGGGCGACACCAAGCTCACCGATATGATGGTGGCCGCGCTGACCGACCCGTTCGGCGTGGGCCACATGGGCATCACGGCTGAAAACCTGGTCACCAAGTGGGGCATCACCCGCGAAGAGCAGGACCAGCTGGCCGTGGATTCGCACCGCAAGGCCGCCGCGGCCATCGCCGAAGGCCGCTTCAAGAGCCAGATCGTGCCCATCGTCAAGCAGACGAAGAAGGGCGACGTCACCTTCGACACCGACGAACACGTGAAGGCCGGTACCACCCTGGAAAGCCTGGCCAAGCTCAAGCCCGCGTTCAAGAAGGAAGGCGGCTCGGTGACGGCCGGCAATGCCAGCGGCATCAACGACGGCGCCGCCTTCTTCGTGCTGGGCGACGCGAGTGTCTCCGCCGCCGCCGGCTACAAGCCGATGGCGCGCCTGGTGAGCTATGCCGTGGCGGGTGTGCCCAACGAGATCATGGGTGAAGGCCCGATCCCGGCCACCAAGCTGGCGCTGAAGAAGGGCGGCCTCACGCTCGACCAGATGGACGTGATCGAGAGCAACGAGGCCTTCGCCGCCCAGGCCATCGCCGTGGCGCGCGGGCTCGAACTGAACATGAAGAAGGTCAACCCCAACGGCGGCGCCATCGCCCTGGGCCACCCCATCGGCTGCTCGGGCGCCTTCCTGGCCGTCAAGGCCATCTACGAACTGCACCGCACCGGCAGCCGCTACGCGCTGGTCACCATGTGCATCGGCGGCGGCCAGGGCATTGCGGCGGTGTTCGAGCGCCTGTAGTTGTCCCGGCATTTCATAGCCGGTGACTGGGCGGCACCGGCCGGCGGCGAAACGCTGCCGGTGGTGGACCCCAGCACCGGCCTGCCGTTCGATCAGATCGCACGCGGCAACGCGGCCGATGTCGATGCGGCGGTGCGGGCGGCACGCGCCGCGCTGGACGGCCCCTGGGGCCGCCTGACGGCCACCGAGCGCGGCCGCATCCTGATGAAGATGAGCGCGCTGGTGCTGGCCGACGCGGAAGGCCTGGCGCAACTGGAAGCGCGCGACACCGGCAAGCCCATCGGCCAGGCGCGCAACGACATCACGGTGGCCGCGCGCTACCTCGAGTTCTATGCCGGCGCGGCCGACAAGCTGCTGGGCCAGCAGATCCCCTACCTGGAAGACTTCCAGGTGGTGGTGCTGCGTGAACCCTACGGCGTCACCGCGCACATCCTGCCCTGGAACTACCCGGCGCAGATGTTCGGCCGCACCGTGGTGCCGGCACTGGCCACCGGCAACGCAGCGGTGCTGAAGCCTTCGGAAGACGCCTGCCAGACGCCGCTGGCCTTCTGCCGCATCGCCCAGCAGGCGGGCCTGCCGCCGGGCGCGCTGAACGTGGTGACGGGGCTGGGCGAAGAGGCCGGCGACGCGCTGACCCACCACGGCGACATCGATTTCGTCAGCTTTACCGGCAGCCCGGAAGTCGGCACCCTGGTGCAGAAGGCCGCGGCCGAGCGCACGCTGAAGTGCGTGCTGGAACTGGGTGGCAAGAGCCCGCAGATCGTCTTCGACGATGCGGATCTCGAGCGTGCCGCCGGCTTTGTGCTCAAGGCCATCACCCAGAACGCGGGGCAGACCTGCTCGGCCGGCAGCCGGCTGCTGGTGCAGCGTTCCATCCACGAGCGCTTCGTGGCCCTGGTGGCCGAGCGCTTCAGGGCCAGCAGCGCCGGCACGCCGGCGATGGACCGCGACTGCGGCCCGCTCATCAACGCGGCGCAGAAGGCGCGTGTCGAAGGTTTCATCCGCCGCGCCATCGACAGCGGCATACCGCTCATCGCCCAGGGCCGCATCGCCGAGGGTGTGCCGCCCGGTGGCTACTACGTGCCGCCCACGCTCTTCGGCCCCGTGCCGCGTGAGCACGCACTGGCCTGCGACGAAGTCTTCGGCCCCGTGCTCAGCGTGATGCCCTTCGACGACGAGGAAGACGCCATCCGCCTGGCCAACGCCACCCACTACGGCCTGATCGCCGGCATCTGGACGCGCGACGGCGGCCGCCAGACCCGCGTGGCCCGGCGCATGAAGTGCGGGCAGGTCTACATCAACACCTACGGCGCCGGCGGCGGCGTCGAACTGCCTTTCGGCGGCGTGAAGCGCAGCGGCCACGGCCGCGAGAAGGGTTTCATCGCGCTGGAGGAATACTGCAGCCTGAAGACCGTGGTGCAGTACCATGGAAAGTGAGTTGACAGCGGGAGTACGCGCCATGCGCCTGAAGGACAAGGTCACCATCGTCACCGGCGCGGCCAGCGGCTTCGGTGCCGAGATCGCGCGCCAGTACGCGGCCGAAGGCGCGAAGGTGGCGGTGGCCGACATCAACGCCGAAGGCGCGCGCGACGTGGCCGGCGCCATCGGCCCCGCGGCCGTCGCCGTGGCCTGCGACGTGACGCAGCGCAAGGACATCGACGCACTCGTCAAGGCCACGCGCGAGGCCTTCGGCGGCCGCATCGACGTGGTGGTGAACAACGCCGGCTGGACGCACCGCAACCAGCCGCTGCTGGACGTCGACGAAGCCACCTTCGACAAGGTCTACGCCATCAACGTCAAGAGCATCTTCCACATGGTGCACGCGGTGGTGCCGCTGATGCGGCAGCAGAAGGACGGCGTCATCCTGAACGTCGGTTCCACCGCCGGCATGCGGCCGCGGCCGGGGCTCACCTGGTACAACAGTTCCAAGGGCGCGGTGAACCTGATGAGCAAGTCGCTGGCGGTGGAACTGGGCCCGGACAACATCCGCGTCAACGCCATCTGCCCGGTGATGGGCGTGACCGGCCTGCTCGAGGCCTTCATGGGCATGCCCGACACGCCCGAGAACCGCAAGAAGTTCGTCGCCACCATCCCGCTGGGGCGCCTGTCGACGCCGCTGGACATTGCGCGCGCCGCGGTGTTCCTGGCCAGCCAGGATGCGGCGTTCATCACCGGGGTGGAGTTCCCGGTGGATGGTGGACGGACGGTCTAGGACGGCCGCTTGCCCGGGCACGAACGCCAGATGCATGGCCGCAAATGTATACTGGTCCACCGCCCTGCCAATGTCCGGTGGGTGCGGCCAGGAGTCGCAAGACTTTGAGGAGCCTCGTTGGGGCTCCTATTTTTTTGCTGGTGCACCGGTTGCGATCCTTTTGAAGCCGGGTGCCGCACCGAACGACCAGGACCACGTGCCATGCCCAGCCGCCAAGCCGCCTCCAAGCCCAGGAGTGCCGAGCCCCCAGCTCTCGACGCCCTCGACCAGCCTGCGGCCCGCGTGCTGCGGCGCTTCCGCCTGGTCTTCAATGCCGTCAAGACGCATTTCCAGCAGGTCGAGAAAAAGGCCGGCGTGGGCGGTGCGCAGATCTGGGCCCTGAGTGTCGTGCGCGCGCAGCCCGGCATCGGCGTCAGCGCCCTGGCCCAGGCAATGGACATCCACCAGACCACGGCCAGCAACCTGGTCAAGGCCCTGGTCGGCGCGGAACTGCTGGTGGCCGAGAAGAACGGCGCCGACCGTCGCACCGTGCAGCTGCGGGTGCTGCCTGCCGGCACGCGCGTGTTGCGCAAGGCGCCTGGGCCCTTCGCCGGCGTGCTGCCCGACGCGCTGGCCCGGCTCGACGCGCAGACGCTGGTGCGGCTGGACAGGGACTTGTCGGCGCTGATCCGTGAACTCGGCGTCGACGACAAGGCGGCAGGCATCCCGCTGGCGCAGTTGTAGCGGGCTTGCGGGCACGGCCCGCAGCGGCCCGGAAGATGCGGCGAAGGCCGCTGCGGGTGAACCCGATTTCATGAGTGAGGCGCCGCCTCCAGCCTGCGCTGCAGCTGCTCGATGCGCGCGGCCAGCTCGCGCGTGCCCGCCGCGTTCTGCGCTTCAAGGCGCCCCAGCCCGGCCTCCAGGAAGGCCCTCAGCTCGGTGAAGCGAGATGCCTCGGCCTGGTCGGCCCGCTCGCGGTGTGCGTCCAGGGCCTTGGCGCAGCGGCGCGCCTCCATGATGATGCCGGCCTGCTGGAACAGGATGTAAACCAGCAGCAGCCCGCTCACCACGCCAGTCAGCACCAGCATCACCAGGCCCAGCGGCGCCTGGAATTCCAGGAAGCCCAGCGACAGCGCGGTCGGCGCCGTAAAGGCCGTCCAATTGACAAGGGCGAAAGCGGCCACGGCCGCCAGCATCAGGATCATCATGGCCGTTCTGAACTTCATCGTCGCTCCTTCGCGTGAACTGGACAGGCCCGAAGCGCGCAGGGTAAGCTCGATCAATGCTTTGTACAAATGTATGTGCCGACGGTGCGAAGGGCGACTCGCTTCGTGGTGGGGCCCGCCGGCCGGGCGCGCGCTGCTGAGCCGCGGGTGCCCGTGACCGCAGTCCGTGAATCCGAACCCACCCTGGCCGCCGGCCCGGCCGATGCGGGCGCGGCCGCGCTCTGGTACCTGGACGCGGTTGTCTACGAGCTGCACATCAAGGCCTATGCCGACGGCAACGGCGACGGCATCGGCGACTTCCGCGGCCTCACCGCGCACCTGGACCACGTGCAGTCGCTGGGCGTCAACACGATCTGGCTGCTGCCCTTCTACCCGTCGCCCTTGCGCGACGACGGCTACGACGTGGCCGACTACGAGAACGTGCACCCGTCCTACGGCACGCTGGACGACTTCCGCGCCTTCGTGGCCGAGGCGCACCGCCGCGGGCTGCGCGTCATCACCGAACTGGTGGTCAACCACACCTCCGACCAGCATCCCTGGTTCCAGGCCGCGCGCCGCGCGCCCAAGGGCTCGGCCGAGCGCAACTTCTACGTCTGGAGCGACGACCCCACGCTCTACAGCGGCACGCGCATCATCTTCACCGACACCGAGAAGTCCAACTGGACCTGGGACGAGGTGGCCGGCCAGTACTTCTGGCACCGCTTCTTCAGCCACCAGCCCGACCTGAACTTCGACAACCCGGCGGTGCTGGAGGCCGTGCTGGGCACCATGGCCTTCTGGCTGGACATGGGCGTGGACGGCTTCAGGCTCGATGCCATTCCCTACCTGGTCGAACGCGACGGCACCAGCAACGAGAACCTGCGCGAGACGCACGAGGTCATCAAGGCGATCCGCCGCCGCGTCGACGAGCGCTACCCGGGCCGCCTGCTGCTGGCCGAGGCCAACATGTGGCCCGAGGACGTGCGCGAGTACTTCGGCGACGGCGACGAATGCCAGATGGCCTACCACTTCCCGCTGATGCCGCGCATGTACATGGCCATCGCGCTGGAAGACCGGCACCCGGTGGTGGAGATCCTGGCGCAGACGCCCGACATCCCCGCCAACTGCCAGTGGGCCATCTTCCTGCGCAACCACGACGAGCTGACGCTGGAGATGGTGACGAGCAAGGAGCGCGACTACATGTACAGCATGTACGCGTCCGACGCGCGGGCTCGCATCAACCTGGGCATCCGGCGCCGGCTGGCGCCGCTGCTGGAAAACGACCAGGAACGCATCCGCCTGATGAACAGCCTGCTGCTGTCGATGCCGGGCACGCCGGTGCTGTACTACGGCGACGAGATCGGCATGGGCGACAACATCTTCCTGGGCGACCGCGACGGCGTGCGCACGCCCATGCAATGGACCAGCGACCGCAACGGCGGCTTCTCGCGCGCCGACCCGCAGCGCTTGTACCTGCCGCCGATCCAGGACCCGGTGTACGGCTACGAAGCCGTCAACGTCGAGGCCCAGTCGCGCGAGACCTCTTCCTTGCTGTCGTGGACCCGCCGCCTGCTGGCGGTGCGTGCCAGCAGCCATGCCTTCGGGCGCGGGCGCTTCACCATGCTGCACCCGGGCAACCGCAAGGTGCTGGCCTATGTGCGCGAACACGAGGACGACGCCATCCTGTGCGTGGCCAACGTCAGCCGCGCGGCGCAGCCGGTGGAACTGGAACTGGGCGCCTGGAAGGGGCGCGTGCCGGTGGAGATGCTCGGACGCAACAGCTTCCCGCCGATCGGCGAGCTGCCCTACATGCTGACGCTGCCGGCCTACGGCTTCTTCTGGTTCCGCCTGGCCAGCGATGCCGCACCGCCGCGCTGGCACACCGAGCGGCTGCCGGTGGAAGACCTGGCGGTGGTGGTGCTGTTCGACGGCTGGAACAGCTTCTTCCGCAACCGCGTGGTGCCCTGGCGCATCGCGCTGGCCGAGAAGACCCGCCTGCAGCTCGAACGCGAACTGCTGCCGGCCTACCTGCAGCGCCAACGCTGGTATGCCGCCAAGGCCGAAGCGGGCCAGCGCGTCGCGCTGGCCGAGCATGCGGTGCTGCGGGGCCCGGGCCGCGCCGGCCAGGAATGGCTGCTGGCGCTGGCCGACGTGCAAGCTGCGTCCGGCGCTGCCCGCTACTTCGTGCCGCTGGCCGTGGCCTATGACGACGACGACGAGGAGCGCGCGCGCACCCTGGCCGCGGTGGCTGTGAGCAAGGTGCGCCAACAGGCCAAGATGGGTGTGCTGGCCGACGCGATGGCCGACGAGCCCTTCTGCCGCGCACTGGTGCAGGCCATCAGCAGCGCCCAGGTGCTCAAGGGCGACGGCGGCAGCGTGCACTTCATGCCGGGCCGGGCCTGCGCAGAGCTGGTGGGCGACACGCTGCAGGGCCCGGCCGCCGTGCACCGCCTGGCGCTGAGCAGCAACTCCGTCACCCTGTTCGGCGAGCGGCTGCTCCTGAAGGCCTACCGGCGTCTGCAGCCGGGCCCGTGCCCCGAACAGGAGATCGGGCGCCACCTCACCGACGTGGTTCACTACGCCAACAGCGCGCCGCTGGCCGGCAGCGTCGAGTTCCACGCGGCAGACGGCGCGGTATGGACGCTGGCCCTGCTGCAGGCCCAGCTTGTCCACCAGGGCGATGCCTACGCGCACACCATGGACCACCTGTCGCGCCTGCTCGAAGCGCCCGCTGCCCAGGCGCCGGCCCAGGAAGGCGTCGCGGTGCCCGTCGAGCGGTTCCAGTTGCTGGCCCGGCGCGTCGCCGAACTGCACCTGGCGCTGGCCCGCCGCACGGGAGACCCGGCTTTCGATCCCGAGCCCGTGCAGGCCGCCGACCTGCAGGCCTGGGCGCAGACGGTGCGCCAGGCCTGTGCCGACACGCTGAAGCTGATCGAGGCCCGCCGCGGCGCCTGGGCGCCGGCCTTGGCCGAACTGGCCACCCACGTGGCCGGCAACGGGCCGCTGCTGCTGGCCCGTGCCGACGCGGTGACCGGTGCCGCGCCCAGCGGCCTGAAGACACGCCTGCACGGCGACCTGCACCTGGCGCAGGTGCTGGTCTGCCGCGACGACTTCTTCATCGTCGACTTCAAGGGCGACCCGCAGGGCAGCTACGCGCAGCGGCGTGCCAAGCACAGCGTGCTGCGTGACGTCGCCAGCCTGCTGAATTCACTCGACCAGGCGCGGCACGAGGCGCTGCAGCGTGCCGGGCCCGGTGCCAGCGAACGCGCGCGGCTGGCGCCGGCGGCGCGCCATTGGCAGCGCCAGGTGCACGCCGCCTTCGTCGACGCCTACTTCCTGGCGACACAGGCCGGAGGCCTGTGGACGGACGCCGCGGGGCTGTCGCTGGCGCGCCAGCTTTTGCAGCTGTTCGAGCTGGAGCGTGCGCTCAGGCAGCTGCGCCGGGTGATCGACAACCCGCAGGAAGACACCGCCGGGCCACTGGCGGCCATGGCCGCGCTGGCTGGCATGGCCACCTGATGCCATGCAAGCAGGCGCACCCGCGTGCGCGCGAACTAGGAGACCGGACATGCAGAACATCGACCTCATGCTCGAGCCGTTGCGCGCCCTGCTGCAGCAGGTGGGCAGCTTCGCACCGCGCCTGCTTCTGGCTGCCGCGCTGCTGCTGGGCGGCTGGCTCATCGCCAAGGCCTTCCGGTTCGGCGTCGTGAAGGCGCTGCGGGCGCTGAACTTCCACATCCTCACCGAACGCGCCGGCATCGACGGCTTCCTGCAGCAAGGCGGCACCGAGAAGGACACCACCGAGCTCTTCGGCTGGATCGCCTATGCGCTGGTGATCCTGGCCTCGCTGATCGTGGCCTTCAACGGCCTCGGTCTGACGCAGGTGACCGACCTGCTCGGCCGCGTGCTGCTGTTCGTGCCGCGCCTGCTGGTGGCGCTGCTGGTGCTGGTGTTCGGCAGCTACTTCGCGCGCTTTGCCGGCAACACGGTGCAAAGCTACTGCCGCAACGCGGAGATCAGCGACGGCGAACTGCTGGGCCGCTTCATGCAATACGGCGTGATGGCCTTCGTGGTGCTGCTGGCCGTGGACCACCTGGACATCGGCGGCGGGCTCATCCAGCAGACCTTCCTGATCCTGCTCGGCGGCGTCGTCGTGGCGCTGGCCCTGGCCTTCGGTATCGGCGGCCGCGACCGCGCCGCTGCGCTGATCGAGCGTTGGTTTCCTCGCGACCGCGGTGACCGCCTGCCGTGATTTGGCTTGCAGCAGTTGCTGCCGAATCGACCAGGGGGCCGGCGCAGAGAATCAGAACATGACCACGTCGCGCATCGCCTGGCCACCGGCCATGCGGTCGAAGCCGCGATTGATGTCGTCCAGCGTCAGCCGTTCGCCCATCAGCCGGTCCACCGGCAGCTTGCCGCGGCGGTACATGTCGATGTAGCGCGGGATGTCGCGCGCCGGCACGGCTGACCCGATGTAGCTGCCGCGCAGCGTGCGCTCTTCGCCCACCAGCTGCACGGGCGGCAACGCAAAGCGCTTGTCGGGATGCGGCAGCCCGGCCGAGATGGTGCTGCCGCCGCGGCGCGTGATGCGCCAGGCGAGTTCCATCGCGGGTATCGCGCCGGCCATCTCGAAGGCGTAGTCGACGCCGCCGCGGGTGAGGGCGCGCACGGCCTCGGCGGTGTCGGGCTGGCCGGCGTTGAAGGTGGCGGTCGCACCCAGGTTCCTGGCGAGCGCGAGCTTGTCCTCGCTGAGATCGATGGCCACGATCTCGCGCGCGCCGCTGGCCACGGCCGCCAGCAGTGCGCTGAAGCCCACGCCGCCCAGGCCCAGCACAGCAACCGTACTGCCGGCCTGCACGCGTGCGGTGTTGATGACCGCGCCCACGCCGGTGAGCACCGCGCAGCCGAAGAGCGCGGCTTCAGCGGGTGTCAGGTCCGCATCCACCTTCACGCAGGACTTGCGCGACAGCACGCACTGCTCGGCGAAGCAGGACACGCCGACATGGTGGTACACCGGCTGCCCGTTCATGCGGATGCGCCGCACGCCGCCCAGCAGCGTGCCGGCGCCGTTGCTGGCCGCACCCGGCTCGCACAGCGCCGGCCGGCCTTCCTGGCAGGGCAGGCAACCTCCGCAGCTGGGCATGAAGACCATGGCCACGCGGTCGCCCACGGCCAGGTCGGTGACGCCCGGCCCGCACTCCAGCACCTCGCCGGCCGACTCGTGGCCCAGCACCATGGGCACCGGGCGCGGGCGGTCGCCACTGATCACCGACAGGTCGGAGTGGCACAAGCCCGCGGCGAGCACGCGCACGCGCACCTCGCCGGGGCCGGGTGGGTCGAGCTCGACCTCGCGGATCTGCAGCGGCCGGCTCTGGGCGTAGGGGGCGGGCAGGCCGATGGTCTCCAGCACCGCGGCGCGTACCTTCATCGTGGGTCTCCTCGTGGTGGGTCGAAGTCTAGACTCCGAGGCCATGAGCGCCGCCGCCCCTGCCGTCGAAGCCTATGCCGACATCCGCGACGGCGTGCGCGCGCTGTGCGCGGCCTTCCCCGACGAGTACCACCGCCGCATCGACGCCGAACGCGCCTACCCCGAGGCCTTCGTCGATGCACTCACCCGGGCCGGCTGGCTGGCCGCGCTGATCCCGCAGGACTACGGCGGCTCGGGCCTGGGCCTGGCCGAGGCCAGCGTGATCATGGAAGAGATCAACCGCAGTGGCGGCAACGCCGGTGCCTGCCACGGCCAGATGTACAACATGGGCACGCTGCTGCGCCACGGCAGCGAAGAACAGAAACGGCGCTGGCTGCCCCCCATCGCGCGCGGCGAGCTGCGGCTGCAGAGCATGGGCGTCACCGAGCCGAGCACCGGCACCGACACGACCAAGATCAAGACCACGGCCGTGCGCCGCGGCGACCGCTACCTGGTCAACGGCCAGAAGGTGTGGATCTCGCGCGTGTTGCACAGCGACCTGATGATCCTGCTGGCACGCACCACGCCGCTGGCGGATGTGCAGAAGAAGAGCGAAGGCCTGTCGATCTTCCTGGTCGACCTGCGCGACGCCATCGGCCAGGGCCTGACCGTGCAGCCGATCCCGAACATGGTCAACCACGAGACCCACGAACTCTTCTTCGAGAACCTGGAGATCCCCGAACAGAACCTGATCGGCACCGAAGGCCAGGGCTTCCGCTACATCCTCGACGGCCTGAATGCCGAGCGCACACTGATTGCCGCCGAGTGCATCGGCGACGGGCGCTGGTTCATCGAGCGCGTGACGAACTACGCCAAGGAGCGGGTGGTCTTCGGCCGCCCCATCGGGCAGAACCAGGGCGTGCAGTTCCCCATCGCCGAAGCCCACATCGAGGTGGAAGCGGCCGACCTGATGCGCTGGGAAGCCTGCCGCCTGTTCGACGCGCGAGAGCCCTGCGGCGCACAGGCCAACATGGCCAAGTACCTGGCCGCCAAGGCCAGCTGGGAAGCGGCCAATGCCGCCGTCCAGTTCCATGGCGGTTTCGGCTTTGCCTGCGAATACGACGTGGAGCGCAAGTTCCGCGAGACGCGGCTGTACCAGGTGGCGCCGATCTCCACCAACC
>CAYREA010000105.1:0-15785 GCA_964423075.1 uncultured Rubrivivax sp. | reverse complement strand
AGACGCCGACGACGAGGAACTGGGCGGCGCGCAGATGCACTCGGAAGTGACCGGCCTGGGCGAGTACCTGGCCGACAACGACGCCCACGCCATCGCACTGGCGCGCGACCTGATGGACAAGCTGCCCTGGGACCGCGTGCCGGAACCCGTGCCCGCGCCCGAGCCCGAGCCCCTGTTCGCCGCCGAAGAGCTGATGGGCATCGTGCCCGCCGACGAACGCGAACCCTACGATGTGCGCGAGGTCATCGCCCGCCTGGTCGACGGCTCCGACTTCCTCGAGTTCAAGGCGCCCTACGCCGCCGACACCGTCTGCGGCCATGCCCGCATCCAGGGCCATGTGGTGGGCCTGGTCGGCAACAACGGCCCCATCCAGCCCGCCGGCTCCACCAAGGCCGCGCAGTTCATCCAGCTGTGCGACCAGAGCGGCACGCCCATCGTCTTCCTGCAGAACACCACCGGCTACATGGTGGGCAAGGCGGCCGAGCAGGCCGGCGCCATCAAGCACGGCAGCAAGATGATCCAGGCCGTGGCCAACGCGCGGGTGCCGAAGTTCACCATCGTGCTGGGCGGCAGCTTCGGCGCCGGCAACTACGGCATGTGCGGGCGCGGCTTCGACCCGCGCTTCATCTTCGCCTGGCCCAGCGCGCGCACCGCCGTGATGGGCGGCGCGCAGGCGGCCAAGGTGATGGACATCCTCAACCGCAACAAACTCGAGCGCATGGGCCTGCCGGCCAACGACGAAGCGCTGGCTGCGATGAGCGACGCGCTGCGCCTGCGCCTGGACGCCGAGAGCACCGCGCTCTTCGGCACCGCGCGCCTGTGGGACGACGGGATCATCGACCCGCGCGACACGCGCCGCATCCTGGGCCTTTGCCTGGCCATCGCGGCCGAAGCACAACAACGAACCCTGCGCCCGAACACCTTCGGCGTCGCACGTCTTTAGGAGACCCCATGAAGTTCACGCCCGAACACCGCGCACTCGAAGACACGGTCATCAAGTTCTGCGACAAGGAGATCAACCCCTTTGTGGCCGAATGGGAGAAGGCCGAGCAGTTCCCCAGCCACGAGCTTTTCAAGAAGCTCGGCAATCTGGGCCTGCTGGGCCTGAAGTACCCGGAAGAGTACGGCGGCGCCGGCCTCGACTTCAGCTACAGCATGGTGATGGCCGAAGCGCTCGGCCAGTGCAACTGCGGCGGCGTGCCCATGGCCATCGGCGTGCAGACCGACATGTCCACGCCGGCCCTCGCCCGCTTCGGCAGCGATGAGCTGCGCAAGGAGTACCTGGCGCCCACCATCGCCGGCGACTACGTGGCCTGCCTGGGCGTGAGCGAACCGGGCGGCGGCAGCGACGTGGCGGCGGTGAAGACAAGCGCCAAGACCGAAGGCGGCGACTACCTCATCAACGGCAGCAAGATGTGGATCACCAATGGCCTGCGGGCCGACTGGTGCTGCCTGCTCGCCAACACCAGCGAAGGCCCGGCGCACAAGAACAAGAGCCTGATCGTGGTGCCCATGGACGCGCCCGGCATCACGCGCCAGAAGATCCACAAGATCGGCATGCACAGCTCGGACACGGCGCAGCTCTTCTTCGACAACGTGCGGGTCCCCAAGCGCAACCTCATCGGCCAGGAGGGCCTGGGCTTCACCTTCCAGATGCTGCAGTTCCAGGAAGAGCGCCTGTGGGGCGCCGCCGGCAGCCTGCGCAGCCTGGACCGCCTGATCGACCAGACCATCGAGTACACGCGCCAGCGCAAGGCCTTCGGCAAGAGCATCCTCGACAACCAGGTGGTGCACTTCCGCCTGGCCGAGCTGCGCACCGAGGTGGAGGCGCTGCGCGCGCTGACCTACCGCGCGGTGGAGATGTACATCGGCGGCAAGGACGTCACCAAGCTCGCCAGCATGGCCAAGCTGAAGTGCGGCCGGCTCAGCCGCGAAGTCACCGACGCCTGCCTGCAGTACTGGGGCGGCATGGGGTTCACCGCCGACAACCCCATCAGCCAAGCCTTCCGCGACAGCCGGCTCATCAGCATCGGCGGTGGCGCCGACGAGATCATGCTGGGCATCATCTGCAAGCTCGAAGGCACGCTGCCGGGCAAGGGGCTGTGATGGACACCCTGATCCTGCGCCACGACGGCCCGGTGCTGCATGTCACCCTGAACCGGCCCGAGCTGCGCAATGCGATGTCGCTGGCGATGGTGCTGGAACTGCGCCAGGCACTGGCCGCCGCCGAAGCCGATGGCCAGACGCGCATCCTCGTGCTGCGTGGCGCCGGCGGCCACTTCTGCGCCGGCGCCGACCTGAAGGACATGGCCGGCGCGCGCGCCCGCCTGGCCGAAGACCCCGAGGCGCTGGTAAAGGTCAACGCCGCCTTCGGCGATCTGTGCGTGGCCTTCGCCGACACCGGCCTGGCGACGGTGGCCGTGCTCGAAGGCACGGTGATGGGTGGGGGCTTCGGCCTGGCCTGCGTGGTGGACGTGGCGCTGGCCGGCACCAGTGCCCAGTTCCGCCTGCCCGAGACCTCGCTGGGCGTGGTGCCGGCGCAGATCGCGCCCTTCCTGGTCGAGCGCCTGGGTTATGCCGAAGCCAAGCGCCTGGCCGTCACCGGCGGCAAGCTCGACGCGCAGGCCGCGCTGGACCTGCGCCTGGTGCACGATGTGCACGCCGCCGGCGCGCTGGACCATGCGCTGGCCGACGTCATCAGCCACATCCTGCAGAACGCCCCCGGCGCCGTGGCCGCCACCAAGGCGCTGATGGCGCAGGCGCGCTTCCAAAGCCCGGCCTCGATGGTGCAGCACGCCGCCGAAGTCTTCAGCAAGGCCGCGCTGGGCGCCGAGGGCGTCGAAGGCACGACGGCCTTCCTGGCCAAGCGCAAGGCGGGCTGGGTACCGCAGTGAGCTTCAGCAAGATCCTGATCGCCAACCGGGGCGAGATCGCCTGCCGGGTGATGCGCACGGCGCACCGCCTGGGCTACCGCACGGTGGCCGTGTTCAGCGATGCCGATGTGAACGCGCCGCATGTGCAGCAGGCCGATGAAGCCGTGCGCATCGGCCCGCCGCCCGCGGCGGAGTCCTACCTGGACATCCAGGCCATCCTGGCCGCCGCGCGGGCCACCGGTGCCGATGCCGTGCACCCGGGCTACGGCTTCCTGTCCGAACGCGCCGAGTTCGCCGAAGCCTGCGCCAATGCCGGCCTGGTCTTCATCGGCCCGCCACCCTCGGCCATCCGCGCCATGGGCGACAAGTCCCTGGCCAAGCGCCGCATGATCGACGCCGGCGTGCCCTGCGCGCCGGGCTACCTGGGTGAAGACCAGAGCGACCAGCGCCTGGCCGCCGAGGCGCAGCGACTGGGCCTGCCCTTGCTCGTGAAGGCCGTGGCCGGCGGCGGCGGGCGCGGCATGCGCCTGGTGTGCCAGTTCGCCGAACTGCCCGAGGCCCTGGCCGGCGCGCGCCGCGAAGCGAGCAGCGCCTTCGGCGACGGCACGCTGATGCTGGAGCGGCTCATCGCCCATGGCCGCCACATCGAGGTGCAGGTCTTCGCCGACCACCACGGCCACGCCGTGCACCTGGGCGAACGCGACTGCACCGCGCAGCGGCGGCGCCAGAAGGTGATCGAGGAAGCGCCCTCGCCCGTGGTCAGCCCGGCGATGCGCGCGGCCATGGGCCGCGACGCCGTGGCCGCTGCGCTGGCCGTGGGCTATGTCGGCGCCGGCACGGTGGAGTTCATCGTCGACGGCGAGCTGCGACATCACTTCCTGGAGATGAACACGCGGCTGCAGGTGGAGCACCCGGTCACCGAGTGCATCACCGGCTTCGACCTCGTCGAATGGCAGCTGCGCGTGGCGCGGGGGGAACCGCTGCCGGTGACTCAGGAGCAGATCGTCTTCAGCGGCCACGCCATCGAGGCGCGCCTGTACGCCGAAGATCCCTACGACGGCTGGAAGCCGCAGACTGGCCGCATCACGGGCTGGCGGCCGAACGACAGTGACATCCGCATCGACCATGGCATCGCCGAGGGCGGTGAGGTCACACCGTACTACGACGCGATGGTGGCCAAGTTCATCGCCCACGGCACGGACCGTGACGACGCCATCCGCCGTCTGACGCGGGCGCTCGAGCAGGTGCCGCTGCTGGGCGTCAGCAACAATGGCCGCTTCCTGCGCGACCTGGTGAACCATGCCGATTTCACCGGTGCGGCCATGACCACCACGCGGCTGGACGACTGGGCCGCGCACGGCGAAGCCCTGCTGCAGCGCCCGGCCCCGCCCGACGCCGCCTGGGACCTGGCCGCGGCGCTGTTCGCCGGCCACGGCGGGCAGCGGCCGGCCAGCGTGTCGCACGTCGACCTGAGCCTGCAATGTGGCGTCGAGAAGCGCACGTTACGCGCCCCGCCGCCAGGCCTGGACCTGCTGGGCTTCGAAGACGGCCGCGTGCGCTGGCTGCAGGGCGGCGTGCTGCGGCAGGCCCGCGCCGTGCGCGACGGCGACACGCTGCAGATCGCGCTCGACGGCGCGGTGTTCCGCTTCACCGAGACTTCGCCCTGGCCGGCCACCGACACGCGCACCGACCCGCGCCGCGCCCGCGCCCCGGTGGCCGGCGTGGTGGCGCAGGTGAGCGTGGACTTGGGCCAGGTGGTGCAGGCCGGCCAGCCACTGGTCTGCGTCGAGGCCATGAAGATGGAGATGTGGCTCAACGCCACTGCCGCCGGCACCGTGAAGGCCATCAACGTCAAGCCGAAAGACCCGGTGGCCGCAGGCGCCGTGCTGGTCGAACTGGAGATCGCGCCGTGAGCACCCAAGACAAGGCCATCCTCACCTGCGCGCTCACCGGCGTGCTCACCAACCCACAGCAGCACCCGGTGCCCGTGACGCCGGCGCAGATGGCCGCCGAGGCACGCGACGCCTTCAACGCCGGCGCCAGCATCATGCACGTGCACCTGCGCAGCCAGGAAGCAGGCTACGGCCACATGCCCAGCTGGGACCCCGACGTGGCCGAGGCCGTGGTCGGTGCCATCCGCGAGGCCTGCCCCGGCGTGATCATCAACCTCACCACCGGCGTGATCGGCAAGGACATCAGCGGCCCCCTGGCCTGCCTGCGCCGCGTGAAGCCCGAAGCCGCCGCCTGCAACGCCGGCAGCCTGAACTACCTGAAGATCAAGGACAACGGCGAGTGGGCCTGGCCGCCGATGGTCTTCGACAACCCGGTGGCCAAGATCCAGCAGTTCCTGCAGGTGATGAACGAGCTGCACATCCACCCCGAGTTCGAGTGCTTCGACGTCGGCATCGTGCGCAGCGTGGCCATGTACCTGAAGGCCGGCCTGTTCAGCGGCGTGCCCGAAGTCAACTTCGTGATGGGCGTGGCCAGCGGCATGCCCTGCGACGCTGCCCTGCTGACGCTGCTTCCAGGCTACGCCCCCGAAGGCGCGGTGTGGCAGACCACGCTGATCGGCCGCGGCGAGATCTGGCCCGTGCACCAGAAGACGGCCGAACTCGGCGGCATGCTGCGCACCGGCCTGGAAGACACCTTCTACCTGCCCGGCGGCGAGAAGGCTGGCGGCAACGGCGTGCTCATCGAAGCCCTGGCGCGCTGCGCCCGCAACGCCGGCCGCGAGGTGGCCAGCCCCGCCGAAGCGCGGGCACGGCTGGGCCTCTCTTAGCATCCCGGCATGACCCTGGTCCCCCGCAGCGCCGACGAAAACGTCCGGCTCGAAGCCGAACTGATCGAGCTGTTCGAGCACAAGATCACCTTCAACCAGGTGCTGGGCCTGAAGATCGCCGCCGCCCGCCAGGGCGACGTGCGCGCCACCTTCGACATGAAGCCCGAGCTGGTGGGCCACTACACCTACGGCCGCCTGCACGGCGGCGTGATCTCGGCCGTGCTCGACGCCATGGGCGGCCTGGCGCTGATGGTGGGCATCGCCGAGCGCCACCCGCACGACAACACGCTGCAGGTGATGCAGCGCTTTGCCAAGATGGGCACCATCGACCTGCGCGTGGACTTCCTGCGCCAGGGCATCGGCACCCGCTTCACCGCCACCGCCGAGACCACGCGCCTGGGCGGGCGCATCGGCAGCACGCAGATGCGGCTGGTGAACCAGGAAGGCACGCTGATCGCCACCGCCGCAGCCGCCTACGTGGTGGCCTGAAGGGCTTGAGGGCGCGCCGGGCGCCCCCATCTGGCAGCATTCCGCCCGAGCCGACCACCGCGCCGCCGCCATGAAACTTCTCTCGTCGCCCCACCGCATCACCGTCGTCGCCGCCGCGCTCATCGGTGCCGCTGCGGCCTTCTTCGCCGTGCCCACGCTGGTGCAGGGCCGCCCCGACGCGGCCCCTCGCGCCGTCGCCCCGCGCGGCCCGCTGGCTGCCGACGAACTGGCCAACACCGAGCTGTTCCGCAAGACCTCGCCCTCGGTGGTGCACATCACCAGCATCGGCGTGCAGCGCGACATCTTCAGCATGAACGCGCAGCAGGTGCCGCGTGGCACCGGCACCGGCTTCGTCTGGGACGACCAGGGCCACGTCGTCACCAACTTCCACGTGGTGCAGGGCGGTGACGGCGCACGCGTGACGCTGTCCGACCAGAGCACCTACGACGCCAAGCTGGTGGGCTGGTTCCCCGACCGCGACCTGGCCGTGCTGCGCATCGAAGCGCCCAAGGCCAAGCTGCCGCCGATAACCATCGGCACCAGCCGCGAGCTGCTGGTGGGCCAGCGTGTCTACGCCATCGGCAACCCCTTCGGGCTGGACCAGACACTCACCACCGGCATCGTCAGCGCGCTCAACCGCGAGATCGAGTCCTTCAACAACCGCACCATCCGCGGCGTGATCCAGACCGACGCCGCCATCAACCCCGGCAACAGCGGCGGCCCGCTGCTCGATTCCGCAGGCCGGCTGATCGGCGTCAACACCCAGATCGCCAGCCCCAGCGGCGCCAGCGCCGGCATCGGCTTCGCGATACCGGTGGACGAGGTGAACCGCATCGTCCCGCGCATCATCCGTGACGGCAAGTTCGTGCGCCCGGCCATCGGCATCAGCGCCGGCCCGGCCAACCTGCAGCAGGCGCTGAACCTGCCCAAGGGTGTGGTGGTCGTGCAGGTGGGCAACGGCAGCCCGGCGGCCAAGGCGGGGCTGCAGCCCTTCCGCCGCGGCAGCCGCGGCGAGGTGGTGGGTGGCGACGTCATCACCGCCATCAACGACGAGACCGTGAAAGACCTGGACGACATGCTCGGCGTGCTGGAACGCCGCGCCCCGGGCGACAGCGTGACGCTCACGGTGTGGCGCAACGGCCAGAGTCGCAAGCAGAGCCTGGTGCTGGCGGCACCGGAATGAAAGGTCGGGCCGCGCCACCCGACCCATGGCACCGAACCCGCTCGAAAGGCCCGCCATGACCCGCCGCCAACTGATGAACCTGCTGTCCGCCCTGGGTGGTGCCGGCACCGCCACGGCCGCGCGCGAGGCCGTGGCAGCCCGCAGCGACCGCATCGAGAGGCCCGACGCCGAGTGGCGCCAGCGCCTGGCGCCGGCCGCCTACGCGGTGCTGCGCCGCGAAGGCACCGAGCGCCCCTTCAGCAGCCCGCTCAACGCCGAGAAACGCGCCGGCAGCTACTGCTGCGCCGGCTGCGACCTGCCGCTGTTCACGCAGGCCACCAAGTTCGACAGCGGTACCGGCTGGCCCAGCTTCTGGGGTGCCCTGCCGGATGCGCTGGAAACGCGCACCGACTACAAGCTGATCCTGCCGCGCACCGAGTACCACTGCGCGCGCTGCGGCGGCCACCAGGGCCATGTCTTCGACGACGGCCCGCGGCCCACCGGCAAGCGCTACTGCAACAACGGCGTGGCGCTGACGTTCAAACCCGACGCAACCTGAAGCGAAGCTTGCGGCGCATCAAGCGCCGCCCGGATGCGGCGGCGCACGATGGGCGCATGGACACCCGCCGCATCCTCATCATCCAGGGCCACCCCGACCCCGCCGGCCGCCATTTCGGCCATGCCCTGGCCGACGCCTACGCCGAAGGGGCCCTGGCCGCCGGCCACGAAGTGCGCCGCATCGACGTGGCCCTGCTCGAATTCCCCCTGCTGCGCAGCCAGGCCGACTGGCTGAAGGGGCAGGTGCCGCCCACCCTGCAGCAGGCCCAGGTGGACATCGCCTGGGCCCAGCACCTGCTGCTGTTCTTCCCGCTGTGGATGGGCGACATGCCGGCGTTGATGAAGGGCTTCCTGGAACAGGTGGCGCGCCCCGGTTTCGCCTTCGACTACGTCGACGAGGCGCCCTACACCCGCAAGGGCCTCACGGGCCGCTCGGCGCGCGTGGTGGTGACCATGGGCATGCCGGCGGCCGTCTACCGCCACTACTTCCGCGCCCACAGCGTGAAGAGCCTGGAGCGCAACATCCTGGGCTTCGTCGGCATCGCGCCGGTGCACGAAACCCTCATCGGCAGCGTGGAAGCACCCGACGCCAAGGCGCGCGGCCACTGGCTGGCGAGCCTGCGCGAGATGGGCGCCAAGGCCGAGTGACGCGCGGGTGACGGTGGCGGCCCGGGCCGCCGCGCTATCGTCGGCGCCCTCTGCCCGTTGAGGAGCCCGCGATGGCCACTGCCACCCACTACCGCATCTGCCCCTTGTGCGAAGCCTGCTGCGGCCTGCAGGTGCAGACCGAAGGCGGCCAGGTCAGCGCCATCCGCGGCGCCGAGAACGACGTCTTCAGCGCTGGCTACATCTGCCCCAAGGGCGTGGCGCTGAAAGACCTGCACGAAGACCCGGATCGCCTGCGCGCGCCGCTCGTGCGTCGCGACGGCCGGCTGCAGCCCGCCACCTGGGACGAGGCCTTCGCCGAGATCGAACGCCGTCTGCCGGCCATCCAGCAGGCCCATGGCCGCGACGCCGTGGCCGTCAGCGTGGGCAACCCTTCGGCGCACAAGATGGGCCTGCTGCTGTACTTCGGCCGCCTGGCCAAGGCGCTGGGCACGAAGAACGTGGTCTCGGCCAGCACGCTGGACCAGATGCCCAAGCAGTTGTCCTCGGGCCTGATGTTCGGCCACTGGTTGAGTGTTCCGGTGCCCGACATCGAACGCACGCAATGGCTGCTGGTGATCGGCGCCAACCCGGTGGCCAGCAACGGCAGCCTATGGACCGTGCCCGACTTCCGCGGCAAGGCCAAGGCGCTGCGCGCGCGCGGCGGGCGTCTGGTGGTGATCGACCCGCGCCGCACCGAAACCGCGGCGGTGGCCGATGAACACCTTCCCATCCGCCCGGGCAGCGATGTCTTCCTGCTGGCCGCGATGGTGCACACGCTGTTCGACGAAGGGCTGGTGCGCACCGGCCGGCTGACGCCGCACCTGAGTGGCATCGATGAACTGCGCGCGGCACTGGCTGGATTCACGCCCGAGGCGGTGGCCGGGCGCTGCGGCATCGAGGCCGGCACCATCCGCCGCCTGGCGCGCGAGCTGGCGCAGGCCGAACGCGCCGCCGTCTACGGCCGCATCGGCACCTGCACGCAGGCCTTCGGCACGCTGAGCTCGTGGCTGGTGGATGTGCTGAACGCCCTCACCGGCCACCTCGACGAACCGGGCGGCGCGATGTTCCCCAAGGCCGCGGCCTTTGCCGCCAACACCCAGGGCGCAGCGGGCAAGGGCCGCGGCGTCACCACCGGCCGGCACCACAGCCGCGTGAGCGGTGCGCCCGAAGTGTTCGGCGAACTGCCCATGACCTGCCTGGCCGAGGAGATCGAAACCCCGGGCCCGGGCCAGGTGCGTGCACTCATCACGGTGGCCAGCAACCCGGTGCTCTCGGCCCCCGGCGGCCCGCGCCTGGCGGCGGCGCTGGACAGCCTGGACTTCATGGTCAGCCTGGACATCTACCTCAACGAGACCACGCGCCATGCCGACGTGGTGCTGCCGGGCCTGAGCCCGCTGGAAGACAGCCACTATGACGTGGCCTTCCCGCAGCTGAGCTTCCGCAACCACGCGCGCTACAGCGGCCCGGTGTTCGAGCCGCCGGCCGGCCAGCCGCCCGAGTGGCAGACGCTGCTGCGCCTGGGCGCCATCGCGCAGGGCCTGGGTGCGCAGGCCGACGTGCTGGCGCTGGACGACCAGATCGTCGAGGCCGAGGTGCGCAAGGTGGCCGGCGACAACACGCCGCAGGTGATGGCAGCGCTGGGCGTGCGCAAAGGCCCCGAGCGCCTTCTCGACCTGGCCCTGCGCAGCGGCCCCTACGGCGACGCCTTCGGCCTCAAACCCGGCGGCCTGAACCTCGACCAGGTGCAGGCCGCCCCCGGCGGCATCGATCTCGGCGAACTGGCGCCACGCGTGCCCGAACTGCTGCGCACACCCACTGGCCGCATCGAACTGGCCCCGTCCTCGCTGCTGGCCGACCTGCCACGTGCCTGGGCCGACCTGCAGACCGCAGCCGCGCCGCTGGTGGTGATAGGCCGCCGCGACGTGCGCAGCAACAACAGCTGGATGCACAACCTGCCGCTGCTGGCCAAAGGCCCCTTCCGCGGCACCCTGCTCGTGCACCCGGTCGATGCGGCGCGCTGCGGCGTGACGGACGGCGCCGCGGCGCGCCTGCAGGGCGCCGGCCAGAGCGTGGCGGTGCAGGTGGAGTTGAGCGACACGCTGATGCCCGGCGTGGTGTGCCTGCCGCACGGCTGGGGGCACGACCTGCCCGGTGCGCAGCTGGCATTGGCGGCCGAGCGGCCGGGCGCCAACCTCAATGCGGTGCTCGACAGCGGCGCGCGCGATCCGCTGTCGGGCAACGCGGTGCTCAGTGGGGGGGCGGTGACGCTGGTGCCCGCGTGAGGGAGTGGCCCGCCCCGATGGGCGGGCCGGGCTCAGAAGGCCAACAGAACGGTGAACACAGTCACGATCGTCGCAATCTGCGACAACGATTCCGAGAAGGGCGTGCGGCCCGGCAGATGCTGGCGCAACTCGGCCAAGGACGTGCTCAAGCCATTGGCGCGTTTCAGTCGCCAGAGAGACTCTGCGCTGATCACGACCACCAGCAGCATCAACAACGCCCGCACCGACGGCAAGCGCATTTCGGGCAGCGCGATCACCAGGAGCGACGCGGCCAGCGTCAAGGCAGAGGTTATGGCGGCCCACAGCGACATGGCTGCTATCACCGGCTTCTTCATGTCGCCCCCCTAGCAGCCACCGGCGCTGTAGCCTGCGGCAATGGACCATTCTTTCACTGCGCCGTAGTCGCCGCCAGTCTGCTCATGCAAGGCGGCGTAGTTGGTGACCCCGAACCCGTCGGTTGCTTCCTCCAGCGCCTGGGAAATCGGGATGCCCGTCAACCCGCTCAGGCCCTCCATCACCTCGTAGAGCGTGCCGCCGCTGACGTCGTGCACGGACGGGGCGTAGTTCACCAGCAGGTACGAGATGCCCGTCCCGATGGCGTAGCCCGTCAGATAGGCGCCCGACAGGCGACTCCCCGCGAAGGTGGCCGTCTGATAGATCGACGCAGGGATGCTGGTGGCGCCTATGGGTGCAGCCCTGAAACCCTGGTGGATCCGCGTGATGGTCATGTCGACGTTGGGCTGGAAGCCTTGATCAAGCGACGGCACTGCGATCACACCACCCGCCAGGCCGCGCTCGAAGCCGGGCAGTTTCTGCGGCGCGAAACGCGCCAGCGCGTCGTACACCGGCATGGTCCCGAAGGCCCGGCCCCACCGCAGCAGATCGGCGTCGCTGGCCCGCACCGCCAGCATCGGCAGCAGCCGGCCCTGCCTCGACTGCGCGTTCAGGTCCGCGCCGTAGAGCATGGCCAGCTCGCGCAGCTCGTGGTCGCTGGTGTGGCGCATGTAGGTGCGCAGCGCCGCCGGCCGGAGCCGCACGAAGTTCTGCTCGACCACCTGCGGGAAGATGGCGCGGATGTGGGCCTCATGCTGCTCGCGCGTCGCGTTCCGACTGTCAGGATGCAGGCGCCATATGAAGCCGGCCATGACCTGCTGCGCCAGCGGCTGTACCGTGGTGCCTCGAGGCCACCAGCTGGGGTCGTCCTCCCAGCCACCGCCGCCGCAGCTCATCTGCAAGGCCTTCGCGGGGCTGGCCGCCAGCGCCACCAGGCTCGGGCCCCGGCAGCCGACCAATCCACCCCTCGTGATGCCTGGTAACGGGTGAGTACACAAGCAAACCGGCTTGGGGCGCTTTCCTACAGAAATGCAGGCCTCGCACCGACGAGCGCACGAAGTGAGTGGGACTAGATTGGATGTGTCGGGGCAGACCTCGGCGTTGATCCAACCAGGCCCGCCGAGTGCGGGCATCACAACCAGGAGTACCCCATGAAGACTCTCAAGCACCTGATCAGCGGCAGCGTCGCCGCCCTGGTGGTCGTGGCCGGTCTGGCTTATGCCCAGACCACGCCCGAACCCACCCCGGTACCGCAGACCACGCCGGCCACCGAGCCGATGGCACCCGCCACGCCGCCCGGCGCAACCAGCCCCGCCCAGAGTGAGCCGATGGCCCCTGCCGACATGCCGGCCAAGGCCGACCGCAACTAAGGCCTTGGCCGCCATGAACGGCGAAATCCCGGTGGGCGAAAGCCCGCCGGAGGCGGGCCCTCCGGGGCCCGCCCCCACGACAGCCACCCCGTTCAACCTGCGCAGCGGCATGTCCAGCCTGCTGCAGGGCCTGCTGATCGGGGCGGCCCTGCTCGCGCTGCTGCTGCCGCTGGTGCACACGCTGCGAGGCGACGCCCCGGCTTCCGGCGCCGCCACCGCGACGCCGCGCCAGCTCGATCTCGGCGCCGAGGCGGTTTCGCCCGACGTGCGCCGCCTGGCCCTGGCCATCGTGCGGCAGGGCGACAACGGCACCCTGCCGTTCGTGCTGATCGACAAGAAGGATGCCCGGCTCTTCGTCTTCGAAGCCTCGGGGCGCCTGCTCGGTGCCACCCCCATCCTGCTCGGCTACGCCGCCGGCGACGACAGCGTGCCCGGCATCGGCCAGCGCCCGGTGGCACAGGTGCTGCCCCAGGAGCGCACCACACCCGCGGGTCGATTCGTCGCCGGGCCTGGCCGCAACACGCTGGACGAACCGGTGCTGTGGGTCGACTACGACAACGCGGTGTCGATGCACCGGGTGCGCCTGACCGACCCGGCCGAACGCCGGCTGGAACGCCTGGCCTCGCCGCGCGCCGCCGACCGGCGCATCAGCTACGGCTGCATCAACCTGCCGGCCGACTTCTTCGACAGCCTGGCCTGGCCGACGCTGAGCGCACGCGGCGGCATCGTCTACGTGCTGCCCGAGTTCAAGCGCCTGGAGCAGGTATTTCCGAGCCTGTTGCTGACCCAGGAGCGCGCACCCCTGCTCGAACAACTGGTCTGAGACCCCGGGGCCGGCGCCTGCCGTGCGGTATTGCCGCGGTGGCGCCGCCGCCTGGCCCTAGCCTGCGAACGCAGGGGCCGCGTCGCGGCCGCAGACGGGCGAGGCGGGTGTGCAGGCGGGAATCAGGAAGGCGCTGGGCGCCATCGCGGCAATGGTCTTCACGGCGGCGTGTGCACACGCCGCCGAATCGCCCGCCGCCGCAGCCCTTGAATCGCTGCCCACCGACACCCGCACGCTGCTGCAGTGGGTGCAGCACAGCGGTGACGCCCACGGCCGCCCCTACGCCGTGGTCGACAAGCGCGCCGCGCGCATCTGGGTCTTCGACGCCGCAGGTCGGCTCGCCGGCAGCGCGCCCGCATTGCTGGGCCAGGCCACCGGTGACGACTCGGCACCGGGCGTGGGCCAGCGCGTCACCACCGGCATCGCCGCCCACGAACGCACCACGCCGGCGGGCCGCTTCGTGTCGGAACCAGGGCGCAATGACAAGGGCGAAGCCATCGTCTGGGTCGACTACGAGGCCGCCGTCGCCATCCACCGCCTGCGCCCCGCGCCGGCCGGGGAGCGCCGGCCGCAGCGCCTGGCTTCGGCCTCGCCGGCGGACAAGCGCATCTCGCTCGGTTGCGTGGTCGTGAGCGAGGCCTTCTACGACACGGTGGTGGCGCCGACGCTGGGACGGCGCGCCGGCATCGTCTACGTATTGCCCGAGACGCGCCCCTTGCAGGCCGTGTTCGGGGCCATCGAGGCCACGGCCTCGATGTGAGCCGGGCTTGAACGCGCGCTGAGCTACTCGCCGGCCGAGGCCGCAGCCGCCGCGGTGGCCGCGGTGCCGGCCTTCATCGCCGCATCCAGCTTCTCCTGGAACTGCTTCTGCTGCGCCTGCGCCTGCTGGGCCTGCGAAGCCTGCAGTGCGGCGGCGGTGGCGGCGGCGCCGGCCACTTCGGCACCGCAGGCAGCGAGTGCGGCACAGGCCAGGATGCAGGCGAGGCGAAGAACGTTCATGGCAGGGCTCCGGCGATGCGACCGGCGCCAGTGTAGGCCGCGGCTACGATTGCCGGCTTCACGCCGCGGAGCCTGCATGCACATCGTCTGCCTCGACCTGGAAGGGGTGCTCGTCCCCGAGATCTGGATCGCCTTCGCCGAACGCACCGGCATCCCGGCCTTCCGCCGCACCACGCGCGACGAACCCGACTACGACAAGCTGATGCGTTTCCGCCTGGCCCTGCTGCGCGAGCACGGGCTGAAGCTGGCCGACATCCAGGCCGTCATCGCCGGCATGGCGCCGCTGGAAGGTGCGAAAGACTTCCTCGACGAGGTGCGCACGCGCTTCCAGGTGCTCATCCTGTCGGACACCTTCTACGAGTTCGCCGACCCGCTGATGCAACAACTCGGCCGGCCCACGCTGCTGTGCCACAGGCTGGTGGTGGACGGCGAGGGATTTGTCGCCGACTACAAGCTGCGCCAGCCCAACCCGAAGACCATGGCGGTGAACGCGCTGAAGGGCCTGAACTACCGCGTCATCGCGGCGGGTGATTCCTTCAACGACACCGGCATGCTGGGCGCCGCCGACGCGGGTTTCTTCATCCACGCGCCCGACGGCATCGCCGCGCAGTTCCCGCAGTTCAGGCGGCATGCCAGCCACGCCGAGCTGCTGGGCAGCATCGACGCGGCGGCGGCCGGCTTCGCGGGCTGATCCTCAGTTCTTGTTCCCGCCACGCGACAACCAGACGCCCACCTTCTTCATCTCGTCGGCGCTCATCTTGTCGCCCTTCACGGCCATCTCCTTGGCCTTCATGTCCCAGACCTTGCCCATCATGGCCAGGAACTCGGCCTTGCTGACCATGCCGTCCTTGTTGCCGTCCATCTGGGCCAGGGTGAACATGCCGGAGAACGAGTTGTCGTCCATGGTCTCGGCGCGCGCGGCGCCGCCGGCGGCGAGCAGGGCGAAGGTGGTGGCGGCCAGGGCCAGGTGACGTCGAAACTTCATGGGGTGCTCCTCATCGGTGGGGTTGGATGTCGCTGCGAAACCTGATTCGCTGACGCCGGCATAGTCGAAGCACAGGCGCCGGTCTTACGGGCAGAATTCGGCGCCATGTCGCGAATGCAGCTCGAACTCCTGGCCCCGGCGCGTGATGCCGCCATCGGCATCGAGGCCATCAACCACGGTGCCGACGCCGTCTACATCGGCGGCCCTTCCTTCGGCGCGCGCGACAAGGCGGGCAACCCGCTGGCCGACATCGAGAAGCTCTGCCGCCACGCCCACCGCTATGGCGCGCGCATCTTCATCACGCACAACACCATCCTGCGCGACGACGAACTCGAAGGCGCGCGCCGCCTGGCCTGGGACCTGTGGCACGCCGGTGCCGATGCACTCATCGTGCAGGACATGGCCCTGCTGCAGCTGGACCTGCCACCCATCCAGCTGCACGCCAGCACGCAGACCGACATCCGCACGCCGCAGAAGGCGCGCT
>CAYREA010000104.1:0-16075 GCA_964423075.1 uncultured Rubrivivax sp. | reverse complement strand
GAGCAGGGCGTTGAGCCGTTCCTTCAGCTGGATCTGTTCCGACACCGGCTTCTTCGAATAGCCGACGATGTCGAGGAACACGATGCTGCAGATGAAGGTGCGATTGGGGGCCGCTGGCATCGCTTCGCTCGTGGGTGCGTGACGTGTGACGGGTGACGAGTGACGAGAACCTGGCTACTTCACTTTCATGCCGGGTTCGGCGCCCGAGTCGGGACTCAGGATAAAGATGCCAGGGCCGTCGCCGGAGGCGGCGAGCACCATGCCCTCGGAGACGCCGAACTTCATCTTGCGAGGTGCGAGGTTGGCGACGACGACCGTCAACCGGCCGACCAGCTTGGCGGGATCGTAGGCCGACTTGATGCCGGCGAACACCGTTTTCGTCGTGCTGCCCAGGTCGAGCGTGAGCTTCAGCAGCTTGTCGGCGCCCTCGACGGCTTCCGCGTTGGCGATCTTCGCGATGCGGAGATCCACCTTGTTGAAGTCGTCAATCGAGATCGTGCCGGCCGGCGCGGCGGCGGGCGCTGCGGCCGGGGCGGCGGTTTTCGGGACTTCGGTCATCTTCTTGTCCTTCGCGGATTGCGCGGGGGCGATATCGAACAATGCATCGAGTTGCTTCTCTTCGACGCGGGTCGTCAGATGCGAGTAAGGCCTGATCGAGTGTCCTGACTTGAGGTGCTGCCAAGCGTCCGCCCACTTCAACGACGGAATTCCGAGCAGAATTTCGACGCTCTTCGCCAGTTCTGGCAGCACCGGCTTCAAATATAACGTCAGGTCACGAAACAGGGCCAGTCCTGTAGAGCAGACGGTATGCAGTTCCTGTTTTCTATCCGGAGACTTTGCGAGTTCCCATGGTTTCTTGGCGTCCACGTACTGATTTGCCACGTCGGCAAGCTGCATGATTCTCCGGATCGCTTTACCGAATTCCCGCTGATCGTAATAGCCGGCTATTTCCGTGGAGGCAAAAGCAAAGTCGTGCTCGATTTCGCTTGAAAAATCAGGTTTACCGAGCGTGCCGTTAAATTGTTTCGTAATAAAACCGGCGCAGCGGCTCGCGATGTTCACATACTTCCCGACCAGGTCGCTGTTGACCCGCGCCAGGAAGTCGTCGGGGTTGAAGTCGAGGTCCTCGACGTTGGCGTTGAGCTTGGCGGCGATGTAGTAGCGCAGCCATTCCGGGTTCATCCCGAGGCTCAGATAACGTAGCGGGTCGATGCCGGTGCCGCGCGACTTGGACATCTTGTCGCCGGATACCGTGATGAAGCCGTGGACGTTGATCTGGTCCGGCGTCTTGTAGTGGCCGGAAAAGTGCAGCATCGCCGGCCAGAACAGCGTGTGGAAGTAGATGATGTCCTTGCCGATGAAGTGGACCATCTCCGATTTCGCGTCTTTATGCACGAAATCGGAAAATTGAACCTTTCCATTGCTCCTGTCGGCGAGGTTCTTCAGGCTCGCGAAGTAGCCGACCGGGGCGTCCAGCCAGACGTAGAAATACTTCTCTTCCCTGATGTCGGGGATGCGGATGCCGAAATAGGGCGGGTCGCGGGAGATGTCCCAGTCCGCGAGCGTCTTGTCGTCCTTGCCCTCGAGCCACTCTTTCGCCTTGTTGGCGACCTGCGACTGCAGCCGCCCCGGCTGGTTGATCCACTGGTCGAGGAAGGCTTTGCACTTCGGGTCGGAGAGCCGGAAGAAGTGGTGCTCCGACGATTTCATCACCGGCGTGGCGCCCGATAGCGTCGAGTAGGGGTTCTTCAGCTTCGTGGGTGAATAGACCGAGCTGCAGTTCTCGCAGGCATCGCCGTACTGGTCTTTGGCGCCGCAGTTGGGGCACTCGCCCTTGATGAAGCGGTCGGGCAGGAACATGCCCTTCTCGGGGTCGAAGAACTGCTCGACCTCGCGGCTGTCGATCAGCTCGTTCTTGCGCAGCGCCAGGTAGATGCTCTTGGCCAGCTCGTGGTTCTCGGGCGCGTCGGTGCTGTGCCAATTGTCGAAACGGATGTGAAAGCCGTCGAGGTACGGCTTGCGGCCGGCGGCGATCTGCGCCACGAAGGCCTGCGGGGTGAGGCCGGCCTTCTCGGCCGCGATCATGATCGGCGCGCCGTGTGCGTCGTCGGCGCAGACGAAGTGCACCTCGCTGCCCACCATGCGCTGGAAGCGTACCCAGGTGTCGGCCTGGATGTATTCCATCATGTGCCCGATGTGGAAGGCAGCGTTGGCGTAGGGCAGGGCGGTGGTGACGAAGAGCTTGCGGGTCATGCGGGAATTCTAGGCGTCGGTCACGAAGCGGCCCTTATTCACGGGGCGGCGTGTGCAGCCGGCGGGGAGGCGCCCCTAAACTTTCAGTTACATAAAGCGCCGGAGACACCGCATGGCCGCTCTGATGAGCCACAAGGAATGGATGAAGCTGACCTACGGCGGCGTCACTTCCATCCGCAGCAGCAAGCTCAAGGCCCTGGATTCAGCGCTGGCCAGCTACGAAAAGGCGCCGGACGCCGAGCACAAGAAGGTGGTGCACCGGGCCTTCATGGCCTGGATGCTGGACAAGGGCGCCGACTGGAAGGGCAGCGTGCGCAACAGCAAGAACGCCGTCGACACGCTGTACAAGCAGCTGACGGGCCATGCGGCGCCCGGCGCCGACCTCGATTCCGAGGCCATGAAGGCGCTGGAAGGCGAGGCCAACCGCCTGATGCAGGAGCTGTTCGGCGGCGCCCGCATCACCTGGAAGAACGCCTTCCGCGTGAAGCTGAATTCCGACCTGGTGAACCCCAACAAGGACAGCTTCATCCCCTACCTGCCGGTCAACCAGTACAAGGCCTCGGCCTCGACCAACAAGTTCGGCCTGGCCGGCAACACCGCCGGCGCGGTGGTGGCCGGCAAGACGCTGAAGTCGATGGCCGAGGGCGGCGGCCAGGGCGCCACGGGCGCGATGATCAGCAAGCTCGTCACCCAGGTGGTGCCGCCCAGCGCGCAGCTGGAGGTGATGAAGGCGGTGCAGATGCTGGTGCCTTCGTTCCAGGCTCAGTTCGCCGCCGCGGTGGTGCCGCTGGGCGGCATCCTCATCGCTGCCGGCACCACGCTGTGGAACACCGGCAACGCGCTGCACAAGCAGTACGGCGTGGTGCAGACGGGCATGCACCGCGACCGCAGCCTGGCCGGAGCCGAAGGCCTGGCCGCGATCAACGCGCTGATCCGCATCCTGGAGCGCGAGCGCAATGCCGACATCTACGCCGCGTCGGTCTCGGTGTGCGAGCTGGGCGGCAAGATCGCCGGCCTGGCCATCGACGGCGGCATGGCCACCAATACCGCGGTGGGCCCGGCGGCCAACGTCGCCAAACTGCTGAACATCGTGCGCATCGTCTACCGCGACGTGTCGGAGAAGAACGCCGCCAACAAGCTGATCCAGTGGGGCCACGGCAGCATCGACATCGACGTCTTCGAGACCTGCCCGCTGCTGGGCTGCTACCTCATCTGCTGCCTGCCCACCAGCGCGCTGATGGCGCTGATCATGAAGCGCTTCGGCCAGAGCGGCTGGATGGACGTGGCCGAGCGCACCGCCTCGCACCACCTCGACCCCCTGCGCGAGAAGGCGCGCACCGTGATCGCCAACCACCGCTTCGAGATCCGCTCGCTGTCCCGCTACCCCGGCGTGCTGAAGGAGAACGAGGAAGAGAAGCGCCGCATGATGGAGAACATCGGCCGGTCGGGCATGGTGGGTTTCGGCTCGCCCACGCCGGCCTGACGTTTCGGCACGGGCCGAAGCTTCGGCGGGGCGGGCCGCCGCAGACTGCGGGCATCGTCCACTGCCGCCGCCTGCCATGGCCCTGACCTGCTTCATCCGCTACCAGATCGACCCCTTCCAGCGCGAGAACTTCCGTCGCTACGCGCAGAACTGGCTCACCATCATCCCGCGCAACGGCGGGCGCCTGCTGGGCTACTTCCTGCCACACGAAGGCACGAACGACGTGGCCTGGGGCCTGATCGGTTTCGACAGCCTCGCCGCCTACGAGGCCTACCGCGCGCGCCTGCGCGCCGACCCCGCCGGGCGCGAGAACTTCGAGTGGGCGCAGGCCGAGCGCTTCATCCTGCGCGAGGAACGCACGTTCTGCGAGGATGTCGTCTTGCCATGACACCGAGCCCGCATGAACCGCGCCTGGCCCGCGTGGCGGCCATGATCGCCGACCCGGCGCGCTCGCGCATGCTGGCCTACCTGTTGACGGGCGAGTACGCCGCCGCGGGTGAACTGGCGCGCGCGGCCGGGGTGTCGCCGTCCACCGCCAGCGAGCACCTGGCCAAGCTCGAAGACAGCGGCCTGGTGGCCTGCGAGCCGCGCGGCCGCCACCGCTACTTCTGCCTGGCCGATGGCGAGGTGGCGCATGCGCTGCAGGCCCTGGCGGTGCTGGCCGAGCGCGGCGCCCACACCAGCGCCTGGGCCCACCCGCAGCGGGCACGGCTGCGCGAGGCGCGCTGCTGCTACGGCCACCTGGCCGGCCGCCTGGGCGTGGCCTTGTACGAAGCGCTCAAGCAAGGCGCCCGCACCACCGAAGGCGAAGACGGCCTGGTGCTGACCCCGGCCGGCATCGAATGGCTCGCCGGCCTGGGCTTTTGCGCCACGCCGCCGCCAAGCCGCACGCGCCTGGCCTACGGCTGCCTGGACTGGTCGGAGCGCCGCGACCATCTGGCGGGCAGCCTGGGCCGGCAACTGCTGGCCCATTTCATCGAACAGGGCTGGCTGCGCAAGGGCAGCGCTGGTGATCGCGCCCTGACACCCACGCCCAGCGGCCGGCGCAGGCTGCTGCCGGCCTTGGGCCTGGACGCGATGGGCGGGGCATGAAATCCGCCCGTCGACCCTTTGACGAATCACTTGATGAGCGGCAGGAAAACTAGTCGCTTACCGATGGATGCACGGTGGGTTGGCGTGGCGTGAGATAGGTCGCGCACGCGGCTTGATGCGGCTCAACTCCGGGCCTCAAGTTCCGATGACTCCTGACACAGGCCGGCGTGGCACCAAGGCCCCGCGCGCACCGGCGACCTGTGTTTGTCCAAGGAGTCCCATGAAGTTGATCCGCCGCCTTCTCGATGCCCGGTGCGTGCTGGCCTTGCTGGGGCTGCTGCTGGCCGCGGCCGGCCCTGCGCAGGCCCAGCTGTCCGATGCCCAGGCGCGTGCCAAGCTCGCGCCCGACCTGCTGGCCACCACGCTGCATGCCGCCGTGCCCGAAGGCCCCTGGACCCGCCTGCTGGGCGGTGAACTGCTGGTGCGCGCGATCGTCGTGGCGCGCAGCGACGACGCGTCGCTGGCCGAGCTGCGCCGCGCCGTGCTGGCGATGGGCGGCGCGGTGCACTACAACTACACGTCGATCCGCGCCCTGGCCGTGATGCTGCCGGCCTCGGCGCTGGTGGAGCTGGCGCGCCGCAGCGACGTGGCGAGCATCTCGCCCAACCGCCCCGTGAGGCGCACCGCCAGCCTGGTGCGTGCCGCCAGTGGCGCCGCCGAAGCCGCCGTCGACGGCCGCTACGACGGCAGCAACGTCGGCATCGCGGTGCTCGATTCCGGCGTGGCCTGGAGCCACCAGAGCCTGTCGGCCAAGGGCCTGCTGGGCCTGCCCGGCCTGTCGCGCGTGCGCCAGGCGGTGGACTTCGTCGCCATCGGCAAGGGCCTCACCGACCTGGGCTGGGCTCGCAACTTCGACAGTTCGGCCGCCGCGCTGGTGACGCTGGACGGCACGCGCTTCACGCCCGGCCTGCAGCTCGTCCAGCAGCCGCGCCTGGTGCTGCCCGACCCCTACGGCCACGGCAGCCACGTCGCCTCGATCGCGGCCGGCCGCGGCAACTACCAGAATCCCGACAGCTCGGGCCTGGCCAGCAACGCGCCGCTGTACGACGTGCGCGTGCTCGACGACGAGGGCATCGGCAACCTGGCCGACGTCATCGCCGGCATCGACTGGGTGGTGCAGCACGCCCGGTTGCTGAACATCCGCGTGATGAACCTGAGCCTGGCTGCCAGCTCCACCGAGTCGTACCTCACCGACCCGCTGGCGCGCGCCGCGCGCGCCGCGGTGGCCAGCGGCGTGGTGGTGGTGGTGGCCGCCGGCAACGCCGGCAAGACGGCTGACGGGCGTGAGATCTACGGCACGGTGGGCTCGCCGGGGCACGACCCCTCGGTCATCACCGTCGGCGCCAGCAACCCGCGCGCCACGGCCCTGCGCAACGACGACACCCTGGCCGGCTTCAGCTCGCGCGGCCCCACGCGCGGCCGCACCAGCGTCGTCGGCAAGCCCTGGGTGGACAACCTGATCAAGCCCGACCTGGTGGCGCCGGGCAACCGCCTGGTCGGCGCGCTCTCGTCCGACATCCTGGGCCAGCGCGCCAACTGGAACCAGCTCGTCAAGGCCTACCCGCTGCTGGCCCAGGTGCCCGGCGCCGCGCAGGCCCCGAACAAGACGCTGATGGAACTGAGCGGCACCTCGGTGGCCGCACCCGTGGTGAGCGGCGCGGTGGCGCTGATGCTGCAGGCCAACCCCGGGCTGACGCCACCGCTGGTGAAGGCCATCCTGCAGTACACGGCGCAGCCGCTGCCCCATGCCAACCTGCTGCAGCAGGGGGCTGGCCAGCTGAACGTGGAAGGCGCGGTGCGCCTGGCCGCGGCGCTGCGCAACGACATCGGCCCGGCCCTGGCCGCCGGCAGGCTGCGTGCGGGCGACCCGCTGCTGGCCGCCGGCAAGGCGCTGCCGCAGCCTCGCTCGGTGATCGGCGGCCAGCCGGTGGAGTGGGGCCGCGTGGTGGTGGCCGGCGGCAGCGTGCTGCTGTCGGGCGAGGCCCTGTTCACGCGCTTCCAGCCGATCTGGGACCCGACGCTGACCTGGACGCGCCAGGTGGTGCTGCGCACGACCGTGAGCCACTGGCCGCTGCTGCCGGTGCCGCGCCGCATCGACGAGCTGCGCGTCACGGGCCGCCAGCAGCTGGTGACGCCGGGCGTGATGCGCATCGACGGTTTCGTGCAATGGCCGGCCTGGGGCCTGCTGCTGCCCACCAGCACCTGGTCGCAGCAGGTGCTGCTGTCGGGCAGCGGCTTTGTGATGAGCGAAGGTTTTGTCATGAGCGAGGGCTTCGTGATGAGCGAAGGCTTCGTGATGAGCGAGGGCTTCGTGATGAGCGAGGGTTTCGTCATGAGTGAAGGCTTCGTGATGAGCGAAGGCTTTGTCATGAGCGAAGGTTTCGTGATGAGCGAGACCGCGGGCCCGGCCGGCGAACCCTGACGCGGCCATGAACCCGGGGCCCGGCGGTTGGTGCGCCTTCCGCAGCAAGCAGTTGTTCGACTACAGCCCGCAGGCCCAGCGCCTGTGGCTGCTGATGCTGCTGGTGGGCGCCGCCGCGCTGGGCTTTGCGGGGTGGGGCTTGATTGGCGCCAGCCGCGCCGAGCTGTGGCAGATGCTGGGCTGGCTGCTGGTGGTGGCGACTGCGGCGGCCTTCCCGATTCCGCTGCCGCGCGGCAAACAATCGGTCTCGGGCTCCGACCTCGCGATCTTCCTGGTGCTGGCGCTGCACGGGCCCTTTGCAGCCGTGTTGTGCTCGGCCACCGACGCGCTGGTGGCGTGCTGCCGCAGCTCCACGCGCCTGAGCAGCCGGCTCGGTTCCACCGCGATGGCGGCCATCGGCATGACGCTGGGCGGCTGGCTCTATCAACTCGGCCGGCCCCTGCTGGAACAGTGGGGTCTGGCGGCGCCGGCGGCCTGCATCGCGACCCTGGCGCTGGCGGCGGCGGTGAGCTGCGTGGTGACCACGGCTTCGATCATGAAGCTGATGGCGCTCAAGCGCGGCCTGGCGCTGCGCTGGGCCGACTGGCGCGCGCAATGCAGCTGGGTGGCCACGCTGCAGCTGCTGTCGGCCGTGCTGGCGGCGATGCTGGCGCTGTATGCCGAGCAGTTCGGCCGTTCATCGGTGGTGGTGGGTGTGCTGGTGATGGGCCTGTCGCTGGCGCTGCTGCGTTCGCACTTCAGGCGCCAGATCGCCGAACAAGGCGCGCAGGAAGCGCGCGTGGCCGCCGCCGAGCAGGATGCGCAGCAGAACCAGCGCCGCTTCACGGCGGCCTTCTCTCGCGCGTCGATCGGCATGGCCATCGTCGACGCCGAAGACCGCGTGCTGCAGGCCAACCAGGCGCTGCACCAGCTGCTGGGCTTCGAGGCCCCGGGCCTGGTGCAGCGGCCTTTCCGCACCCTGCTGCACGCCGGTGACGCCGAACTGCTGGCGCGCCACGTGGCCGACGTGCAGGCGCGCCGCACCGAGTCCTTCTCGATCGAGCTGCGCTGCCAGGGCCTGGACCGGCGCGAGACCTGGGTCTCGCTGCACTGCACGCTGTTCGACGAGGCAGCGGGCGCGGCCGACGCGCCGGGCCTGATCTACCAGCTGCACGACATCACCTCGCGCCGCCGCGCCGAAGGCGACCTGCGCCACATCGCCTACCACGACGCGCTCACCGACCTGGCCAACCGCAGCTGCTTCGCCGAACGCCTGTGCAGCGCCGTCGAACGCAGCCGCACCGACCGCCGGAGCGGCTTCGCGGTGATGGTGCTGGACCTGGACCGCTTCAAGATCGTCAACGACAGCCTGGGCCACGGCGCCGGCGACGAACTGCTGAAGGAGGTGGCGCGCCGCCTGGCCGCCTGCGTGCGCCCGCGCGACTTGGTGGCGCGGCTGGGCGGCGACGAGTTCGCCATCCTGCTGGAAGACACGCAGGGCACCGCCGACGCGCTGCGCCTGGGTGAACGTCTGCTGCTGGCGCTGGACGAGCCGGTGCACATCAACGGCACCGAGATGCGCCCGCTGGCCAGCATCGGCCTGACCTTCAGCGACCTGGGCTACCGCGAACCCGAAGAGGTGCTGCGAGACGCCGACCTGGCGATGTACCAGGCCAAGGCCGCCGGCAAGGGCCGGCTGGCGCTGTTCGATGCCAGCCTGCACGAGCAGCTGGGGCAGAAGCTGCAGCTGGAAGCCGACCTGCGGCGCGCCATCGGCGAAGGGCAGCTGTCGCTGGCCTACCAGCCGCTGTTCGCGATGGAGCCGCACAGCCTGTGCGGCTTCGAGGCGCTGTGCCGCTGGACGCACCCGGTACGCGGCAACGTCAACCCGGGTGTCTTCATCGCGCTGGCCGAAGAGACCGGCTGCATCCAGGCGCTGACGGCCTGGGCCATCGACGAAGCCGTGCGCCAGCATGCCGCCTGGCAGGCACGCGCGGCCGAGGCCGGGCACGCCAGCCTGGTGATGCACGTGAACGTCTCGGGCAAGGACCTGGCGCGCCCCGGCTTCGTGGCCCATGTGCGCGGCGTGCTCAAGCGCCACGGCCTGCCGCCCCACCTGCTGGTGCTGGAGATCACCGAAAGCACGCTGATGGAACACCGCGACCTGGCCATGGCCGCGCTCAGCGAGTTGACCGAACACGGCGTGAAGGTGGGCATCGACGACTTCGGCACCGGCTATTCGAGCCTGGCCTACCTGAGCACGTTGCCCTTCGACTGCCTGAAGATCGACCGCAGCTTCGTCATCGGCATGGCCGCCAGCCGCAAGAACGAGGAGATCGTGCGCACCGTGATCTCGCTCGGCCGTTCGCTCAACAAGGACGTGGTGGCCGAAGGCATCGAGACGCACGAACAGCTGCTGCGGCTGCGCCAGATGGGCGTGACGATCGGGCAGGGTTACCTGCTGTCGCGGCCGCTCAACCCGGCCCAGGTGCAGCAGTTGCTGCTGGAGCCGGCGGTGGCGCCGGCGTAGCGGCCGGCGCCGCTTGGCCTGGCTTCAGTTCTGGATGCGGATCAGGATCGGGTAGTACGCGCCCGACAGCGCGCCGGCGTCGAAGCGGTAGGTCTCGTCGCCATAACTCGGGTGGCTCTTCAGGCCCGAGGGCGTGGTCGCCTGCACGAACAGCTCGTAGTCGCCGTTGGCGTAGCCGCGGGTGTCGAAGTCCAGCAGGTAGCGTCCCTGGGGCGCCGGGGCGTCGACGGCGGTGTCGATCTTCAGCACCTGCTGGCCCGGCCCGCTGCCGCTGCCCACGCGGCGCAGGAACACCTCGATCTGGGCCAGGCCCGCCGTGCCGCCCGTGCTCCAGACCTCGGTGCTCACCGGCGGCATGTGCATGAGCTCGGGCGCCCAGCCGGCCCAGCTGGCGTTGCCGGCCTCGATGTTGAGCGGCACGACGCCACTCACCGGGATCGTCACGCGGTTGGCGTTCGTGAGGTGCTGGTCGCCGCCGATGTCGGTGCTGCCGACGCGCTGCAGGCGCGCCGGCGGTCCCAGGCGCGGAATCTCCGCATGCAGCGGGAAGTGATGGATCGCGGCCGGCGGCGTGTAGCCGGGCGCGCTGCCCGCCGGGTAGTGCACCTCGACGTGCACGTTCAGCAGGCCGGCGTTCTGCACGTTGAACTGGAAGCGGTTGTCGCCCACCACCAGCGGCGAAGCGCCGCCGCGCACCAGCTCGCCGAGCTTGACGCGGGCCGTGTGGGGCGTGCCCCAGCCGCTGGCATCGGGGTTCAGCGGCAGCGTGTTGTTGACCGGCTGCGGCAGCGTGTGGCGTGCGCCGCCGTTGACCTGCACGTTGTCGCCGGTCGCGATGTTCAGGGACGAGTAGTCGCCCATCTGGTAGGTGTAGACCAGCCAGGCTTCGGCCGTGGCACCGGCCGTCGCCGGGCGCAGGTCGTCGGGGATCTTGACCGTGAACGTCGCCGGCCTGCCGGCTTCGGCCTTCTGGTAGTCGGTGCCCTCGATGCGGGTCACGTAGTTGTGCACCGTGCCCGCGTTGACCACCGGGCCGTCGAAGCCGAAGTTGTCCCAGTGCACCAGGAAGTACGGCACGCCGTCCTTCGGGGTGTTGTAGCCGAAGTTGATCCACATCGGGTCGTAGTCGCCCGGGGGCAGCGCGTAGGGCGCGAAGTTCGCGTCGATGAGGCTCTTGCCGTCGACGAAGATCTGGACCTTGCCGGTGCTCACGCGCACGTCGAAGGCCCGGCGCACGTTCGGCAGGGCCTGGCGGCCGGCCTGTTCCATGTCGACGCTGGCCACCTGGTGCGAGGCGCCCTTCATGTCGACGATGCTGACGCTGAGCGTCTGGAACTGCATGCGCAAGCGCAGGATGCCGGCGGGCAGGCCGAGCGCGCCTTCTTCGTCGAAGAAGCTCGCGTGGCCGGTCAGGTCGCTGGGCATCGAGTTCAGGTCGAGGTACCACACCGAGCGCGGGCTGAGCGGCGAGTCCATGTCGAAGACGATGCGGCGCTCACCGGTGGGCTCGATGCGGATCTTCTTGCGGAAGCGCTGCGAGGTCTGGGCCCGGTCGCCGGTGTTGTCCACCCGGGTGCCGGTGATGGTGTGCGCGTGGAACTGGTCGTTGACGAAGAACTGGTTGAAGCGCGGGTCGGTGGAGACCATCTGCGCGTTGTTCCACAGTCGCTCGTCGGCCGGCCCGAGCGGCAGGTTGAAGTCGTCGAAGTGGCTGAGGCTGGCGCGCAGCGCGGCCACGCGCGTGCCGTCGCCGCCGTTGAAGCCGAACTCGCTGGCCTGGCTGGTGATCTTGCCGCGCGCACTCAGGCGCTGCACGCGCACGCGGTACGCCCGGTCGTTGTCCAGCGGCTGCAGCTGCACGCGGCGGTTGGCGGTGACGAGCCACTTCGCGCCGGCGGGCAGGTCGAGGCCGAGCGTGCGGGCGCTGGTTGCGGGCCGGCTGGCACCCTGCGCCAGGATGCGGCTGCGGCTCTCGGGGCTCAGGCACGCGCTCGACTCGATCGCGGCCAGCGCCGCGTTGCCCCGCTCGATGGCGGTGGCCACCTCCGGCCACCACGTCACCAGGAAGCCCGCGTCGTCGTCGGGCGAGCCCGTCATGCGCCAGAACTGGCCCCAGGGGTTGTCGGCGTTGTAGTCCATCTCCAGCGTCGCGACGCGGTCGTCGCGCAGGAAGCGCACCACCGGCGCGTCCTTGAGCGCGCTGGGTTGCCCGGGTGCCGGTGCCGGCGCGGGCTGCGGCGCCGGCACCGGTGCGGGGTTGGGTGCGGGCGCAGGCGCCGGTGACGGCACGGGCCCGGGCGAGGGCACGGGGCCGGGCGCCGGTGCCGGGCTCGGCGCCGCGCCGATGGGCGGCGGCGCTCCGGCGGCATCACCGCCGCCCCCACCGCCGCCGCAGCCGGACAGGACGGCGGCGAGCATCAGCCCGAGGATGCAAAGGCGCTGTGGCGAGGCGTGTGTGTTCATGGTGGGGGCCCTCATGGGGTCTTCAGCACAAGATCGATGTTGGCGAACACCGGCGGATAACTCTGCGGCGCGTGGGTCGTCACGAACTCCAGCGTGTTGTCGCCGGAGATCAGTTCGTTCAGCGGCACGTCGATGAGGTGGGCGACCAGGCCGCCGTTGACCCCGGAGGTGAGGATCGCCACTTCGTCGGCGCTCAGCGGGTGCTCGCGCCAGGCGCGGCCGTTCAGCCGGTAGCGCAGCGTGTAGGTGGACACCGGGTCGCCGGTGGACGTGAGGTACCAGGCCGTGAAGCTGAGCCGGGCCGACAGCGCATCGCGCAGGTCGACGTTGCGCAGCACCAGCCTCTGGGCCGGGCCGGTGGCGGCGTCGGCGATGCGGTAGCCCACGTCGACCAGCGGCCCCGACGCGCTGCCCTGAGAGGGCCGCGTCAAGGAATCGGGCACCTCGGTCTCGCGCCACTGGCCGATGACCGGGCCGTCGAAGCCGACGTTGTCCCAGCGCGCGATCCAGGCATCGAGCCGGCCGTACTTGTCGCTGGCGTGGTTGTGCGTGGTGATGGAGACGTAGCCGCGCGTGAACGGCAGGTTCACGTCCACGCCGTACATCAGCACCGCGGGCGCGAAGGCCGTGCCGTCGCTCGAAGCGGGCGTGCCGTAGACCTCGATCCTGGTCTTCGACACGCGCAGCTCGAAGCGATTCAGGCGTCCCGCCGCCGTCGCGACCGGGGTCAGCGTCGGCGGCTCCAGGGCGGTGGCGCGGTAGTTGTCGAAGAGTTCGATGAAGCCCACGCCGATCGAGTTGGACAAGGCGTTGTTGGTGAACTGCACCTCGAAGCCGTTGCGCGGGATCAGGCCGCCTTCCCAGTTGCCCAGGTGGTCGAACGAGGGCGCGCCGATCGGGTCTTCCAGCACTTCGACGGAGATCCATCCCACCAGCAGGTTGGGCACGTGGGCTTCGGCATCGAAGACGATGCGGCCGGTGCGCCCGGCAAAGTCGAAGGGCTGGCGGATGCGGAAGCTGTGCTGGCCGTAGTTCTGCATGCCGGCGGCCACCAGCAGGTGCCGGCTCTGGATGGCGGATGTGGGGTCGCAGACCAGCGCATCCTGCGGCAGCAGCACCGTGGCGGGGATGCCGGCACGGCAGGGCGGAATGGTGGCCGTGCCCATCGCGATGGCCATGCCGTCGGCGCTGGGCAGGCCGTGTTTGGCGCGCGAGCCGCTCCAGCGCCGGGCATCGAGTTCGCCGGCGCGGCCCTGCACGCTGGCCGGCGCATCGAAGGTGTCGCAGAAGGCCGCAGCCGGCAAGCCGCAACCCGCGGGGCCTGGTACGGCGGGGGGTGGTGACGGGGCAGGTGCAGGTGCAGGCACAGGCACAGGTGCAGGGACCGGCGCCGCCGGTGGCCCCGCGACGGGGGGCGGCACCGGTGCGTCGGGCTGGCTTCCGCCGCCGCCGCTGCAGGCCGCCAGCAGCGCCAGCTGGAGCTGCAGCCACAGGGTGGCCACCGATGTCGCGCGGCGCGCCTTCATGGAATCACCATCCGTGCCACGCCACCCGAGAACATCGACGCGTAGAGGATGCGGTGCACCGGGTCGTAGGCGAGGAACGGAATGCCGCCATCGGTGCCCTGGGCGATCTGCGCCGGCGCGGGCAGATCGGACCAGGCCTCGTCGTTCGACAGCAGCGCGGTGCGTATCGACGGCTGCCACTGGTTGGCCACGAACAGGCGGTCGGGGCCTTGCGCCACCATCACCATGAAGCCGCTGGTGCCGGGCACGTGTTCCCAGCGCTTGCCGTCGCGGCTGCGCAGCACGCCGTCGCGGCTGCCCAGGTAGTAGTTGCCGTTGGCGGCCGGGCTGAGCGGCTTGATGGTGTACTCGGCCTCGCAGGCGCCGCCGCCGGCCAGGCGGTCGGCATGCCAGGTGGCGCCGGCGTCCTCGGTGACCATCATCGTGCTGCCGCACCACACCCAGAGGCCACCGCGCACGATGACGATGCCGCCGCCTTCCCACCAGCCCTCGGGCGCCTTCAGCGTGCGCCAGGTGCGGCCACCGTCCAGCGTCTCGGCCAGGCAGCTGGGGCCATAGGGCGCCGCACAGCCGCCGTGCGTGGAGATGAGCAGGTGCTGCGAGTCGAACGCGTCCATCGACACGTTGTTCACGAAGCGGTATTCGGCCACCGCGTTGTACTCGGTGCCCAGCATCACGTCGGTCCAGCTGAAGCCGCCGTCGGTGGTCTTCCACAGGCTCTGGGCGCCGTAGCCCGAGACCGCGTAGAGGGTGTTGGCCGTCGTGAAGTCGGCCATCATGCTCCACTGCGCGCCGTCGCCCACACCGCCGAAGGTCCGGCCGTCGCCCACGCTGCCGGGGCCGGTGTTCACGCGTGTCCAGCTGCCGCCGCACTCGTCGGAGCGCCAGATCTCGTCGTTCTCGCCGCCGGTGCCCAGCCACAGGCGCTGGGGCTGCAGGGGGTCGACGACGATGGCGGCGCCCACCGTGCCATTCACCGCGCGGGGCCAGTTGCCGGCCGGGGTGATGTTCTGCCAGGTGCCGGCGGCGGGCAGGCTGGTGCAGCTGGCGGCGGGGCTGGGTGCCGGTGCCGGTGCTGGGGCAGGCGCTGGCGCGGGGACGGGCGCCGGTGCCGGCGCAGCAGCCACCGGCGGTGGCGCAGCCGCGTCGCCGCCGCCCGAGCAGCCGGTGACGGCCAGCAGGCCTGTGGCAAGGCGCAAGGCGCGCAGACGCGTCTTCATGTTCGTGGGTCGTGGAAGGCGGGTGCTTCGCGCCGCCTTTCCGGCGAGTGGGCGCAAAGTGGGGTGGTGTGTCTTGGTGGCGCGCAGGGCCAGCCGGCCCGGACTATCGCGGGTGCAGGCGGCCAGCGGGGGCCCCTGAAGCATCAATTGCCGACCGTTGCACCGGACACGCGCTGTTCCACTCACTTGGGTGGTGAGCCCCGCAGCGCCCCGGCGCCGCGGGCGGGCGCCGCGCACGGGCACAAAGGCCGCTACGGCCGCCGGGCCAGGCCCTGCGGCTAGACTCTGCCGCTTTGTTACTGCCTGCTTCCCCGCCACCATGCCGCCCGTCACCGAATCCGCACTGCTCGAAGCGCTGAAGTCCGTCGTCGACCCGAACACCGGCAAGGACCACGTCTCGGCCAAGCAGCTGAAGAACCTGCGCATCGAAGGCAGCGACGTGGCCTTCACGGTGGAGCTGGGCTACCCCGGCAAGAGCCAGCACCCGGCGCTGCGCAAGGCCCTGATCGCCGCCGCGCGCAGCGTGGCCGGCGTGGACAACGTCAGCGTGGAGATCACCACCCGCATCGTCACGCACGCCGTGCAGCGCGGCGTGCAGCTGCTGCCCAAGGTGAAGAACGTCATCGCGGTGGCGTCAGGCAAGGGCGGCGTGGGCAAGAGCACCACCACCGTCAACCTGGCGCTGGCGCTGGCCGCCGAGGGCGCCAGCGTGGGCATCCTCGACGCCGACATCTACGGCCCCAGCCAGCCCACGATGATGGGCATCAGCGGCCGGCCCGAGAGCGAAGACGGCAAGACCATCGAGCCGATGGAAAACTACGGCGTGCAGGTGATGAGCATCGGCTTCCTGATCGAACCCGACCAGGCCATGATCTGGCGCGGCCCCATGGCCACCCAGGCGCTCGACCAGCTGCTGCACCAGACCAACTGGCGCGAGCTCGACTACCTGCTGGTGGATATGCCGCCCGGCACCGGCGACATCGCGCTCACGCTCAGCCAGCGCGTGCCGCTGACGGGTGCGGTCATCGTCACCACGCCGCAGGACATCGCGCTGCTCGACGCCAAGAAGGGCCTGAAGATGTTCGAGAAGGTGGGCGTGCCCATCCT
>CAYREA010000103.1:0-16454 GCA_964423075.1 uncultured Rubrivivax sp. | reverse complement strand
GGTGCCGGCAGAGAACCTGGTGGGCGAAGAGAACAAGGGCTGGACCTACGCCAAGCACCTGCTGTCGCACGAGCGCACCAACATCGCCGACGTCAACCGTGCCAAGCGCGAACTCGAACGCCTCAAGCGCGTGGCCAAGGAAGAAGGCCTGTGGGACGACACGCGCTTCCGTGACCAGATCGCGCTGCTGGAAGTCGACGTCGTCGCGCTGGAGATGATGGTGCTGCGCGTGCTGTCGGCCGAGAAGAGCGGCAAGCAGAGCCTGGACATCGCCGGCCTGCTGAAGATCCGCGGCAGCGAGATCCAGCAGCGCTACACCGAGCTCATGATGCTGGCCGCCGGCCCGCTGACACGTGCCCACATCTTCGAGGCCATGGAAGCCGGCTGGCAGGGCGACCAGGCCGTGCCGGCGGGCATCCTGCCCCTGGCCGGCACCTACTTCAACTACCGCAAGACGACGATCTACGGTGGCAGCAACGAAGTGCAACGCAACATCGTCGCGCAGACCGTCCTGGGGAGCTGAACATGGACTTCGATTTCTCCGACGACCAGAAATCGCTGCGCGACGCGGTGCGGCGCTGGGTCGACAAGGGCTTCGGCTTCGAACGCCGGCATGCGCTGGCCAAGGCCGGTGGCGCGACGCGTGCGGTCTACGGCGAACTCGCCGACCTGGGCCTGGCTGGCCTCGTGGTGCCTGAAGAGCACGGCGGCCTGGGCCAGGGCGCCATCGACGCGATGGTGGTGGGCGAAGAACTCGGCCGCGGCCTCGTCAACGCGCCCTACGCCCACGCCGCGCTGATGGCGCCGCGCCTGCTCGCTGCGGCGCCCGCAGCCCTGCAGGCCGACTGGCTGCCGCGCATCGCGGCCGGCGAGGCCCTGGTGGTGCCGGCGCTGCAGGAACGCGGCGCGCGCTACCAGCTTGACCGCGTCGCCACCACGGCGCGCCAGGTGGCGGGTGCCTGGCAAATCGACGGCAGCAAGCTGGTGGTGCCCGCGGGCGACGAGGCCGATGCCTTTATCGTGCCAGCGCGCATCGACGCGGCACGCATCGGCCTGTTCCTGGTCGAACCCAGCGCCGCGCGCGTCGCCGCCTACCCCACGCAGGACGGTGCCCGCGCCGCCGATCTGGCATTCAGCGCCGCACCCGCCCAGCTCATTGCCGAAGACGGCCTGGCCACGCTGGAAGCCGCCGTCGACATCGGTATCGCCGCCCAGTGCGCCGAAGCCGTGGGCCTGATGGACCGGCTGGTGGCCATCACCGTCGAGTACATGAACACGCGCAAGCAGTTCGGCGTCACGATTGCCAGCTTCCAGGCCCTGCGCCACCGCATGGCCGACGTGAAGATGCAGCTGGAGCTGGGCCGCTCGATGAGCTACTACGCCAGCCTCAAGCTGGGCGAGTCGGCGCCGCAGCGCCGCCGCGCCATCAGCCAGGCGCGGGTGCAGCTGGGCCACAGCATGCGTTTCGTCGGCCAGCAGTGCATCCAGCTGCACGGTGGCATCGGCTGCACCGACGAGGTGGCCGCCAGCCACTACTTCAAGCGCCTGACCATGCTGGAGATGAGCCTGGGCGACACGCTGCACCACCTGGGCGAGGTGTCGGCGCGCATGCAGGACACGGCGGGGGTCTTCGCCTGAAGCTCGCGCCCGGCGCCATCACCGACGTCACCGGCCTGCGCGTCGGCCACGCCGGCATGGCCGGGCGGGCGACGGGCTGCAGCGTGGTGCTGTGCCCGGATGGCACCACCGGCGGCGTGGCCCAGCGCGGCGGCTCCCCCGGCACGCGCGAAACCGACCTGCTGCGCCCCGAGAACAGCGTGGGCGTGGTGCACGCCGTGCTGCTCACCGGCGGCAGCGCCTACGGCCTGGACGCCGCCACCGGCGTGATGCGCTGGCTCGAAAGCCAGGGCGTGGGCCTGGACGTAGGGCCGGCGCGTGTGCCCATCGTGCCCGCGGCCGTGCTGTTCGACCTGTGGCTGGGTGACGCCCGCATCCGCCCCGATGCGGCCTGCGGTTTTGCCGCCTGCGCGAACGCATCGGCCGCAGCGCCGGCCCAGGGCAGCCAGGGCGCGGGCCTGGGCGCGACAGTGGGCAAGCTGTTCGGCATTGCGCGCGCCTCGCGCGGCGGCATCGGCACCGCCTCGCTCAAGCTCGGCGCCTTCACCGTCGGCGCGCTGGTGGCGGTGAACGCCATCGGCGACGTGCTGGACGAAGCCGGCCAGCCCATCGCCGGCGCGCGCAGCCCCGACGGCCGCGGCCTGGTCGGCAGCACGCGCGCCCTGCTCGCCGGCGAAGGCCCGCCGCAGGTGGCCGCCGGCATGGCCACCACCATCGGCGTGGTGGCCACCGATGCGCGCCTGAGCAAGGCACAAACCACGCAGCTGGCGGCGCTGGCCCACCACGGCCTGTCACGCGCCATCAGCCCGGTCACCGTGCACGACGGCGACACGCTGTTCGCGCTGGCCACCGGCGGTGCCGGCCGGCCGGGCGAACTCAGCGCACTGGGCGTGCTGGCCGCCGAGTGCGTGGCCGCCGCCATCCGCAACGCCGTGCGCGCCGCCAAAGACCCTACCGGCGTCTGAGCACGACTCAAGCACAGGTGCGGCCCGGTCGATAAACCGGGGAGCCCGGTGGAACGCTGACCACAGGCCCTTCTGTGATCGCTTCCACCCCATGCCGCCTACGCCCGTGCCGTTCATGCCCGTTCAATACGACCTCTGGGTCGTGGGGCTGTCGTTCCTGATCGCCAGCTACGCGTCCTACGTGGCGCTGGACCTGGCCAAGCGCGTGCGCACCACCGACCGCGCCATGGCCATGGGCTGGTGGATCGGCGGCTCGATGGCCATGGGCACCGGCGTCTGGGCCATGCACTTCGTCGGCATGCTGGCGCTGCAGCTGCCCATGGCCGTGGGCTACGGCTATGGGGTGACGGCGCTGTCCTGGGTGGCCGCGGTGGTGGTGTCGGCCATCGCGCTGTCCATCGCCAGCCATGCCGAACTGCAGCTGCCGCGCCTGGCCACCGGCGCCCTGGCCATGGGCGGCGGCATCTGCGTGATGCACTACACCGGCATGGCGGCGCTGGACATGGCACCTGGCGTGCGCTGGGACATCGGCCTGGTGGCGGCATCCGCCGCCATCGCGGTGGCCGCCTCAGCCGTGGCGCTGCTGATCTTCTTCGGCCTGCGCCGCCTGTCCACCCGCCAGGCGCGCCGCTGGCAGTTCGTGGCTGCCTTGGTGATGGGTGCGGCCATCTGCGGCATGCACTACACCGGCATGGCGGCGGCGGCCTTCCCCGAGGGCGCGGTCTGCCTGAGTGCCGACCAGCTCAACGGCAACGGCCTGGGCCTGCTGGTGACCGTGGCCGCGGTGGCGCTGCTGACCCTGACCATGGTCACCTCGGCCCTGGACACCCGCATGCAGCGCCAGACCGCCGATCTGACCGCGTCGCTGCACAGCGCCACCCGTGAACTGCAGCAGCAGGCCTTCCGCGACGCGCTCACCGGCCTGCCCAACCGCCTGCTGTTCGACGACCGCGTGCACGCCGCCACCGAACGCTGCGTGATCGATGGCCGCAGGCTCGCCGTGCTGTTCGTCGATCTCGACGGCTTCAAGCCCGTCAACGATTCCTTCGGCCATGCCCGCGGCGACGAGGTGCTGCGCGAGATCGCGCGCCGCCTGGCCGCGCAGGCCCGCGGCAGCGCCACCGTGGCCCGCATCGGCAGCGACGAGTTCGTGCTGCTGATGGACGGCGTGGCCGACACCACCGCCGCGGCGCAGATGGCGCAGGCCCTCATCGAGACCTGCGCCGCGCCGCTGCACGGCAGCGGCCCCGAGCTGCGCCTGTCGTGTTCGGTGGGCATCACGATGTTCCCGGGCGACGGCCCGCCCGAGGCGCTCATCGCCCAGGCCGACGCGGCCATGCAGGCGGCCAAGCGCGTGGGCGGCGGCGGTTTCGCCTTCTTCGAACGGCACATGAACGCCGACGTGCGCGAGCAGATCGAGATGCAGGTCGACCTGCGCCTGGCCCTGGCGGCCGGCGAGCTGCGCCTGCACTACCAGCCCAAGGTCTGCGCCACCAGCGGCGTGGTCACCGGCGCCGAGGCCCTGCTGCGCTGGCCGCACCCGCGCCGCGGCATGGTGAGCCCGGCGCAGTTCATCCCGGTGGCCGAACGTTTCGGGCTCATCGGCGCCCTGGGCGACTGGGTCATCCACCAGGCCTGCGCCCAGGTGCGCGAATGGCTCGACCAGGGCCTGCGCCTGCGCGTGGCCATCAACCTGTCGGTGCACCAGCTGCGCCAGGACGACCTGGTCGACCGCATCGAAGCGGCGCTGGCCCAACACCGTGTCGACGCCTCGCTGCTCACCTTCGAGATCACCGAGTCGGTGGCCATGGACGACACCGAAGGCACCTTCCGCGCCCTCGCACGCCTGCGCAGCCTGGGCGTGGGGCTTTCGATCGACGACTTCGGCACCGGCTATTCGAGCCTGTCCTACCTGCGCCGGCTGCGCGCCGACCAGCTCAAGATCGACCGCAGCTTCGTGATGGACCTGGAGAGCAGCGCCGACGCGCGCGCCATCGTCGAGGCCGTGGTGCGCCTGGCCCACGCCCTGGGCCTGCGCGTGGTGGCCGAAGGCGTGGAAACCGCCGCCCAGCGCGACGCGCTGCAGGCCCTGCACTGCGACGAGCTGCAGGGCTACCTGTTCGCACGCCCCATGCCGGCCGAACAGCTGCAGCACTGGGCCGCCGCCCGCGGCGCGCAGCCCGATGGCCTGCAGTTCGCGCCTTCGGCCTACCTGGCGCTGGCCGACTGAAGGCCCGCGCCGCTACTCCGGGTACAGGTCGCCCAGCACCACGCCTTCGCGCCGCGGGTCGGCGCCGCCTTCGTAGTAGTAGTAGCCCTGGGGGTTGCTGCGCTTGATGATGGTGGACAGGCCGCTGATCTGCTGCGCCACATTCACCGTGTGGCCCAGGGCGCGCAGGCCGGTGACCAGGGGATCACCGTCGCCGTTGTTGGCGGCCACCACGTTCGGGTGTTCGCCACCGACGTTGGTGGTGGGGCTGTTGGCGGCGCCGAAGTCGACCATCGAGGTGGCCTGCTGCGCGTCGAGCCCCCAGTCGAGCACGCCCACCAGCGTCTTGGCCACGTACTGGATGATGGTGGCGCCACCCGGCGAGCCGGTGGCCATGCGGAATTCACCGCGGCTGCCGTCGCTGGCGGTACGGAACACCAGCGTCGGCGACATGCTGCTGCGCGGGCGCTTGCCGGCTGCCACGCGGTTGGCGATGAGGTTGCCCTGCGCGTCGGTGGGCGCGGGGTCGAAGTCGGTGAGCTGGTTGTTGAGCAGGAAACCGCCGCGCGTCATGTGGTACGCGCCAAAGGCCGATTCCACCGTGGTCGTCATCGTCACCACGTTGCCGCGGCCGTCGGCGATGCTGATGTGCGTGGTGCCGTTCTCGGGCAGCGCGCCACCCACACCCAGGGCCACCGGCCCCAGGTCGCCGGCCACCGCCGTGCCCATGCTGCGCGACAGGTTGATCAGCCCGGCGCGCTGGCGCAGGTAGGTCTTGCTGGTCATCGCCGCCGGGCTGCCGCCGGGCAGCGGCACGAAGTCGGTGTCGGCCACGTACTTGTTGCGGTCGGCATAGGCCAGGCGTTCGGCCTCGCTGACCAGGTGCACGCCGTTCACCGTGGGCTTGCCGCCGTTGATGTCCAGCGCCGTGGGTTTGTGCAGCGACAGGTCGAAGGCTTCCAGGATGCCCAGCGTCTGCGCGATGGCCAGGCCGCCGCTGCTGGGCGGCGGCATGCCGCACACCCACCAGATGCGGTAGGTGGTGCAGATGGCCTCGCGCTTCTTGGCCTGGTAGGCCGTCAGGTCGGCCAGCGTGGTAAGGCCGGGCGTGATGCCGCCGGTGGTGTCGGCGATCTCGTCGACGATGTCCTGCGCGATGGCGCCGCCGTAGAAGGCCGCCACGCCGCCGTTGGCGATGCTCTGGAACGTCGTGGCCAGGGCCGGGCTCTTCAGCAGCGTGCCGGCGGCCTTGGCGCTGTTGTCGGCGTTCAGGAAGTAGGCCCGGGCCTCGGGGTCGCGCGCCAGCGCGGTGGCCGAGCCGGCGATGGACGCGGCCATGCGCGGGCTGATCTTGAAGCCGTCGTTGGCAATCTGGATGGCGGGGTCGAACAGTTGCTTCCAGGGCATGCGGCCGGCGTCCTTGTGCGCCAGGTCCAGCATCGCCAGCACACCCGGCGTCCCGATGCTGCGCCCGCTGGCGCGGGCGTTGGGCAGCGGCGTGGTCTGCTGGGTGTCGCTGATCCAGCGCAGGTAGTTCTCGGTGGCGGCGGCGGGTGCGGTCTCGCGGCCGTCGTAGGCCGTGACGGTGCCGTTGGCACGGTTGTAGTGCAGCATGAAGGCGCCGCCGCCGATGCCGCTGCTCTGCGGCTCCACCAGCGTCAGCACCATCTGCACCGCGATGGCCGCGTCCACCGCGCTGCCGCCGGCCTTCAGCACCTCGCAGCCGGCCTTGGTGGCCAGCGGGTTGGCCGCCACCACCATGAAGCTGCGCGAGTAGGCCGTCTTCTTCGCGGCGAAGCCCGTGGGAATCTCGGGCGCGCCGTTCTCCCCCGGCGTGCCGGGGTTGTAGACCGCACCGGTGGCCGAATACTGCAGGCAGGCGTTGTCGCCGACGCTGTCGACGAAGTCCTCGTCGTCGTTGCCGCAGGCGGCCAGCAGCAGCGCGGCGAACAGGCACGGCAGGGCGCGTGGGGGCTTCATGAACATCCTGGGCTCCTCGGTCTGGTTGTGCCGCCGATGATCGTGCAAAACACGGGCCGATGCGACACTGCGCGCCGATGCGCCTCGCCCAGATCCTCTACTCGCAAGGCTTCGGCAGCCGCCGTGAGTGTGCCGCCCTGATCAACCGTGGCGAAGTGCAAGTGGCGTCGCAGACCGTCACAGACCCGGATGCGGACTTCGACACCACCGGCCTGGAGTTCCGGGTGAGTGGCGCGGCCTGGCCCTACCACGCCAAGGCCCTGCTGATGCTGCACAAGCCTGCCGGCATGGAGTGTTCGCGCCAGCCGCAGCACCATGCCAGCGTGCTGAGCGTGCTGCCGCTGCCGCTGCGCCAGCGCGGCGTGCAGCCCGTGGGCCGGCTCGACGAAGACACCACCGGCCTGCTGCTGCTCACCGACGACGGCCCGCTGCTGCACCGGCTCACCTCGCCGCGCCACCACGTGGCCAAGGTCTACGAGGTGAGAACGCGTCACCCGGTGGACGCCGCCCAGATCGAGGCCCTGCGGGCCGGCGTCACCCTGCACGATGACCCCACGCCGGCACGTGCCGCCGCCTGCGTGGCCACCGGCGAACGCAGCCTGCGGCTGACGATCACCGAAGGCCGCTACCACCAGGTCAAGCGCATGGTGGCGGCAGCGGGCAACCGCGTCGAAGCCCTGCACCGCAGCGCCTTCGGGCCGCTGCAGCTGCCGGCCGAGCTGGCGCCGGGCCAGTGGTGCTGGCTCGACCCGGCCGTGCTGGTTACGCCGTGCGCGGCCCCAGCAGGCCCATGATGGACGTGGCCGTGCCCAGCAGGCGCGACTCGGTGTCCATCTCGCCGGCGGCCTTGCGCCGCTCCAGCAGCTGGCGCAGCAGGGCCGGCCGGCGGTGCAGCAGCAGCGCGCGCGCCAGGCGGCGCGCGTCGGCGCCCAGGAAGAACTCGTCCGGCAGCAGGCCCAGCCAGCGCTGCAGCGTGGGCTCGTCGAGCACACGCGCCAGGTGGTGCGCACCGTGGAAGCCGAAGGACGGCCGGCGCTGCATCTGCGCTCCGGCGGCGAAACGCTGGGCGATGTCGCTGGGCGCGAAGTGCACGCCGCGCTCGCGCTCCAGCGCCTCGCGGTGGCTGTGGCAGAGCACTTCGTCGTCGGGGTGCCACTCGGGCCAGCGTGGGTTCTGCCCGGCCACCAGCAGGTGGCGCGAACGCAGCGAAAAACCGCCGCTGCCCACGTTGCGGCCCTCGGGCAGCCCGGGCCAGGGCGCGCCGAGGTAGTCGAAGGTCAGGAACTCGGGGCCCCAGGCCTCGGGGTTGGTGACGAAACCGTCCCATTGCACCAGGAGCGCGTGCGAGGTGCGGATGTGCGCCGGCAGCTGGCGCAGCACGAAGTACGAACGATCCGAAGGTGTGGGCAGCGGCGGGATGTCCACCACCTCCAGCCCGCGGATGACCCGCGGCGGCACCCACTCGTGGGCAAACAGCAGCACGCGCGCGAAGTCGACCTGCGCCATCGAGCGCAGCAGGGCCTCGGCGGCCAGCACGGGCAGCTGGGTCTCGACGGCGACCAGGGTCACCTGCTGGAGCGGAAGGCGGAGCGTCATGGAAGCGCGCATTTTGCCGCCGTGCGGCCGCTAGACTCGCCGCCGATGTCCAAACAGCCCGTTCCCAGCCGCCACGTCGTCATCAGTCTGGGAGGCATGGGGGGTCTCAACGACGGGCTGGGCGAGTTCGCGCTGCAGATGGGCGCGCATGTGGCCCAGCACGCGCCGCGCTGGCGCGAAGAGCACGGCGTGCACTTCGCCTTCCACCTGCGCGAGCACCTGATGGGCCGCTTCGGCGCGGAGGTGGGCTACATCCCCGCCACGCGCTGGCAGCACTGGTTTCCGGTGGCAGCGCCCTGCGACCTGTGGCACTCGCTGCACCAGATGAACCGCATGCAGCCACCGCGGGCCGCACGGGCGAGGCTGGTGACGGTGCACGACCTGAACTACGTCTACAAGCCCGGCGCGTTCTCGCGCTGGCGCGACCACCGGCGCGCAATGGCGCTGTTGCGCCACACCGACCACATCGTCGCCATCAGCCAGTACACCGCCGCCGACGTGCGCCGCCACTGGCCCTGGACGGGCCCGCTGGACGTGATCGTGCGCGGCCCGCGCGACCTGATCCACATCGCACCCGATCCCCTGCCCGGCCTGGGCCAGGGCGGCCGGCCGTTCCTGTTCCACCTGAGCCGGCTGGCGCCGTCGAAGAACCCGCAGGCCATGCTGGGCCTGGCGGCGGCCTGGCCGGAGATGGACTTCCTGTTCTGCGGCCCGGCCAACGAGCACCTGAAAGCCCTGCAGGCCACGCACGGCCTGCCCAATGTGCACGTGCACATGTCCATCAGCGACGCGCAGAAGTCCTGGGCCTACGCGCATTGCGCCGGTTTCCTGTTCCCGTCATTCAGCGAAGGCTTCGGCCTGCCGCCCATCGAGGCCATGCAGTTCGGCAAGCCGGTGTTCCTGTCGCGCCTGACCAGCCTGCCCGAGGTGGGCGGCGACGCGGCTTACTACTTCGACGACTTCGGGCCGGCTTCGATGCGCGCGGTGGTGGAAGACGGCCTGCGCCGCGGCGCCGAGCCGGCACGCATCGCCCAGGTGCAGGCCCATGCGCGCGGCTTCTCGCGCGAAGCGGCGGCCGACGCCTACCTGGCGCTGTACGCGAAGCTACTGGGCCTTCCGGGCTGAACGCAGGCGGCGCGCCAGCAGGCGCAGGTCGGCGCGCAGCATGGCCGGCCACAGGCCGAAGCCACCCGCGCCGCGCACGCTGGCCAACGCGCGTGCCGTCGCGGCAGCGCCGTGGCCCAGCAGCGGCCGCCGCAGGCGGTAGGCCTGGGCCATCAGCCAGGGCCGGGCGCGCGCCATCACGGCCTCGTCGGCGGGCTCGCCGGCAGCGGCCGGGTGCTGGCGCAGGAATTGGTCCAGCCAGGCCAGGAACTGCAACTGGGCCTGCCACTTGTCCTCGACATCCGCGCCATGCGCCGCGCTGATGTTGATGCCCGACTCGCGCCATTGCACCGGCGCACCGGCCAGCGTGCGGATGCCGCTGCGCGCCGCCAGCGCGAGCCAGCTCGCATCGTCGGCGCACCAGGCACGCGGGAAGTTGACGAAGCCGCCGACGCGTTCGTAGGCGGCCCGCGCGAACACATAGTCGGGCGCGAAGCTCGACAGCTCGAAACCCAGGCGCGCCTGGGCGAAGGCCCGTGCGGACAGGCGCGGCGGAAAGCGCGGCTCGCTGCGCAGCACCCGGCCTTCGGCATCGATGCGATCGACGTCGAAGTGCCACAGGTCGCCCGCATCGGGCTCGGCGCGCACGGCGTTCAGAAGGCGGCCCACCGCGTCGGGCGGCATCAGGTCGTCGTCGCTGAAGAGCCACACCCAGGGCTCGTTCGACAAGGCCACGCAGCGCGCCCAGTGCGCCACCAGGTCGCGGCCGCCCAGGTTGTGTTCGAAGCGCGTGTAGTGCAGGTCGACCCGGCCCTCGACGGCCCGGCAAAGTCTGCGCAGGTCTTCGGGCGAGGCGTCGTCGCCGACGATCAGTCGGAAGTCCTGCGTGTCCTGCGCCGCGATGGACTGCAGGGTGGCCGCCAGGAAGCGCCCTTTGTAGGCCGGGATGACGATGGCCAGCGGCTTCATCACGGCAAGGCCAGGATGGCTTCGTGCACACGCCGCGCCACCACGGGCCAGATGAAGTTCGCGCGCACGCAGGCAGCGCCCGCCGCGCCCAGCGCCGCGTGGCGCGCGGGGTCGGCCACCAGGGTCTCCAGCGCCGCGGCAAAACCCTCGCGTTCGGCGCGCACGATGCCGCTGGGTTCCAGCGCCTCGAAGCCGCGCGCGCCAAAGGGTGTGCTCAGCACCGGCAGGCCACATTGCAGGTATTCGAAGAGCTTCATGTTGATGCCCGAGCCCGACTCCATCGGGTTCAGCGCCACGTCGGCACGGGCCATCAGCGCCAGCAGGTCGTCCACCGGGCCCAGCACCTTGGCATTCGGGGTGCCTGGCTTCACGCCCGCCGCCGGCCCGCACTGGCCGGCGACGAGGAACTGCCACTGCGGGCAGGCCGGCGCCAGCGCTTCGATGATCCAGCGCGCCGCCTCGTTGTTGGGCGGATGGTTCGAGCCGACGAACACCGCCACCCGGCCCGGCGCGCGCCGCGCACGCGCCAGCGCCACGGCGTCGGCACGGCTCGATTCGGTGATGCCCTTGGAGCCGACCACCAGGCGCGAAGCGGACACGCCGCCCAGCGCGGCCAGCGTCTCGGCGTCGCGCTGGGTGCAGGCCAGCGTGAGGTCGGCGCGCGCCACCAGTTGCGCTTCGGCACGGCGCACACGCTCCACCGCCCACGCGCTGACGCGGCCCGGCCGCAGGCTCTGCTGCTTCATGCGGTGTTCGACGTTGTGGGCGTCGTAGACCAGGCGCAGCCGGCGCTGGGCCAGCACGCGCTGCACGGCCGGCCAAAGCCACGGGTGGGCCAGCAGCAGCACGTCGCCGTCGGCCGTGGCGTCCAGCAGGTGCTGCACCAGCGCGCGGTTGCCACCGGCGCAGAGCAGGCTGCCGATGTCGGTGTCGACGTGGCCCAGGCCGTGGCGCAGCCAGCGCGCCAGCTGGCGCTGCAACCAGCGGTTGGGCACGGCCGTGGCCTTCAGACTGATGCCGCCCACGGGCACGGTGCTGCTGTGCGCGGTCTTGCGCTGTGTCCACACCAGTTCGGTGGGCTGGTAGGCCGCCAGCCCCGCGGCCAGGCCCAGCACCGCCTGCTGGCCGCCGATGCGCGCCGGCAGCACCGGGAAGTGGTTCAGCACCACGAGCCTGGTCATGGCCGGGGCGCCTGCTGCGTGCACACCTGTTCCACCACCTGCAGCCAGCGCCGCTGCACGATGTCGGGCGCGTAGTGCTGCAGCACGTAGCGCTTGCCCGCTTCGCCCAGCTGCGCGCGTGTGGCTTCGTCGCGCGCCAGCGCCTGCAGCAGGCCGTCCAGCAGCTCGCGGCTGCCGCGGTAGGCGGCCCCGGCGCCGCTGGCGGCCACATGGTCGGCCAGCGGTTCGCAGCGGCCGTTGGCCAGCACCGGCACACCCAGCGCCATGGCTTCCAGCAGCACCAGTGACAGGCTCTCGTGGCGCGAAGGCATCACCAGCGCGGCAGCGCCGGCCACCAGCGCGTCGCGCTCGGCGGCATCGACGAAGCCGGTCATGAACACGTTCTCGGCCTTGGGTATCGCCATCGAGCCCTGGCCGACGAAGACCAGCGCCGCATCGCCCACACGCGGCCCCAGCGCACGCCAGGCGGCCAGCAGCTCGGCGCAGCCCTTGCCGATCTCCACCCGGCCGACGTACACCACGTAGCGCGGCGGCAGGCCGTATCGCGCCCGCGCCGCCGCCACCTGCGCCGGCCAGGGCGGCAGCGTGCGCACCGCAGCGCCCACCACGCTGCCGGTGCCGCGGGCCGAATCGCCGTACAGGCGCTGCGCCAGGCGCTGCTCGGCCGCGGTGTTCCACAGCACATGGCCGGCGCCGGCGAACACGCGGTGGAAGAGCGGCAGGTGCATGGCCTTCTCGTCGTGCAGCGTGGGCACCAGCACCGAGCGCCGGCCCCAGGCTGGCAGGCCCTCTGCAGTGGGGTGGTAGAGGGAGGTGAAGAAGACCACCGCGTCGAACTCGCCCTGGCCCTGGCGTAGCGCTTCGACCAGGTCGGCGCAGAACGGGCCCTGGCGGCGCAGGAACTCATGGCCGTCGAGCCGGTCGTCGCCACTCGGCTTGGCCACACGGGTGCGTTTCAAGGCATCGAACAAGGGCGCGGCCAGGAAGCGCAGCTTGTGGCGCAGCGGCACCTTCGCACGCCCGCCTTCGTTGCGCGGCGGGTGGGCGTAACGGCGCACGCGCACGCCACCTTCGAAGGACTCGCCGGGTGGGTAGTCCATGGCCCAGCTCATGGCATCACGCGCGCAGCTCGTCAGCACGGTGATTTCATGGTGCGCAGCCAGCGCCTCGATCAGCGATGCCGCGTGCCATTCGGCGCCGCCCAGCAGGCCTTCGCCGTAACGCTGCACCACCACCGCCACGCGGCGGCGCGGCCAGGCGGGTGGCGCGGGGGCGGCAGGCTTGCCGTGGCCTTCGGGTCTGGGCTTGATCTTCACGCTGGCAGCCATTGTCAGGCCCTTGGGTAGACTCCTTCGATGACCCGATCCATGGCTGAAGCCGCGCCGGGCCGCATCGGCATCAGCCTGGGCCAGATCGGCTCGCTGCACGACGGGCTGGGCGAGTTCTCGTCGCAGCTGGGCCGGCGCATCGCCGCTGCCGCTCCGGCGTGGCAGGCCGAACACGGCATCCACTTCGACTTCCACCTGCGCCGCCAGCACTTCGGCCTGTTCGGGCCGGGCGTGGGCTACCTCGAGGTGTCGCGCTGGCAGCGCCTGCTGCACCGGCAGCCGCAGCCCTACCGGCTGTGGCACGCGCTGCACCAGGTGAACAAGACGAAGCCGCCGCTGGGCTGCCCGGTGCGGGTGCTGACCGTGCACGACCTGAACCCCCTGCACCTGGGCGGCAGCGCCTGGGCCCGCTGGCGCGCGCTGCGCCGGGCGCAGGCCCTGGCCGCGCGCACCGACCAGATGGTGGCCATCAGCCGCCACACGGGCGACGACGTGGTGCAACAGCTGCGCTGGCGCGGGCCGCTGGAGGTGATCCACAACGGCGCCACCGACCTCAGTGCCGCCGAACGCGAACCGCTGCCCGGCCGCGACCCGGCGCGTCCCTTCCTGTTCCACCTGAGCCGCATGTCGCCGTCGAAGAACCCGCAGGCCATCCTGGGCCTGGCTGCGATCTGGCCGGAGATGGACTTCGTCTTCTGCGGCCCGGCCAGCGAAGAGGCCAAGGCGCTGCGTGCGCAGGTGCGGCTGCCCAACGTGAGCTTCCACCTGACGATCAGCGACGCGCAGAAGGCCTGGGCCTACGCCCATTGCGCGGGCTTCCTGTTCCCTTCGCTGACCGAAGGTTTCGGCCTGCCGCCGGTGGAGGCCATGTACTTCGGCAAGCCGGTGTTCCTGGCGCGCCGCAGCTGCCTGCCCGAGATCGGCGGCGACGCGGCGTATTACTTCGACAGCTTCGACGCCGCCACGATGAAGCAGGTGGTGCTGGCAGGCCTGGCTGCAGGCGCAGAGCCCGCGCGCGTGGCCGCCGTCAAGGCGCGCGCGGCGCATTTCGACTGGGACCGCTGCGCCGCCCAGTACCTGGCGCTGTACCGCCGGCTGCTCGGCATCGCCACCGGATAATCGGTGCCGATGCAAGTCTTCCGCGGTTTCCAGCACCCTGCCCTGCGCGGCACCGGCCGGGCACTGACCATCGGCAACTTCGACGGTGTGCACCGCGGCCACCAGGCCATGCTGGCGCTGCTGATCAACGAGGCGCGCCACCGCGGCCTGCCGGCCTGCGTGATGACCTTCGAGCCGCACCCGCGCGACCACTTCGCCGCCAAGGCCGGCAAACCCGAGGCGGCGCCGGCGCGCATCAGCACGCTGCGCGACAAGCTGTCGGAGCTGGAACGCTGCGGCATCGAGCAGGTGGTGGTGATGCCCTTCAATGACGCCTTCGCCGCGCTGTCGCCGCAGGCCTTCATCGAGGACGCGCTGCGCGATGGCCTCGGTGCGCGCTACGTGCTGGTCGGCGACGACTTCAGCTTCGGCGCCCGCCGCGCCGGCAACTACGCGCTGCTGGACGCGGCCGGCGCCGCCGCCGGCTTCGACGTGGCCCGCATGCTCAGCTATGAAGTGCACGGCCTGCGCGTGTCCAGCTCGGCGGTGCGCGACGCGCTGGCCGCTGGCGACATGCCGCGCGCCGAAGCGCTGCTGGGGCGGCCCTACAGCATCAGCGGCCATGTGGTGCACGGCCGCAAGCTCGGGCGCGAACTCGGCTTCCGCACCCTCAACCTGCGCTTCCCGCACCCCCGGCCGGCGGCCAGCGGCATCTTCGTCGTGCAGGTGCACGGCCTGGCCGACGGGCCGCTGCCCGCGGTGGCCAGCCTGGGTGTGCGGCCCACGGTGGAAGACGCCGGCCGTGTGCTGCTGGAAGTGCACGTGCTGAACTGGCCCGCAGCGCTGGGTGCAGAGGGCGGCTACGGCCGCTGCCTGCGCGTGGAGCTGCTGCACAAGCTGCACGACGAACGCAAGTACGACGGGCTGCCCGCGCTGCGCGAGGGCATTGCGCGCGACACCGCCGACGCGATGGCCTGGTTCGCGGCGCGCTAGCGCCGATTCAAGTTGCGCTGCTTCAGAAACGCCGCGCGAGGCCGGCGCTGATGCTCCAGCTGTCGCGCCGTGTCGTCAACGGGCTGGCGGCAGCCGGCCCCAGCAGGCGTGCGGCACCGATGCCGGCCAGGCCTATCCAGTCGGCATTGAAGTCGTGGCGCAGGTTGGCGGACACCGCCACGTCGCGCAGCCCGGCCTTGGGCGTGTAGACCGGGTAGCCGCTGCGCGCGGCCTGCTCCTCGCTGATGCCGTAGTAGCTCTGCAGGTAGCGGTCGCCGGCCAGGGCCAGTGTCGCGCCGACGCCCAGCGTGGTGTGCGGCGCCAGCTTGTGCTCCCAACCGCCGCTGACGTCGCCCAGGTTGCCGCCGCCGCGGCCGAGCAGGTCGAAGCTCCACGACGCGCCCAGGCGCCAGGGCCCGTCCAGCCGCCAGCTGGCCGCGGTGCGCACACGCACGGTCTGGCGGATGTCGCCCAGGCCCGCCAGCGCCTCGCTGCTGCCCTCGCTGCGGCCGCGGTCGAAACGCAGCGAGATGTTCAGGCGCACCCGGTCGCTGCGCACCATGTCCAGGCCCAGGCCGCGCACCACGTCGTCGGCACGCCGCGTGACGAAGCCGCTGGCATTGGTGATGGTGAAGCGCCCGTAGCGCAGGAACAGCGCCGGCGTCAGTTTCGTGATCTGCTTGTCCGCCCCGGAGTATTCCGGCCGGTAGGACGCGGTGAGGCCGATGGCACCTTCCCATTCCGTCTTCGGCGGCGGGGGCGGCGGCGGCTCAGGCGGACTTTCCGGCTCCTGGGCCCGCACGACCAGGGCCGCTGCGCACAGCGCCAGCATCGGCAGCAAGGAAGGTGTCAGGGCCATGCGCGGGTTCGCTCGTAAAATCTCGGTGATGCGTGCTCCGAGACACCCCAAGCTTTCCGTGGGCCCCGCGCGTTGGCATGCCGCCACGCGCCGCCAGGCGACGCGCGACCGAATTATTCGTTCGGCTCCTTAAGCGGACTTTAAGCGCCACGCTCGGCGCCTGTCCCGTCCAGATGGCACGCCCGCGCGTGCCGCAACCGAACGAAGCGGCCCCAGGGCCCACGCACCCGACCATGAGCACCACACCCGACTACCGCAAGACCCTCAACCTGCCCGATACCCCGTTCCCGATGCGCGGCGACCTGCCCAAGCGCGAGCCGGGCTGGATCAAGGAATGGAACGAAGGCGGCCTGTACCAGCGCCTGCGCGACGCCCGCCACGGCGCCCCGCTGTTCGTGCTGCACGACGGCCCGCCCTATGCCAACGGCAAGCTGCACGTCGGCCACGGCGTCAACAAGATCCTGAAGGACATGGTGGTGAAGTGCCGCCAGCTGGCCGGCTTCGACGCGCGCTACGTGCCGGGCTGGGACTGCCACGGCCTGCCGATCGAGAACC
>CAYREA010000102.1:0-16854 GCA_964423075.1 uncultured Rubrivivax sp. | reverse complement strand
GCCATGCGCACCAGCAAGCGCATGATCTATTACTACTTCGGCAGCAAGGAAGGCCTCTACATCGCGGTGCTGGAAGAAGCCTACCGGCGCATCCGCTCGATAGAGACCGAGCTGCACCTGGAAGACCTGGCGCCCGAGGACGCGCTGCGCAAGCTGGTGGGCTTCACGGTCGACTACCAGCTCGCCAACCCCGACTTCATCCGCCTGGTGATGACGGAGAACATCCACCGCGGCGAGTACCTGGCGCAGAGCAAGGCGATCCGCAAGCTCAACGTGCCGGCCATCGAGGGCCTGCGCGGCCTGTACGAGCGCGGCGTGGCCAGCGGCGTGTTCCGCAGCGGCCTGGACATGATCGACCTGCACATGTCCATCAGCGCGCTCAGCGTGTTCAACGTGGCCAACCGCCACACCTTCTCGCTGATCTTCCAGCGCGACCTGGAAACGCCGGCGGCGCTGATCGCGCGCCGCGACAGCATCATCGAGATGGTGGTGCGCTTCGTGCGCAGGTAGCCCCGCCCCAAGACCCTGGCGCCGACGCGCGATACGGGTTTTCACCGATCTAAGAACTAACCGGTTCGTACATTATGCGCTCCACGCACCCGGGACAGGGTGCAAGGAGACAACTTGGAGCCTGCCTCGCTCACGGTCCTGGACCGTTTCTGCAAGCTGCTGGAAGCACTGATCGCGCTGTGCCTGGCCATCATGGTGGTGATGGTGTTCGGCAACGTCGTGCTGCGCTACGCCTTCAACTCGGGCATCGCCGTCAGCGAAGAGCTGTCGCGCTGGCTCTTCGTGTGGCTCACCTTCCTGGGCGCCATCGTGGCGCTGAAGGAGAACGCGCACCTGGGCTCGGACATGCTGGTCTCGCGCCTGCCGCTGTGGGGCAAGAAAGCCTGCCTGCTGCTGGGCCAGGCGCTGATGCTCTACATCACCTGGCTGCTGTTCTCGGGCAGCCTGGCGCAGGTGAAGATCAACTGGGACGTGGAAGCCCCCGTCACCGGCTTGCCCATGGCCGTGGTCTACAGCGCCGGCCTGGTGTTCTCGGTGGCTGCCGGCGGCCTGCTGCTGCGCCAGGCCTGGCGCGCCCTGAGCGGCAAGCTCGAAGAGTCCGAGCTGGTGATGGTCACCGAATCGGAAGAAGCGGCCGAGTTGCAGAAGCTGCAGGCCGAACTCGACCGCGAGAAGGCAGCCGAGGCTCCGGGGAAGCAGCCATGACCGTCGCCGTCTTCCTGGGCTCGCTGCTGGCGGCCATGGCGCTGGGCATCCCCATCGCCTACGCGCTGCTGGCCTGCGGCGTGGCGCTGATGTGGCACCTGGACATGTTCGACGCGCAGATCCTGGCGCAGAACCTGATCAACGGCGCCGACAGCTTCCCACTGCTGGCCGTGCCCTTCTTCATGCTGGCCGGCGAGGTGATGAACACCGGCGGGCTGTCGCGCCGCATCGTCAACTTCGCGCTGGCGCTGGTGGGCCACGTGCGCGGGGGCCTGGGCTACGTGGCCATCGTCGCGGCCTGCCTGCTGTCGGCACTGTCGGGCTCGGCGGTGGCCGACGCCGCCGCACTCACCGCGCTGCTGCTGCCGATGATGGTGCAGGCCGGCCACGACAAGGCGCGCTCGGGCGGCCTGATCGCGGCCTGCGGCGTGATCGGCCCGGTCATCCCGCCCAGCATCGGCTTCGTGATCTTCGGCGTGGCCGCCAACGTCTCCATCAGCAAGCTGTTCCTGGCCGGCATCTTCCCCGGCATCCTGATCGGCGCCTCGCTGTGGCTCACCTGGATGTGGCTGGTGCGCAAGGAACAGCTGGTGCCGCCGCCGAAGAAGCCCGCCATCGTGGTGTGGATGGCCATGCGCCAGGCCGCCTGGGCGCTGCTGCTGCCGGTGATCATCCTGGTGGGCATGCGCATGGGCGTGTTCACGCCCACCGAAGCCGCGGTGGTGGCCGCGGTCTACGCCTGGTTCGTGGCCACCTTCATCTACCGCGAGCTGACGCTCTCCCAGCTCTACGGCATCTTCGTCAGCGCGGCCAAGACCACCGCCATCATCATGTTCCTGGTGGCCGCGGCCATGGTCAGCGCCTGGCTCATCACGGTGGCCGACCTGCCCAGCAAGGTGGCGGCGCTGCTGCAGCCGCTCATCGGCAACCCCACGCTGCTGCTGCTGGCCATCATGGTGCTGTGCATGGCGGTGGGCACGGCGATGGACATGACGCCCACCATCCTGATCCTCACACCGGTGCTGATGCCTGTCATCAAGCAGGCCGGCATCGACCCGGTGTACTTCGGCGTGCTGTTCATCATCAACAACAGCATCGGCCTGATCACACCACCGGTGGGCACCGTGCTCAACACCGTGGCTGGCGTGGGGCGCATGAAGATGGACGCGGTGACGCGCGGCGTCATGCCATTCATGCTGGCCGAGTTCGCCATCCTGTTCCTCATGGTGCTGTTCCCGCAGCTCGTGATGTGGCCCATGAAGCTTTTCTACTGACCCGATCGACAAAGGAGACAAACATGAAGCGTCTGTTCATCAAGACCGTGATTGCAGCCCTGGCGGCTGCCGCTTGCGGCCTGGCCACCGCGCAGGACATCAAGGAGCGCAGCTTCAAGCTGGCGCAGCAGAACCCCAAGGGCCACCCGCTGGTGACCGGGGCCGAGAAGTTCGCCGAGATCGTCGCCGCCAAGAGCGGCGGCAAGATGAAGGTGAACCTCTTCCCCGGCGGCGTGCTGGGTGGCGACGCGCCCACCGTGTCGGCGCTGCAGGGCGGCACGGTGGACATCACGGTGCTCAACAGCGGCATCCTGGCTTCGCAGGTGAAGGACTTCGAGGTCTTCGACTTCCCCTTCCTGTTCGCCAACGCGAAAGAGGCCGATGCCATCGTCGACGGCCCCTTCGGCCAGAAGCTGCACGCCCGGCTGCAGGACAAGGGCATCGTCGGCCTGTCGTACTGGGAACTGGGCTTCCGCAACATCACCAACGGCAAGCGTGCCGTCAACAAGGTGGAAGACCTCGAAGGCCTGAAGCTGCGCGTGATCCCCAACGCCATCAACGTCGACTGGGTCAAGGCGGTGGGCGCCAACCCCACGCCGATGGCCTTCCCCGAGGTCTATGCAGGCCTGGAGTCCAAGGCCATCGACGGGCAGGAGAACCCCTTCAGCGTGATCCTGGCCAACAAGTTCTTCGAGGTGCAGAAGTTCCTGGTGGTGAGCAACCACCAGTACAACCCGCAGTCGATGATCTTCAGCAAGAAGGTCTGGGACACGCTCTCGGCCGACGAGAAGAAGATCCTGCAGGACGCCGCCGTCGAGGCCGCGCGCTACCAGCGCCAGGTGAACCGCGACGCCGCCGCCGGCCAACTGGACCAGCTCAAGAAGGCCGGCATGACCGTGACCGAACTGCCGCCCGCCGAGCAGGCCAAGCTGCGCGACAAGTTCAAGCCCGTCATCGACAAACACGGTGCCGCCATCGCCGCCACCGTGGCCGAGCTGCAGGCTGAACTGGCCAAGCTGCGCAAGTGAACGGCGCGAAGTTCCTGCTGGGCCTGATCGGCGCCGGCATCCAGCGTTCGCTGACGCCGGCCATGCAGGAGGAAGAGGCCCGCGCCCAGGGCCTGCGCCTGCACTACCAGCTGATCGACCTGGACGCCACGGCCACCGACGCCGGCGCGCTGCCCATGCTGCTGACGGCGGCACGCATCATGGGCTTTGCAGGGCTCAACATCACCTACCCCTGCAAGCAGGCGGTGATCCCGCTGCTCGACGCGCTCAGCGACGAGGCGCGCGCGATGGGTGCTGTCAACACCGTGGTCTTCAAGGATGGGCGCGCCACCGGCCACAACACCGACGGCAGCGGCTGGCGCTGGGGCTTCGAGCGCGACCTGCCCGGCGCCGACCTGTCGCGCGTGGTGCTGCTGGGCGCCGGTGGTGCGGGCTCCGCCATCGCGCACGCGGTGCTGCGCATGGGCGCCAACGCCCTGGTGCTGGTGGACAGCGACACGGCGCGCGCCGGTGAACTCACCGAGCGCCTGAACGCGCTCTACGAAGGCCGCCGCGCCAGCTACACGGCCGACCCCGCCGCGGCGCTGGCCGGCGCCAGCGGGCTGATCCACGCCACGCCCACCGGCATGGACAAGCTGCCCGGCCTGCCGCTGCCGAAAGAACTGTTGCGACCCGAACTGTGGATGTCCGAGATCGTCTACTTCCCGCTCGACACCGCGCTGCTGCAGGCCGCACGCGCCATCGGCTGCCGCGTGGCCACCGGCGCCGGCATGGCCGTGGGCCAGGCGGTGGGCGCCTTCCGCCACTTCACCGGGCGCGAGCCCGACAGCGGCCGCATGCAGGCGCACATGCAGGCGCTGTTGACGGCGCGCACCTGAACGCCAAACCGAAAGCTGCCCATGCCCGACACCGTGAACGACCGCGAAGCCATCGGCGAAGCCCCCAACCCGCTGGGCCTGGACGGCATCGAGTACGTGGAATACACCACCAGCCAGCCGCAGGCCCTGGGCCATGTGCTGGAAACGCTGGGCTTCAAGCCGGTGGCACGCCACCGCTCGCGCGAGGTGCTGCTGTATCGGCAGGGCGCGATGAACATCGTCGTCAACGCCCACGCCGGCCTGATGCTCAGCACCGGCGCGGTGGACGCCGGCAGCCCGCGCATCACGGCCCTGGCGCTGCGCGTGCGCGACGCGCGTGCCGCCTTCGACCGCGCGCTGGAGCTCGGTGCCTGGGAGGTGCCCAACCACGCGCAGATGATGGAGCTGAACATCCCCGGCATCCACGGCCCGGGCGGCGCGCAGATCTACTTCGTCGACCGCTGGCGGGAGTTCAGCATCTTCGACATCGACTTCCGCCCCATCCCGGGCGTGGACCTGCACCCGCCCATGCGCGCCGGGCTGCACTGGTTCGGCATCGTGCAGTACATCGGCCGCGACCGCACCGACGACTGGACCGAGTTCTACGGCCGCCTGTTCGGCTGCGTGCGCCTGCCCGAGGAAACACGCTTCGGCATCCTGCCCAAGGGCACGGTGCTGCAGAGCCCGTGCGAGCCGGCGCAGCGTTTCTACCTGCAGCTGATCGAACCCGATCCGGTGACCTTGAGCTACGACGAGCAGGAACTCTTCCACCGCGTCGCCTTCGGCACGCCCGACGTGCCCACGGCCGCGGCCACGCTGCAGCGCCAGGGCGTGGAGTTCGTCGAGTCGGCCAACCTCAAGGTGGGCACACGCGGCGCGCTAACCCGCAACGTCATGCACTCGGTGGTGTTCGAACTCGTGCACGACGAACGTTCGTGAGCCCGCCATGAAGATCGACGAATTCGGCATGGACACCATCAGCCTGGCGGGCTCGCTGGAAGCCAAGCTGCGCGCCATCCGCGAAGCCGGCTTCGGCCAGGTGATGCTGAGCGCGCGCGACGTGGTGGGCCACCCCGACGGGCTCGAAGCCGCGGTGAAGGCCGTGCGCACCAGCGGCCTGCGTGGCACCGGCTTCCAGGTGCTGCGCGACTTCGAGGGCCTCTCGGGCCGGCTGCACGCCTACAAGGTGGACATCGCCAAGGCGATGATCGAGATGTGCAGCGCCCTGGGCTGCAAGGTGATGCTGGCCTGCAGCTCCACCAGCCGCCACGCCAGCAGCGACAAGGCCGAACTGGCGCGCGACCTGCGCAAGCTGGCCATGCTGGCGCTGCCGCATGGCATCAAGATCGCCTACGAGGCGCTGAGCTGGGGCCGCACCGTCAACCGCTTCACCCAGGCCTGGGAGATCGTCTGCGAAGCCGACTGCGCCAACCTCGGCATCGGCCTCGATTCCTTCCACATCTTCGCTGCGCAAGACTCGCTGGAAGACCTGGACATGCTCGACCCGCTGCGCATCTACCTCGTGCAGCTGAGCGACTTCATGTGGCAGGAGACGCCCACCTTCGAGGAACGCATGACCACCGCGCGCACCTTCCGCGTGTTCCCCGGCGAAGGGGTGCACAGCAAAGAGCTGGCCCGGCTGGTGGTGGAACTCGACCGCCTGGGCTACCGCGGCGACTACAGCTTCGAGGTCTTCAACGACGACTACCAGCAGCTGCCGTTGCCGGTGGTGGCCGAACGCGCGCGGCGCGCGGCGGTGTGGCTGAGCGAAGACGTGCTGCGGCGCACGGTGCCGTTGCCGGGGCAGATGCGGCTGCGCTGACATGGCTGCCAGGGCAAGCCCCGTGGCGTGACCAGCACGCCACCGCGCCGGGGCGCCTTGTTTGCAGTTCTTTACAAAAGAACTGCCGTGCGCGCCAAGAAATTCCTAGACTGCGCCGGCTGCGCTCCACCAAGCACGGCGGTTAGGCTCGCCGGGCCACGAGCTATCGGCAGGCCCGATCTTCTTCACTCAACCCCAACGAGGAACGAACTTGAAGTACGGACACGTGTTGAATCGGATGGCGGTCGGCGTATGCCTGGTGCTCGGCGTTTCAGCCGCCAGCGCACAGGCCGAGGAGAAGAACGCAAACCTGGCGCGCAGCGCCGAGGAAGCGGACGCAAGCGACAAGCTCATGCAGGCCCAGCAGCGGGTGCTGGGCGCGGTGCGCGGCCTGCTGGGCCAGCGGGCGGACCTGCTGAACCCCGATGAAATGGAAGCCCAGATCGCCGACCGCGTGCCGGGCTTTGCCGGCTGGATCTACCGCGACGACGGCAGCCTGGTGGCGCGCATGGCGTTGCCGGCCGGCACCCCGCCCGAGCTGGCGGCGCGTGCGCTCTCGTCGCAGATGGCCATGGACATCGCCCCCGAGGTGCGTGCGGCACTCTACGACTCGCGCCAGCTGCTGAGCTTCAAGCAAGGCGCGTTCAAGATGGCCACGGCCGACGGCATCATCGCCACGCACATCGACCGCGAAGCCAATCGTGTCGAGGTCAGCTACAACGAGACGCTGCGCGCCGACCAGGTGGAAGCCTTGGCTCGGCAGCTGACCGCCGCCGGCATTCCCGGCGCCGCCATCGTGCTGCGCCCGGCCGAGCTGCCGCTGCAGCGTGCCACCGTCGGCGTCTCGGTGCGGGCGCAGCCCACGCCGCTGGCAGCCGGCGCGCAGTTCAACTTCACCACCACCAGCGGCACCTTCGTCTGCTCGGTGGGCGTGCCGGCCACCCGGGCCGGGGTGCGCGGCTTCGTCACCGCGTCGCACTGCAGCCAGCGCGTCTACAGCGTCACCGCGAACACCTCGATGAGGGCGCCCAACGGCACCTACGTCGGCAACGAGCGCGTCGACCCCGCCGGCTTCAGCTGCTCGTTGCCCGACACCCTGGGCTGCCGCCGTGCCGATGCGCTGTTCGTCTCCGGCGCCGCAGCCAGTGCGGTCGACTTCGCGCGCGTGCTGGTGACCAACACCAACAGCCTCATCGTCGCCGGCACCATCCCGGTTCGCGGCACGCTGAACACGCCGGCCGTCGGGCAGACGGTCTACAAGACCGGCCGCACCACCGGCACGCGCTCGGGCCGCGTGGCCCGAGTCTGCGTCGACGCCCTGGTGGGCGACGGTGCCGGCAACACGTACGGGGCTCTGTGCTCGGTGGAGATCAACAGCAGCACCTTCAGCGCGGGCGGCGACAGCGGATCCTCGATCTGGGTCTACGACGGCACGGGTGCGGTGATCACCGGGATCCTGTCCTACGGCAGCAGCAGCACCACCGGCTTCTCGCCCTGGGGCGGCGTGGTCAGCGAGCTCGGTGCGCTGACGGTGCAATGATGGCGCGCTGAGTCGCCGGCCCGGTTTCGCCACGGCCGCCTGGCTGGCGGCGCCGGGCCCTTGCGTTCACCTGCGCCCGGTTTGGCTCTGACGCGCCATCACCATCTCGGCGCAGCCATCCACCAGCCGCGGCGCACGCGATCCTCCATCTGCAGACGAACGCGGAGTGCCCCGGTGTCATCGGGTTTGAGGGGCGCCTTCTGGCCGACAATCTGGCCCTTGTTCCATGGCTCGCGATGCGTGGCGCCGGCTACGGATCTCTGTCAGTCGGCACGGAGCGCTCGCCCATGGCACCCAGCACCACACTCACCCACGACGCCACGCCTTCGTCTGCGTGCATCGCACAGGCCCGCCACGCCACGCGCGTGCAATTCCTCGCGCTGGGCGTGGTGGCCGGCACCTGGGGCGCGCACATCGCGTCGGTCAAGGCGCGTTATGCCCTCAGCGACGCCACGCTGTCGATGGCGTTGCTGGCGGCGGCCATGGGGGCCGTGCTCTCGCTCTTCGTTGCCGGCCGCTTCGTCGGCCGGCTCGGCGCGCGGCGCGGCGCCGCGCTGGCGGCCGCAGCCACCTGCCTGATGCTCGCCGTCGTGCTCGAACTCGGCAGCTTTGCGCTGCTGGTGCCGGTGATGTTCTGCTTCGGCGCCGCCTCCAGCCTGTTCGACGTGGCCATCAACACCGAAGGCTCCGAGCTCGAAAGCCTGGGCGGCCGCGCCATCATGAGCAACCTGCATGGCATGTTCAGCGTCGGCGGCATGCTCGGGGCCGCGCTCGCTGCGCTGCTGCTGGGTGCCGGCGTGGCGCCGAGCCTGCAGCTGGCGGCGGTGGCGGCGGGCACCGCGCTGGTGGCCGGGATCGCGTCGCGCGGCATGCTGGAAACGCACGCGGTGGCGGGCGGCCCGGAGGGGCCGGCCCATTTCGTTTGGCCACGCGGGGCGCTGCTGGTCATCGGCCTGCTCATCTTCGCCGGCATGACGGCCGAAGGCGTGATGTACGACTGGTGCGTGCTCTACCTGAAGCAGGACGTCGGCGTGCCGCAGGCGCGCGGTGCCATCGGTTACGCCGCGTTCGCGGGTGCGATGGCGCTGGCGCGCTTCGGCGGCGATGCGCTGCGCTCGCGGTACTCCGAACGTGCCGTGCTGCGCGCCAGCGCCACCCTGGCCGCCGTGGCGATGGCGGTGGTGCTGCTGGCCCGCCACGAGACGGTGGCGCTGGTCGGCTTCGCGCTCGTCGGCGCCGGCCTGGCGCCGGTGGCGCCCATCCTCTTCAACGCCGCGACGCGTGTGCCCGGCGCCAGCCGGGCGGCGGCCATCGCCTCGGTGACGTCCATCGGCTACGGCGGCCTGATGATCGGGCCGCCGCTGGTGGGCAGCATCGCCACCGCCAGTTCGCTGACGGCGGCGCTGGTGGTGGTGGTGGTCGCCTCGGCGTTGCTGGCGCTGTGTGCACGCTTCGTGCCCGAACGCGCACGCTGATGCGGACCGTCCGGGTTCAGCCCGGCACCGGCGGCAATTCGGGCGCGTCCAGGCCCGCGAACGGGTCGGCCCAGGCCGGCAGCGCCATCAGGCGCTGGTTCCAGGCGTCCACCGCAGGGTGCTCGGCCAGCGGCAGCCGGGCCACGTCGTTGAAGGGCAGGAAGGTGGCCATGCGGAAGTCGGCATGGCTGAGGCCACTGGGCAGCAGCCAGTCGCGGCCCTGCAGTTGCGCTTCCAGCACGGCGGCGCTCTCGTGGAACAGGCGCAGGCCTTCGTCCACGAGGGCCTCGTCCACCGGGCCCAGGCCGTAGCGCTGCTTGGTGCCGCGCTCGAAGTGCACGATGTCGCAGGCCCGCATGAAGTGGTCACGCGCCCAGCTGATCCAGCGGATCATGTCCGGCGCATCGGCGCCACTGCGCCAGAAGTCCGAGCCGCGCAGTTGCGACAGCCGGCAGGCGATGGCGTCGGCCTCCCACAGCGAGCCGTCGTTGCCGGCCAGGATGGGCAGGCGCAGTGAGGGGTTCAGCGGGCGGAACTTCTCGGCCTGCCCCGGCGCCAGCGGCGACGCCCACTCGTAGTGGACCGGTGCCGCCAGATACCGCGCCACGGCCACGGCCAGGCGCGGGTTGGGGTTGCGTGAGAAGTAGAGGGTGGATGTCATGCGCAGTGCTCGTCGGGTGAAACCTGTCTGGGCGACGAACGACACCCGCCCGGATCGACACGCTCACGCGGCGTCGATCACCTCGGCGGCTGCGCGGAAGGCGTCCACCGCGGCCGGAAAGCCGCAGTACACGCTGGCGTGCAGGAAGATCTCCTGCAGCTCTTCCTTCGTCACGCCGTTGTTCAGCGCGCCGCGCACGTGGATCTTCAGCTCGTGCATGCGGCCCAGTGCCACGAGCATGGACACGGTGACGATGCTGCGCGTGCGCAGGTCGATGCACTGGCGTTGCCAGGTGTTGCCCCAGGCATGGCGCGTCACCAGCTCCTGCAGCGGCGCCGTGAATGGCGTCGCCTTGGCGAGCGCGTTGTCGACGTAGGCGTCGCCGAGCACCTGGCGGCGGGTTGCAAGTCCTTGGCTGTCGAGGTCCATCGCTGCTCCTTGAACGGGGGGTCGCAGCATAGCGGCGTGGCTTCAGGGCAGGGCCAGCGCCTCGGCCAGCGTCATCTGCGCCAGGCGCGAGGCCACCACGCGCGTGGCCTCGCCAGGCTGCAGCAGCGTGCGTTCCACCAGCGGCGCCAGCGGCGTGCGCGCCGGGTCGCACAGCAGCACGTGGCGCGAGCGGCTGCCTTCGTCCAGGCGCGACACCCAGTCGATGGCCGCCAGCAGGTCGACGATGGGTTCCAGCTGCAGCGGGTCGGCACGCAGGCCTTCGCCCAGCGCCACCAGCGACAGGCCATGGTGCGGGCCTGCTCGTGCGGCCTGCAGGCGGCGCAGCACAGTAAGCGCGAGTTCGAAACGCCAGCCGGGGGTGAGCTCACGCGCCACCACGCGCATCTGCAGGCTGGGTGCGTAGGCCGCGATCACCGCACCCAGCAGCATGATCACCCAGCCCAGGTAGATCCACAGCAGCAGGATGGGCACGGTGGCGAAGGCACCATACACCGCCGAGTAGGTGGGCACCGAGTCGACGTACCAGGCCAGGCCCTTCTTCGCACCTTCGAAGGCGATGGCGACGAAGAGGCCGCCGGCCCAGGCGTGTGACCAGCGCACCGCGGTGTTGGGCACGTAGTGGAACAGGCCCGCGGCGGCGCCGGCGAACATCAGGAACTGCACCAGTTCCAGCAGCAGGCTCACGCCGCCCGGCATCGCGGTCACCAGGCCCTTGGACGCCGACAGCGCGTAGGACGTGAGCGACAGGCTCACGCCCAGCACCAGCGGCCCCAGCGTGAGCCCGGCCCAGTAGACCAGCACCCGCTGCGCCAGCGGCCGCGGCCGCTGCACGCGCCAAATGGCGTTGAGCGTGCGGTCAATGGTGAAGACCATCGCCAGGGCGGTGGCCAGCAGCAGCAGCAGGCCCACGGTGCCGACGCCGCGTGCTTTCGAAGCGAACTGCGTCAGCGAGCGCATCACTGGCCGCGCGATGCTGTCGGGCACCAGGTTCTGCAGGAAGTACTTCTCCAGCGAGGTCTCGAAGCCCGAGAACATCGGGAAGGCAGTGAACACCGCCAGGCTCACCGTGACCAGCGGCACCAGCGCGATCAGCGTGGTGAAGGTCAGGCTGCCGGCGGTGAGGCCCAGGCGGTCTTCGCGGAAGCGCTGGCGCAACGTGCGCAGGGTGTCGAACCAGGGCCAGGTGCGCAGGGTCTCGAGCAGAACGGCACCGCGGGCGCGCCACTCGCCCACGCGGGCAAGCAGCGTAGTCATGCTGGCTATGATGCCGCATGCCTGAATCGAACCTGCCCGAACCCGCCGTGCGCGCGGCCCGCGCGTTGGCCCTGGCGGGCCTGCTAGGCCTGATTGCGCTGTGCCTGGCCTGGGAACTGTGGCTGGCCCCCACCGGCAGCGGCACGCTGGCGCTGAAGGTGCTGCCGCTGGTGTTCTGCGTGGCGGGGCTGCTGCGCCACCGCATGTACACCTTCCGCTGGCTGAGCCTGCTGATCTGGCTCTACGTGCTGGAAGGGCTGGTGCGGGCCACCAGCGAAGGCGGCCTGGGCGCAGCGTTGGCGGTGCTGGAGATCGTGCTCAGCCTCTTCATCTTCGGCGTCAGCGGCTTCTACATCCGGCGCCGGCTGCGCGCCGCGGCGCAGGTGCCTGCATGAACCTGCTCGCCACGCTGCGCGAGGCCGTCGGCCCCGCCCACGTGCTCACCGAAGGCGACCTCAGCGCCTGGGAACGCGACTGGCGCAAGCGCTGGCACGGCAAGGCGCTGGCGGTGGTGCGGCCCGGCAGCACGGCCGAAGTGGCCGCCGTGGTGCGCGCCTGTGCTGCGGCCCGCGTGGCCATCGTGCCGCAGGGTGGCAACACAGGCCTGGTGGGCGGCGGCGTGCCCGACGGCAGCGGCACGCAAGTGCTCCTGAGCCTGCAGCGCATGAACCGCGTGCGGGCTCTCGACGAAGCCAACCTCACGCTCACCGCCGAAGCCGGCTGTGTGCTGCAGGCGGTGCAGGAAGCCGCTGCCGCGCGTGGCCTGCTGCTGCCGCTGAGCCTGGCGGCCGAAGGCAGCTGCACCCTGGGCGGCAACCTGGCCACCAATGCCGGCGGCACGCAGGTGCTGCGCTGGGGCAATGCGCGCGACCTGTGCCTGGGCCTGGAAGTGGTGACGGCGCAGGGCGAGGTGTGGGAAGGCCTGTCGGGCCTGCGCAAGGACAACACCGGCTACGACCTGCGCGACCTCTTCATCGGCAGCGAAGGCACGCTGGGCATCATCACCGCGGCCACGCTCAAGCTGGCGCCCATGCCGGCGGCCACCACCACCGCGCTGGCCGCCTGCGGCAGCGTGGCCGATTGTGTGGCGCTCTTGAAGCTGGCACGCACGCGCCTGGGCGCCGGGCTCACCGGCTTCGAGATGATGGGCGGCTTCGCATTGCAGCTGGTGGCCAAGCACTTCCCCACCCTGCCCCGCCCCTTGCCCGATGCACCCTGGACCGTGCTGCTGGAGCAGAGCGACACCGAAAGCGAAGCCGCCGCGCGCCAGCGCTTCGAATCGCTGCTCGAAGCCGCGCTCGAAGCAGGCTGCGTGCAGGACGCCGTGGTGGCCGAGAGCCTGGCGCAGAGCCAGGCGCTGTGGCAGGTGCGGGAGAGCATCCCGCTGGCGCAGGCCGAAGAAGGCCTGAACATCAAGCACGACATCTCGGTGCCGGTGTCGGCCATCCCGGCCTTCGTCGAGGCCGCCGACGCGCAACTGCAGCAACGCTGGCCCGGCGTGCGCCTGGTCAACTTCGGGCACCTGGGCGACGGCAACCTGCACTACAACGTGCAGGCTCCGCAGGGCGCCGATGGCGCGCGCTTCCTGGCCGAACACGAGCACGCCGTGAACACGGTGGTGTTCGATGTGGTGGCGGGTTTCGGCGGCTCGTTCTCGGCCGAACATGGCATCGGCTCGCTCAAGCGCGACGAACTGGCGCTGCGCAAGTCACCCGTGGCGCTGCAGCTGATGCGCGGCATCAAGGCCGCGCTGGATCCGCTGGGGATCCTGAATCCGGGGCGCGTGCTGTAGCTACTGCACCGGGCCGTCGAGTGCTCGCGGCACGGGAATGGCCACGGTCTCGATGCCCTCTTCGCTGAGCGCCTCGCGCTCTTCCGGCGTGGCCTGGCCGCGGATGCCGCGCTGCGCCGACTCGCCGTAGTGGATGCGCCGCGCCTCTTCGGCGAAGCGCTGCCCCACGTCTTCGGTGCTGGCCATCAGCTTGCGCACGCCGTGCAGCCAGGCGGCCTGCAGGTCGGCCGGTTGTGGCGCGGCCGGTGGCGCTGCAGCGGGCGCGCGCGCGCCTGACAGGTTCAGCCGCGGCGCGGTGGGCAGGCGCGAGATGACATGGTCGGCGCAGAGCGGGCAGTCGATGAGGCCGCGGCCGTTCTGGCTGAGGAAATCGTCCTCGGAAGAGAACCAGCCTTCGAAACCGTGGCCGTTGGCGCAGCGCAGGTTGAGCACTTTCATCGTGCGGCCATCATAGGGTGGCAGGCGATGATGCGTGTTGCCAGGGCCACGTGCGCCCGGTGGCCTGGGCGCGCAGCAGCCAGTGCAGGGCAAGCTGGGTCTTCACGTCGGGCAGATGGCCGGCGTCGTGGATGGTTTCCAGCTCGGCCAGCGACATCGTGACGGTTTCCACGAATTCCCCGGCGTCGGGCCGCGCGGGGCCGGGCACCAGGCCGCGCGCCAGCCAGATCCAGATGCTCTCGCTGGAATAGGCGGCGGCGTTGTGGATCTCGCCGCCGAAGGCCCATTCACGGGCGACGTAGCCGGTCTCTTCCTGCAGCTCGCGCTGCGCGCAGGCCAGCTGGTCTTCACCCGCGTCCAGCTTGCCGGCGGGGATCTCCAGCAGCACCTTGCCGGTGGGGTGGCGGTACTGGCGCACCAGCACCAGGCGGCCGTCGTCGAGCAGCGGAATCACCGCCACCGCGCCGCCGTGGCGGATGTACTCGCGCGTGGCGCGGCTGCCGTCGGGCAGGCTCACCTCGTCCTTGTGGACTTCCAGGAAGCCCCCGGAGAGCAGCACACGCCCGCCGAGGCGCTTCTCGATCAGGTGGCTGTCGTCGGCGGCCAAGCGCGGCCGCCTAGCTGGCCAGGGCCTTGACGATGGCGTCTCGGCACAGCGCCATCAAGCCACCCGAGAAAGGCCCGAACACCAGCACCGCCAGGCCGTTCACGGCCAGCAGCGCGCTCACGCCCTGGCCCTGCAGCACGGGGGCGGTCTGCACCGGTTCGTCGAACCACATCACCTTCACCACGCGCAGGTAGTAGAAGGCGCCGATCAGCGAGAACATCACCGCGGCCACGGCCAGGTAGATGTAGAAGGGCACGTTGGTCGTCACCAGGGCCTGGATGACGGCCAGCTTGGCGAAGAAGCCCACCATCGGCGGCACGCCGGCCAGCGAGAACAGGAACACCGTCATCACGCCGGCCACCCAGGGGCTGCGCTTGGCCAGGCCCGCGAAGTCGTTGATGTCTTCGCTTTCGAAGCCCTGGCGCGACAGGAACATGATCAGGCCGAAGGTGCCCAGCGTGGTGAGCACGTAGGCCACCAGGTAGAACATCGACGAGCTGTAGGCATTGCCCGCGCTCAGCGTGTTGCCGCTGACGACACCCGCGGTGAGCCCCAGCACGATGAAGCCCATCTGCGAGATGGTGCTGTAGGCCAGCATGCGCTTCAGGTTGGTCTGCGCGATGGCGGCCAGGTTGCCCACCGCCAGCGAAGCCACGGCCAGCACGACGAGCATCTGCTGCCAGTCGACCGCCAGGCCCAGCATGCCTTCCACCAGCAGGCGGATGGTGACGGCAAAGGCCGCGAACTTCGGCGCGCCGCCGATCAGCAGCGTCACCGAGGTCGGCGCGCCCTGGTAGACATCGGGCACCCACATGTGGAAAGGCGCGGCGCCGAGCTTGAAGCCCAGGCCGGCGACGACGAAGACGACGCCGAAGACCAGCACTTCCTTGTTGATGCTGCCGGTGGAGATGCGCTCGAAGACACGCGGAATCTCCAGCGTGCCGGTGGCGCCGTACATCATCGAAAGGCCGTACAGCAGGAAGCCGCTGGCCAGCGCGCCGAGCACGAAGTACTTCATCGCCGCTTCGGTGCTGATGGCGTGATCGCGGCGCAGCGCACACAGCGCATACAGGCTCAGGCTCATCAGCTCCAGGCCCAGGTACACCACCAGGAAGTTGTTGGCCGAGCACATCACGCTGATGCCCAGCAGCACGAACAACGTGAGCGTGAAGAACTCACCCTTGAGCATCTCGCGCGCGCCCAGCGTGGGGCGGGCGTAGCCGATGGTGACCATCACCGCCAGCGCGGCGAAGAAGGCCAGCAGCGAACCCATCGGGTCGACCACCACCATGCCCTTCAGGCCGTAGGCGGCCATGCCGCCCAGCGCGCGTTCGAGCTGCAGCCAGGCGAACAAGGCCACCGCGGCCTGCGTGAGCCAGAAGGTGGGGCGGCGCTGGGTGTCGTTGCTGAACAGGTCCACCAGCAGCACGGCGCAGGCCGCCACCAGCAGCCACAGTTCGGGGTGGATCACAGGCCAGTTCATGGGATTCATGTCAGTTCAGCTTCGGCACGGCAACGTGCCGCAGCAGTTCGGCCACCGAGGCGTTCATCGGGTCGGTGAAGACCTTCGGGTACAGGCCCATCCACAACACGGCAGCGGCCAGCAGCGACAGCATCAGGAACTCGCGGCCGTTGATGTCCTGCAGCTCCTTCACGTGTTTGTTGGCCACGTCGCCGAAGTACACGCGCTTGACCATCCACAGTGTGTAGGCGGCGCCGAACACCAGGGTCGTCGACGCCAGCGCGGCGATCCAGAAGTTGAACTTCACGGCGCCCAGGATCACCATCCACTCGCCGACAAAACCCGCCGTGCCCGGCAGGCCGCAGTTGGCCATGGCAAACAGCACGGCGAAGGCGGCGAACTTCGGCATCGTGTTGACCACGCCGCCGTAGGCCGCGATCTCGCGGCTGTGCACACGGTCGTAGAGCACGCCGATGCACAGGAACATCGCACCCGAGACGAAGCCGTGGCTGATCATCTGCACGATGGCGCCGGCCACGCCGAGATCGTTGAAGATGAAGAAGCCGAGCGTCACGAAGCCCATGTGGGCGATCGAGCTGTAGGCCACCAGCTTCTTCATGTCCTGCTGCACCAGGGCCACGAGGCCGATGTAGAGCACGGCTGTCAGGCTCAGCGCGATGATGAACCAGGCGTACTCGTGCGCCGCGTCGGGCGTGATGGGCATCGAGAAGCGCAGGAAGCCGTAGGCGCCTAGCTTCAGCATGATGGCCGCCAGCACCACCGAGCCACCGGTGGGCGCTTCGGCCGCCATGGCGATATGCAAGGCGGGCAGGGTCAGGCAAGCAAACAGAAAGCGGCGCATCGGTTTTTCCTGTGATTGGCGATGGCCGATTCTACATGGCCATCGCCTGGATATGCCGCACGCCAACTTTTACGCTGGCTTTTCCTGCGCCACCACGGCCATCGCCGCGCCCAGGTAGTGCAGCATGGCGCTATCGAC
>CAYREA010000101.1:0-16877 GCA_964423075.1 uncultured Rubrivivax sp. | reverse complement strand
CGCCTGCGTGATGATCGAGAAGTACACGCCCTTGATGCGCGAGCGGAACGCGAAGAAGCCGAATACGAAGGCGAGCAGGCCGGGCACCAGCACCACGAAGAGCATCTGCGCGACGAAGCTGTCCGAGAGCGCCCAGTGCCAGGGGAATTCCTTCCAGTTCAGGAACACCATGAAGTCGGGCATGTCCGACTTGTACTGGCCGTCGCGGCCGATCTGGCGCATCAGGTACATGCCCATGGCGTAGCCGCCCAGGGCGAAGAAGAGGCCGTGGCCCAGCGAGAGGATGCCGGTGTAGCCCCAGATCAGGTCCATCGCCAGCGCGCAGATGGCGTAACACAGGATCTTGCCGAGCAGGCTGACGTAGAAGTCGCTCAGGTGGAAGACATTGCCGTCGGGCACCAGCAGGTTCAGCACCGGCACCAGCACGCCGATGACGATGGCCGCGGCCAGCACACCGGCCCAGCCCTTGGGGCCCAGGATCGAAGGCTTCATTCCGCCGACCTGCCCTTCAGCGCGAAGATGCCCTGCGGCCGCTTCTGGATGAAGATCACGATGAACACCAGCACCATGATCTTGGCCAGCACCGCGCCGCTCACACCTTCCAGCAGCTTGTTCAAGAGGCCCAGGCCCAGGCCCGCGTAGACCGTGCCGGCGATCTGCCCCACGCCGCCCAGCACCACCACCATGAAGCTGTCCACGATGTAGCCCTGGCCCAGGTCGGGCCCGACGTTGCCCACCTGGCTGAGCGCGCAGCCGGCCAGGCCTGCGATGCCGGCACCGAGCGCGAAGGCATAGGTGTCCACGCGTGCCGTGTTCACGCCCACGCACGAGGCCATGCGCCGGTTCTGCGTGACGCCGCGCACGAAGAGGCCCAGGCGGGTCTTGCCGATCAGCAGCGCCATGCCCAGCAGCACCAGCGCCGCGAACGCCAGGATGGCCAGCCGGTTGTAGGGCAGCACCAGGTTGGGCAGCACCTGCACGCCACCCGACAGCCAGGCCGGGTTCTCCACGCCCACGTTCTGCGCGCCGAACAGCGTGCGCACGGTCTGCATGAGGATGAGGCTGATGCCCCAGGTGGCCAGCAGCGTTTCCAGCGGGCGGCCGTAGAGCCAGCGGATCACCGTGCGCTCCATCGCCGCGCCCACCAGCGCGCTGGCCAGGAAGCTGAAGGGGATGGCCGCGATGATGTAGTAGTCGAACGCGCCCGGCATCACCTGCCGGAACAGGTTCTGCATGAAGTAGGTGGCGTAGGCGCCGATCATGATCAGCTCGCCATGCGCCATGTTGATGACGCCCATCAGGCCGTAGGTGATGGCCAGGCCGAGCGCGGCCAGCAGCAGGATGCTGCCCAGGCTGATGCCGGTGAAGAGCACGCCGAATCGTTCGCCCCAGGCCAGGCGCGACGACACCGCCGAGAGGCTGGCGTTGAGCGCCGCCTTCACTTCGGCATCGGTCTCGGCAGCCAGGCGCTCGATCAGCAGGCTCTTGGTGACGGGCTGGTCGCTGTCGGCCAGCAGCTTGGCGGCGGCCATGCGCTTGGCCTTGTCATCGGAATTGATCAGCGCCGTGGCCTTCAGCATCGCCAGCTGGGCGCGGATGCCCTCATCGGTCTCGGTCTTCTCGGCCTTCTCGAACAGGGCCAGCTTGCCCTCGTCGGCCAGTTCCTTCAGCTCGGCCACGGCCTGTGCGCGTGTGGCGCGGTCGGGCGAGAAGAGCTTGAGCGCGGCGAGCGCCGATTCCAGCTCGCGCCGCATGCGGTTGGGGTTGACGACGTCTTCCACGCCATCGGCGGGCAAGGTGGCAGCGGCGCCGGTGGCGGCGTCCGTCACCTTGCCGTCGCGCACGATGAGCGCCTTGCCGCCGGCGAGTTTCACCTCGTCGGCGAGCAGGGCCTGCACGTAGGCGGCCAAGGCGGGGTCGGCCGCGACCACCACCTCGTTCAGGGCCGCGATGCGGGCATCACTCTCGCCCTGCGCGATGCGCAGGGCCTGGTCGGGCGTGAGCGCTTGCGCCAGCCCGACACAAGCCAGCAGCAGCCCTCCGACGAGGGTCTTCAGGCTGCGCATCCGCTTACTTCTTGGCGACGACGGGCTCGTCCGGCTTGCCCTTGTTCTCGGGGATGAACGGGCTCCAGGGCTGGGCCTTCACCGGGCCCGGGGTCTTCCACACCACCTTGAACTGGCCATCGGCCTGCACCTCGCCGATGAACACGCTCTTGTGCAGGTGGTGGTTCTTCTCGTCCATCTTGCTGACGATGCCGCTGGGCGCCTTGTAGGTCTGGCCGGCCATGGCAGCGATGACCTTGTCGGTGTCGGTGCTCTTGGCCTTGGTGACGGCCTGGGCCCACATGTGGAAGCCGATGACGCTGGCTTCCATCGGGTCGTTCGTCAGCGCCTTGTCCTTGTGGCCGGCGATGCCCTTGGCCTTGGCGTAGGCGCTCCACTGCTTGATGAAGGCCTCGTTGGTCGGGTTCTTGATCGACTGGAAGTAGTTCCAGGCGGCCAGGTGGCCCACGAGCGGCTTGGTGTCGACGCCGCGCAGTTCTTCTTCACCCACGCTGAACGCCACCACCGGCACGTCGGTGGCCTTCAGGCCCTGGTTGCCCAGTTCCTTGTAGAAGGGCACGTTGCTGTCGCCGTTGATGGTGGACACGACGGCCGTCTTCTTGCCTTCGGCGCTGAACTTCTTGATCTTGGCGATGATGCTCTGGTAGTCCGAATGCCCGAAGGGGGTGTACTCCTCCATGATGTCGGCTTCGGCCACGCCCTTGCTCTTCAGGAAGGCGCGCAGGATCTTGTTGGTGGTGCGCGGGTAGACGTAGTCGGTGCCCAGCAGAACCCAGCGCTTGGCGCTGCCGCCGTCCTTGCTCATCAGGTATTCCACTGCGGGAATCGCCTGCTGGTTGGGGGCGGCGCCGGTGTAGAAGACGTTCTTGCTGAGCTCTTCGCCTTCGTACTGCACGGGATAGAACAGCAGGCCGTTGAGCTCTTCCACCACCGGCAGCACGCTCTTGCGCGAGACGCTGGTCCAGCAGCCGAAGATCACCGAGACCTTGTCCTTGCTGATCAGCTGGCGCGTCTTTTCGGCGAACAGCGGCCAGTTGGAAGCGGGGTCCACCACCACGGCTTCGAGCTTCTTGCCCAGCAGGCCGCCCTTGGCGTTGATGGCGTCGATCTCCATCAGGATGGTGTCCTTGAGCACCGTCTCAGAGATGGCCATCGTGCCGCTCAGCGAGTGCAGCACGCCGACCTTGATGGTCTCCTGCGCGAATGCGTTGCCGGCGATGCCGAAGGACGCCGCAGCCAGGGCCAGGGCACTCAGGGTCTTGCCGACGTCGCGGCGCGTGGTCTTCATGGGTCTCTCGCTCCTGTGGAAAGGTGAGGCCGCAGGTTAGGGATGCGCCCTGCCGCGTGAAATACGCCGTCCGGCGTACAGGCCCGTGGTCGCTAGACTGGCCGGCGATGCCAACCCGTCACCTCCTCGTCGCACTGGCCCTGCTGCTGGCCACCTGGGCGCGCGCCCAGGTTCCCTCACTGGACGACCTGCCGCGCCCCAGCACACCGCCCCCCGAACGCGGGCCGGTGGTGCCGGCGCAGGTGGAGCGCTGGCGCAACGAGGCCAAGGCGCTGGAGTTCGGCGACGGCGTCGAGCGCGACCCCGTGCGCGCCGCCGAGCTCTACGGCCGCGCCGCCCGTTTCGGCGACGCCGAGGCGCAATACAGCCTGGGCTGGATGCTGACCAACGCGCGCGGCGTGCAGCGCGACGAAGCGCAGGCCGCGCACCTGTTCGCCGCCGCCGCCGAACAGGGCATGAGCCAGGCGCAGAACATCCTGGCCCGCATGGGCACGCCGCAGGGCCCGCCGCCGGCCTGCCTGCGCCAGCCCGAGGAAGACCGCACACCACCACCGCCCCCGCCGCCCCGCGTGGCCGCCAACAAGCCACCGGCCACGTTGCCGCCGCCCCCGCCGCCGCGCAACGCGCCCGAACCCATCGTGCGCTTCGTCAACCTGGTGGCACCCGAATACCAGCTGCAGCCGCACGTGGTGCTGGCCTTCATCGCCACCGAGTCGAACTTCGACGCCAATGCCGTCTCGCCCAAGAACGCACAGGGCCTGATGCAGCTGATGCCCGACACCGCCACCCGCTTCGGCGTGCGCAACATCCGCGACCCGGCGCAGAACCTGCGCGGCGGCATGGCCTACCTGCGCTGGCTGCTGTCCTTCTTCGAGGGCGACCTGACGCTCGCCGCCGCGGCCTACAACGCCGGCGAACGCGCGGTGGAGCGCTACCTGGGCGTGCCGCCGTATGCGGAAACGCGGCTGTACGTGCTGAAGATCCGCGCGGCCGCAGGCGGACAGTCCACCCACCCCTTCGACCCCAAGGTCACGCCGCCGTCGAGCCAGCTGGTGCTGATGCGGCCGGCGTGGAAGGCGCGCTGACGGCGCGTCAGCCGAGCCCGGCTGCCGCGCGCAGGCCGTGGGCGTGGCGCGTGGCCCAGGTGGCGAAGTCCAGCAGGCCCGGGTGCAGCTCGCGCGTGGCGGCCACATCGCGGCGGCCGCAGTACTCGGCATTGAAGTCGTGCTTGAACTGGAACATGTTGGCCAGATCGGGCGCGCCCGCGAAGGGCAGCGCCGCGTAGTCGGCAAATCGCGGCGAGGCCGGCAACACCGGCTCGCCCAGCACGCCCGAGAGCACCTCGGCCATCTGCGCCACGGTCAGGTGGCCGCCGGCGACGCCCACGCACCGGCCGATGGCTGCTTCGCCGCGGGCGAAAAGCGCGGCGGCGCAGGCACCGATGTCCACGCTGGCGATGCCCGGCAGCGGCGCGTCGCCCATCGGCAAGGCCAGGGTCAGCGCGCCGTCGACGCCGCGCCGCGGGCCCATGCCGAAGTGAATGAGGTTGTCCCAGAAGAACGAGGTCAGCAGGCGCGTCAGCGGCAGGCCGCGTTCACGGAAGCAGGCGTCGGCAGCGCCCTTGGCGTCGAAGTGCGGCACCTTGTAGCAGCCCATCAGCGTGGGCAGGCGCGGGTCGTCCAGCGGCACCCAGCGGCGCGTATCTTCCAGCGTCGACCAGATGACGTGGCGCACCGCGGCATCACGCGCCGCGTCGGCGATGTTGCGCGCCTGCAGCCGCTCGCGTTCGGGCGACAGGTGTTCCCAGAAGTTGGTGACGGCAAACACCCCGTGCGCGCCTTCGAAGGCGCGGCGCAACGTGTGCGGGTCATCCAGGTCGGCGGCCACCACCTCGGCACCGGCCTCGGCCAGCGCGCGCGCGGCCGGCGAGGCCGGCTTGCGCGTGACGGCGCGCACGGCAAAACGCTGGCGCGTAGGGCACAGCAGCGCGCGGGCCAGGCCACCGCCCTGGGCGCCGCTGGCGCCGAGCACGGTGATGATGGGTAGGGCTGGGTACATGGAAGGGCCTCGACGGTGGATTCAACACCGCCATCGTGCCCAGCCGGGCAGCGCCCGCCATCGGCCCTAGGAGCCATGCGGCCCGCCGCAACGGGCCATTGCCGGCCCCGGCGCAGGGTCTCAGCCGCCGAAGCTGAGCTTCACCCCCACCGTCACGCTGCGCGGCGCACCCGGTGCCATGAAGGTGCCGTGGCGCAGCGGGCGATCACCCTCGGCGTTGGCCGGGAACGGCCGCGCCTCGAAGTTGCCGGCGTCGTTGAAGCCGGTGGGGCCGAGTTGCGCGGCGGTGTTGTAGCGGCGGTCGAAGAGGTTGTTGATCTGCACGAACACCTTGCTGCCGGCCGTGGGCTTGAAGCCCAGGCTCAGGTTGGCCACCGCGTAGCCCGCGCTGCGGCCGGAGCCCAGGTAGTACACCCCATCGGGTGCGTGCTGGCCGTTCTCGTTGCCACGCGCCAGCGAGCCGGCGCTGGCGTTCAGGTCCAGGCCCACCGACCAGGCGCCCAGCTCGTACTCGGCGCCCAGCTTCAGCAGGCGGCGCGGCACCAGCGGAATCTGGTCGCCGGGGCTGATGTTGATGGTGCCTTCCACGCCGGGCAGGCCTTCCTCGGCGTTCTCGCTGTTGCTGCTGTTGGACGAACCGTCCACCACCTCGGCGCTGCGGTAGGTGGCCTGCAGCAGCGTCAGGTTGGCCGTCAGTGTCAGGCCCTTCATCGGCACCACGCTCACCCCAGCCTCCAGGCCCTGGCGCCGCGTCTTGCCGAAGTTGCGGAAATAGCCGAAGCCCGAGGTGTCGTCGGCCACGAAGAGCAGGTCGTCCTTGTTGTCGGAACGGAACAGGCCCACGTTCCACGAGAAGGCGGCTGCACCACCGCGCAGGCCGGTCTCCATGGTGGTGGTCACCACCTGGTTCAGCGGCGGGTCGCCGGCGAAGGCGTTGGGCAGCTTGCAGGGGTTGGCCGGGTCGGCGCAGCCCAGTTCGATGGACGAGGGCGCGCGGCTGCCCTGGTTGATGCCGACGTAGGCGTTGAGGCCGGCCATGGGCGTGAAGGTCAGGCCCAGGGCGGGGTTGAAGCGCGTGAAACGGTGGTCACCGTCCAGCGAACCCGCGGTGCCGCCGGGGATGATGGCGTCACGGTTCTCCACCGTCACGCGGTTGTAGCGGCCGGCCAGCGTGAGGTGCGTGCCCTTGGCCAGCTCGATGATGCTGCTGGCAAACAGTCCCGCGGTCTTGCTGCGGCCGGACAGGTCGACCCGCGTGTCGTAGGGCGCGCCGTCGACGTCGCCGCCGTTGACACCGTCGCCGAAGGCGCCCACGCCGGTGATGGAACGGTCGGGGTTCAGGTAGCCCAGCTCGGAACCCTGGGTGAAGCGGCTGCTCGAGCTCTCGTAGGCCAGGCCCACCAGCGACTGCGCGCGCAGGCCGAAGAGCGGGCCTTCGTGGTTGAGCTGCAGCGAGAAGCCGCGCTGGGTCTGGTCGGTCAGCGTCTGGTTGATGACGCCGTTGCACTTCTCGGCCGGCTCGTCGAGCAGCAGCGCATTGGCGATGCAGCGCCACTTCGGGTTGGGCGTGTTGGCCGCGGTCTCGCCGGCGGTGGGGAACCCGGTGTAGCCGGCATCCGTCAGCGCTTCCTGCTCCTCGGCATTGGGCTGGTAGAGCGCCTGGTCGAAGGCGTCGTCGTTGATGTCGCCGTTGTAGGTGGTGGTCTTGATCTTGCGCCAGTAGGCATTGCCGCTGAGCGACAGCGGCCCGCTCAGGCCCTGCGTGAAGGCCAGGTTCAGCAGGCTGGAGCGGTTCTTCGTGTTGTCGGGCTTGGTGTAGACACTGGCGCGGTCGCGCTCCAGGAAGCGCAGTTCCTGCAGGCCGTTGCCGTTGAGGTCGGTGCGGGCCACGGCGGCCGTCAGCGAGACGTCGGTGTCCCCGCTCTTCAGGCCCAGCTTGCCGAACAGTTGCGCCACGTCCGATGGTGAATCGACGCGCCAGCCGTCCTCCTTGAACTTGTTGCCGGTGACGAACCCGTGCAGCCCTGTCGCGGTGTTGAAGCCATGTTCGAACTCGGCCGCCAGGCGCTTGTTAGAGCCGGCCTGCAGTTGCACCGACGTGCCCGGGTTGCGCCGGCCGTCCTTGGTCTGCACCGAGAGCGCACCGCCCAGCGTGTTCATGCCGAACAGCGGGTTGCTGCCGGGCATCAGCGTGATGGAGCTGATGGCCGACTTGGGCAGCAGGTCCCAGCTCACCACGTCGCCGAAGGGCTGGTTCAGGCGCACGCCGTCCATGTAGACCGACAGGCCCTGCGCGCTGCCCAGCAGGGGCGACGCGGTGTAGCCGCGGTAGTTCACATCGGGCTGGAAGGGGTTGTTCTGCACCTCGTTGATGTGCACGCTGCCCAGGCGCCGGTTCATGTAGGCGCTGAGGTCGGTGGCGTTGCTGCGCTCGATGGCCGCCGCGTCCACCGCCTGCACGTTGCCCGCCACGCGGTCCTTGGGCACACCCAGGCCGGGCAGGGGCGACACGCCGATGACGGTGACCGAGGCATCGGGCGCCTTGTCCTGGGCCCAGGCGGCGGCGCTGGCCATCAGGGCCAGCACCAGCGGCAGGGGACGGAAGGGCGGGCGGCGGGTCATCGGGATCTCCTGAGCTTGTGGTTTTGAGCGGCCCGCATCGTGCAGGCCGTGGGTGCTGCGCTTGAAGGGAAATATTCCCGCGCCGGCCTCGCCTCAGGGCAAGCACCAAGACCCTCGGGCGGCCCGGGCTGCGCGGCGTGACAGACTGTCCCTGAAGCGGTACGCACCGGCGCACCCTGCCCGGCCCCCGCAACGGAACGCCGCTTGCTTTGATGGATGATTCGCCCTGACGCTTCCGCATGCCTGCATCCATCCACTCCGCCCGCGCCGTGCACCACGAACCCGGCCAGCGCGTGCGCGTGTCTGCACCGGGGCGGCTGCACCTGGGCTTTCTGGACCCGGCCGGCACGCTGGGCCGGCGCTTCGGCAGCCTGGGCCTGGTGATCGACGGTTTCGAGACCGTGGTCGAGATCGGGCCGGCCGATGCCGACACCGTCACGGCCGCAAGCCCGGCCGCAGCCGCCGAACTCGAACGCGCGCTGGGCCATGTGCAGGCGCTGCGCCGCCACAGCGGCCGCACATCGCCGCTGCACCTGCATCTGCAGCAGGTGCTGCCGGCGCACGCGGGTTTCGGCTCGGGCACGCAGCTGGCGCTGGCCGTGGGCCGGGCCTTCGCGGTGTGGCAGGGGCTTGACGTCACCACGCCGGAGCTGGCCCGCTGGCTGGGCCGCGGCCTGCGCTCGGGCGTGGGCATCGCCGGCTTCGACCAGGGCGGCCTGCTGCTCGACGGCGGCCCCGGCGCCGGCGGCCAGCCCGCGCCGCTGCTGGCGCGCCTGACGCTGCCCGAGGCCTGGCGCGTGATCGTGCTGCTCGACCCGCGCCAGCAGGGCCTGGCCGGCGCCGCCGAGAAGGATGCGCTGGCGCGCCTGGCGCCGCTGCCGCAGGCCGCCGCCGCCGAGCTGTGCCACCAGGTGCTGATGCAGGTGCTGCCGGGCGCGGCCGACGCCCACTTCGAGCCCTTCGCGCGCGGCCTCAGCCGCATGCAGGCGCTGCTGGGCGCGCACTTCGCGCCGGCACAGGCCGGCAGCGCCTACGCCAGTGCGGCCGTGGCGCGCGCCATGCACACTCTTTCAACGTTAGCGGGTGACGGCGGCGCCGGCATCGGCCAGAGCAGCTGGGGCCCCACCGGTTTCGCCGTGCTGCCTTCGGCACAAGCCGCGCAGGCGCTGCTGGCCGCCGCCCGCGAGTCCATCGATCCCGCGCTGGCCGTGCACGTGGTGCGCGCGCGCAACCACGGCGCGCGCATCGAGCCGCTGCCCGCCAGCCAGCGCGCCGCCTGAAACCCACACTTCGCTCTTCACCACCATGGAACGTCCCTACATCCTGCACATGTTCACGCCGGGCAAGCAGATGAGCCCCTTCGACATCAACATGGCCGCCGACGCCGGCTGGCAGATGATCCCGTCGTATGCCGACGTCACGCTCGACGGCGTCAGCGCGCTGACGCAGGACGCCATCTTCTCGCGCGGCCCCAAGGGCGTGGCGCGCACCGGCATCTTCATCGGCGGGCGCGACGCGCTGCTGGCCGCCGACATGCTGCAGCGCGCACAGGCCGCGATGGTGCCGCCGTTTGTCGTCTCGCTGATGGCCGACCCCAGCGGCGCCTACACCACGGCCGCGGCCATGGTGGCCTGCGTCGAAGCGGCGCTGCAGCGCCAGGGCGGTGCGCTGGCCGGCAAGCGCGTGGTCATCCTCGGCGGCACGGGGCCGGTGGGCCGCGTGGCCGGGGTCATCGCGGCGCAGGCCGGGGCCGAGGTGCTGCTGTCCAGCCGCAACGGCATCGACGTGGCCGAAGAAGCCGCGGCGCTCACCGGCAAGCGTTTCGGCGTGGCCATCCATGGCGTCTCCGGCGGTGACCGCGCGGCGGTGCGCACCAGCATCGCCGACGCCGACGTGGTGCTGGCCTGCGCCGCTGCCGGCGTGCAGGTGGTGTCGGCCGAAGACCTGCAATTCGCGAAGAAGATGACGGTGGCCGCCGACGTCAACGCCGTGCCGCCCGAAGGCATTGCCGGCGTCGGCGTGATGGACGACGCCAAACCACTCGCCGGCACCGCGGCCGTGGGCATCGGCGCGCTGGCGGTGGGCAACGTCAAGTACCAGACCCAGCAGCGCCTGCTGGTGCAGATGCGCGAGACGCCCAAGGCCGTGGTGCTGGGCTTTGCCGAGGCCTTTGCCACCGCGCGCGCCGTGCTGGCCCAGAAGGCCGCGAAGTCTGCACCTTCCAACTGAACGGCATGCCGACGCTGGCGCTGGTGGCCGTCTCCGCGCGGATGATGGCCGAAGCCGCGGTGCGCGACGGTTTCCAGGCGCTGGCGGTAGACCTGTTCGGCGACCAGGACACGCGCCGCGCCAGCACCGACTGGCGGCCCGGCGGCGACCCCGCCACACTGCAGCTGGACGACACCGCCGTGCTCGACGCGTTGCGCACGTACGCCCGCCGCGGCGACGTGGCCGGCTGGGTGCCCGGCGGCGGCACCGAAGGCCGGCCCGAACTGCTGGCCGAAGGCGCGCGCATCCTGCCGCTCATCGGCACCGCCCCGGCCGCGGTGGCGCGGGTGCGCGACCCGCTGGCGTTCTTCGGCTTCCTGGCCGCGCATGGCATCGGCCACCCCGAGGTGCGCAGCAGCGCCCCGCCCGACGTCGCCGGCTGGCTGCTGAAGGACATGCGCGGCTGCGGCGGCTGGCACATCCGCCCGGCGCGGCCGGATGAGGCGCCGGCGCCGCAACAATACCTGCAGCGTGTGGCCGCGGGGCGGCCGATGTCGGCCACCTACGTCGCCAACGGCGGCGCAGCCTGCCTGCTGGGCTGCAACGAGCTGATCGTCAAGCCGCAGCGCGGTGGTGAGCGGCCCTACGTCTACTGCGGCGCCATCGGCCCGGTGGCGCTGCCGCCGCAGGCCGCGCAGCAGCTCGGCCGCGCCCTGCGCCTGCTGGCTGGCGGCTTCGTGCTGCAGGGCCTGGGCAGCATCGACTTCCTGCTCGACGCCGACGGGCAGCTGCAGCTGCTGGAAGTCAACCCGCGCCCGCCGGCCACGCTGGCGCTGTACCGCGGCAGCCTGGCCGCCCATGTGAATGCCTGCCTGCACGGCGCGCTGCCCGAGGCACCCAGCACCCACGCCGTCAGCGGGCACGAGGTGGTGTGGGCGCCGCAGGCGCTGGTGCTGGATGCGGCCACGGCCGCTCGCCTGGCGACCTGGCCCGGTTGCCACGACCTGCCCGCCGCCGGCGCCCGTTTTGCGGCCGGCGACCCCTTGTGTACCCTCAGCGCCAGCGGAGCCGATGCCGCCGCGGTGCGCGGCGCGCTGGACGGCGCCCGCGCCGCACTGCTGCAATCGCTGTCGGAGACCCCATGAGCGAACCCTTCCCGAGCCCCAGCGTCAACGCCCTGGCCCTGCCGCTGCTGAACCGCCTGCTGGCCGATGCGCACAGCCTGGGCGTGAGCGCCAGCCGCGACGCCAGCGGCGTGCGCCTGGTCGATGCCGGCATCGCCGTGCCGGGCAGCGTGGCCGCCGGCCTCTTGATCGGCGAGATCTGCATGGGCGGCCTGGGCAGCGCGCGCCTTTCGGCCAGCGCCGCCGAAGGCTGGCCCACCTGGGTGCAGGTGGAAAGCCCGCGCCCCGTGCTGGCCTGCCTGGCCAGCCAGTACGCCGGCTGGAGCCTGGCCGCCAGCAAGGAAGAAACCGGCGGCAAGAAGTTCTTCGCCCTGGGCTCGGGCCCGGCGCGCGCGCTGGCCAACAAGGAAGACCTGTACAAGGAACTGGCCTACCGCGACCAGGGCGCAGCCGGCGTGCTGGTGCTGGAAGTCGACCGCGTGCCGCCACGCGTCGTCATCGACAAGGTGCTGCGCGACTGCGGCCTGGCGCCCGAAGGCTTGACGTTCATCCTCACCCCGACCACCAGCGCCGCCGGCACCACGCAGGTGGTGGCGCGGGTGCTGGAAGTGGCGCTGCACAAGGCGCACGAACTCGGCTTCGAGCTGGCCCACGTGGTGGGCGGCTCGGCCAGCGCGCCGCTGCCCGCGCCCAGCCCCGACGGCGTGACGGCGATGGGCCGCACCAATGACGCCATCCTCTACGGCGGGCGTGTGCACCTGCAGGTGCGCGGCGACGATGCGGCGGCGCGCAGCCTGGCGCTGCGCCTGCCCTCGTCCAATTCGAAGGACTACGGCCGCAGCTTTGCCGACATCTTCCAGGCCGCCGGCTACGACTTCTACAAGATCGACGGCGCGCTCTTCGCGCCGGCCGAGGTGTGGGTGAGCAACCTGGACAGCGGCAACACCTGGCATGCCGGCGCGCTGGACATGGCGCTCTTGCGCAAGCTCTGGCTGCAGGAAGCATGAGCCTCAAGGTGGCCATCATGGCCGACGAGACCGGCTGGCACACGCGCCAGCTGCAGGCGGCCTTGCGCGCACGCGGCGCCATGGGCCGCTGCGTCGACCTGGAAGACTGCCATGTCGACACCACGCTGTCGCGCCACGGGCTCGTCATCCCCGGCTTCGGCCGCGACCTGCCCGACGCGGTGCTGGTGCGTGGCATCGCCGGCGGCAGCTTCGAGCAGGTGACCAAGCGGCTGACCGTGCTGCACGCGCTGCGCGAGTTGGGCGTGCCGGTCTACAACGACGCGCGTGCCATCGAGCGCAGCGTCGACAAGGGCATGACCAGCCTGCTGCTGCACCAGGCCGGCATCCACACGCCGCCCACCTGGGTGACGGAATGTGCGGCCGAGGCGCGCCGCATCGCGCTGCGCGAAGGCGCGGCCGGGCACGCACTGGTGTTGAAGCCGCTGTTCGGCTCGCAGGGCCAGGGCCTGCAGCGGGTGGGCCATGTGAACGGCACGCACCAGCCGCTGCCGGTGCTGGAAGAAGGCTACGGCCGCCTGGCCTACCTGCAGCGTTTCGTGCCGCCGATCTCCAAGCCCGGCTTCGACTGGCGCGTGCTGGTGGTGGGCGGGCGCGCAGTGACGGCGATGCGGCGCGTCAGCCCGCACTGGGTGCACAACGTGGCCCAGGGCGCCAGCTGCCGCGCGCAGGTGCTGACGCCGGAACTGGCCGGGCCTGCCGAGGCCGCCGCGAAGGCGCTGGACATGGACTACGCCGGCGTCGACCTGATGCCCACCGCCGATGGCGGCGTGCTGGTGATCGAAGTCAACGGCGTCGCCGCCTGGCAGGGCCTGCAGCGGGTGACACGCGGCTTCAACATTGCGCGTGCCCTGGTCGACGACCTGCTCGACCGCAAGCTGGTGCGCAGCCGCGCCCGGCCCCTGCGCGTGGCGCCGCGCCCGTGAGCGGCCGCATCGAAGGCGCCTTCCTGCGCGCCTGCGAGCTCGACGTGGCGGTGCGCAAACCCGGCAACGTCAGCGACGCCTCGGCCGGCCACGGCATGACGGCGGCGATGTTCCGCAGCAGCGCCCTGGCGGCAGCGCCCGCGCTCTGCCGGCCCGGCGCGCGCCTGGGCGAGCGCGTCGAAGGCGCGGTGCGGGCCAGCTGGGCAGCCGTGGACTGCAACACCAACCTGGGCATCCTGCTGCTGTGCGCGCCGCTGGTGATGGCCGCCGAACGCCTGCCGGCGCCACCCGGTACCAGCGCCCTGCGCGCGGCCGTGCGCGAGGTGCTGGAGGAGCTTGACGCCGCCGACGCCGCCGCTGTCTACCGCGCCATTGCCGCCGCCAACCCGGGCGGCCTGGGCAGCGCGCCGGCGCAGGACGTGCACCAGCCGCCCACCATCGGCCTGGTGGCCGCCATGGCCCTGGCCGCCGAGCGCGACCTCATCGCCCGCCAGTACCGCGACAACTTCGCCGACCTGTGGGAAACCGGCCTGCCCGCCGTGCCGGCCGGCCTGGCGCCCGAACACCCGGCTGCCGTGCAGGCCGTGTTCCTGGCCTGGCTTAGCGCTTTCCCGGATTCACACATTGTCCGCAAGCGCGGCGCCGCGGTGGCACAGACTGTCATGCAAGCTGCACAGGGCTGGCGCCTGCGCCACGACACCGGCGTTCACGCGGCCTGGGCGGCCTGGGACCAGTCGCTCAAGGCCGCCCGCATCAACCCCGGCACGAGCGCGGACTTCACCGTCGCCACGCTGATGGCCGCCATGCTGCTGGCCCCTGCCACCGCCGGTGGCATGGTTCGTGATTGCTGAAGCAGTCCGCTGGCCGCACGGCCAGTGCAAACCCTAGGCTCGAATCTCACAGCAGGAGAAAGACAAACCATGGCCAAGATCGATCGTTTGCTGGTTGGCGAATCGCTGGTCGGCGACGGCAACGAAGTTGCCCACATCGACCTCATCATCGGGCCGCGCGGCAGCGCCGCCGAAAGTGCGTTCGCCAATGCGCTGACCAACAACAAGGACGGCTTCACCTCGCTGCTGGCGGTGGTGGCGCCCAACCTGCTGGTCAAGCCGGCCACGGTGATGTTCAACAAGGTCACCATCAAGGGTGCCAAGCAGGCCGTGCAGATGTTCGGCCCGGCCCAGCGCGGCGTGGCCATGGCGGTGGCCGACTCGGTGGCCGACGGCACCATCCCGATGGACGAAGCCGACAACGTCTTCATCTCGGTGGGTGTGTTCATCCACTGGCTGGCCGACGACGACAAGAAGATCCAGGACTTCAACTACCGCGCGGTGAAGGAGTCGATCTCGCGCGCCATCAACCGCTCGCCGACGCCGGCCGAAGTGGTGGCGAAGAAAGACAGCTCGCCCCACCCGTTCGGCGCGAAGTAAAGCCTGCTGGCCCTGCCAGCAAGAGCAAGGGGCCCCGCGGGGCCCCTTCTTCATGCCCAGGCGCCGCTTTCAGCGCCGCGCCGGCACCATGCCCGCGCCGATCAGATGCAGCACGTTGTGACCCGCCGGCGCGGCCTGCACGCGGTCGCCGGCGCGGCGCTCGATCAGCACGCCCATCGCCGCCACGTCTTCCACCTTTCGCGGCTTGGCCACCTTCACGCGCACCCAGTGGGCGCCGAACTCGCCGATCAGGATGTCGGCGATGGCCTCGGCAAAGGCTTCCAGCAGCTTGAAGCGGTGTTCGGCCATCAGGCGCAGCAGGCGCTGCCGCACCTCGGCGTAGTCGATGGTGTCGGCGATGCGGTCGGTGTCGCAGGCGCGCACGCGCGGCACGCCGGCCTGCAGGTCGATCAGCAGGGGCTGCGTCTGGTGCTGCTCGCTGCTGTAGATGCCGATGACGGTGTGGCCGACAAAACCTTCGATGAAGATGATGTCCAGCGGGCGCGCCTCGCCGGGGTGGTCGGCATGGCGCTCGGCGATGGGCAGGGGTTGCAGGCTGGCGGTCACAGGGTGTCTCCGGGCTGTACTTTGGAAGCGTCGGCAGTGGTGAGCAATCTGCAGGCCAAACCCGGCGCATCTGGAAACGGGTTGTACACCCTGGGGTAGACCCGATGCAGCCGCCGGGCGCGACCACCACAATCCCGATTCCGCGCGGCGGGAAGATTTCCCGCCAGCGAGCCGGAGCTACCCCATGACCCAAGCCTTGCGCCGTGAGCCCATTGCGGCACAGGAACATACCAGCCGCATCCTGCGGGTGGTGAATGGCGGCCCCGCCACCAGCTCGGCCGACGCCGACGACCTGCTCACCAGTTCGTGGCGCCGCTGCGTCAACGACTACCACCTGCATCCCGACCGCCCGCGCGAGCCGGCGGTGGTGTCGCGCGTGGCGCTGGAAGAGCGCCGCGAGCGCATCGCCGACCTGATCGACTGCGCGCGCCACGAGATGACCACGCTGTACCAGCAGCTGGCCGACCCCGCCTCGGCCGTGGTGCTGACCGACACCGACGGTGTCATCGTGCACATGGTGGCCGCCCCTGATTTCGCCGCCGAGGCCGCCCCTCTGGGCCTGCGCACCGGCGTGATGTGGAGCGAGCTCGAAGCCGGCACCAACGGCATGGGCACGTGTCTCGTGGCCGGCACGCCGGTGGCCGTCCGCCAGGAAGACCACTTCTTCAGCCAGTTCTCGCAGCTCACCTGCTCGGCGGTACCGGTGTACGACCCCGAAGGCAAGATCGCCGCGGTGCTCGACGTCACCAGCCGTTCGGGCCTGATGCAGCAGCACCTGCTGGTGCTGCTGGGCATGACGGCGCGCATGATCGAGAACCGCCTCATCGACCAGCGCTTCCGCACCGCGCACCCGCTGCACTTCCACAGCCGGCCCGAGTTCGTCTACACGCTGCACGAAGGCAAGCTGGCGGTGGCCGACGACGGCCGCATCCTGGCCGCCAACCGCAGCGCGCTGTTCCAGCTGGGCCTGCCTTCGATGGACGCCATCCGCGCGCGCCACATCGAAGATCTGTTCCAGACCTCGCTGGAAGACATGCTCAGGCGCAGCACCTCCTCGTCCTTCCACCCGGTGGTGACCTACCGCGCCAACGCCGCGCACCGCTTCTTCGCCGTGGCGCGCCGGCCCGCGGCCGAGGCCGACCACCCGCCGCAGCAGGCCCTGGCCGGCAGCAACGAAGCGCGCCACGACCTGCCGCCTGCCATGGTGACCGTGGCACGCGGCCATGTGCGCGCCGCCGCGCAAGGGCGTTCGCTGATGTCGCCCTTCAGCTTCAAGGACCCGCGCCTGGTGGCCGACCTGGACACCGCGCGGCGCGTCATCGCGCGCCAGACGCCGGTGCTGCTGTCGGGCGAAACCGGCTGCGGCAAGGAAGTCTTTGCGCGTGCCGTGCACGAAGGCAGCCCGCACGCGCTGGGCGCCTTCGTCGCCATCAACTGCGCGAGCCTGCCCGAAAGCCTGATCGAGAGTGAACTCTTCGGCTACCGCGCCGGTGCCTTCACGGGTGCGCAGCGCACCGGCCGGCGCGGCAAGATCCTGCAGGCCGACGGCGGCACGCTGTTCCT
>CAYREA010000100.1:0-16917 GCA_964423075.1 uncultured Rubrivivax sp. | reverse complement strand
TGTTGCCGAAGCCACCGCCGATGTCGGGGCTGACGATGCGCACCTTGCTCTCGGGTATGCCCGACAGCAGGCTCACCACCGTGCGCACCACGTGCGGCGCCTGGCTGGTCATGTAGGTGGTGAGTTCACCGCGCACGGGGTCGAAGCTGGCCACGCAGCCGCAGGTCTCCAGCGGGCAGGGGTGCACACGCGGGTAGAAGATGTGCTCCTTCACCACCACCGGCGCCTTGGCGAAGGCGGCGTCGGTGGCCGCGGCGTCGCCCGCATCCCAGGTGAAGATGTGGTTGTGGTGCTCGCGCGGGCCGTGCGCGCCACTCGTCTTGCCGGCCAGGTCTTCGCGCAGCACGGGGGCGCCGGGCTTGAGCGCCTCGTAGGGGTCCATCACCACCGGCAGCTCTTCGTATTCCACCTGCACGGCTTCCACGCCGTCGGCGGCCGAGTAGCGGTCTTCGGCGATGACGACGCAGACTTCCTGCATCTGGAAGTGCACCTTCTCATCGGCCAGCACCGCGGCCACGTCGCCGGCGAGTGTGGGCATCCAGTGCAGCTTCAGCGGCTTCAGGTCGTCGGCCGTGAGCACGGCGATGACACCCGGCACGGCCAGCGCCGCGCTCTTGTCGATGCGCTTGATGCGCGCATGGGCGTAGGGGCTGCGCACGATGTCCATGTGCAGCATGCCGGGCATCTTGATGTCGTCGACATAGTTGCCCTTGCCCTGGATGAAACGCGCGTCTTCCTTGCGCAGGCGGCTGTCGCCCAGGCCTTGCAGGGCGTCCTTGCGTTGCAGCAAGGTGGGTTCGATCGGCGCGTTCATGCGGCCACCTTCTCTTTCTGCTGCAGCTTCTTCGCCGCGTACTGGATCGCCTTGACGATGTTCTGGTAACCCGTGCAGCGGCACAGGTTGCCGCTGATGCCGGCGCGGATCTCTTCCTCGCTCGGGTTCGGGTTGTCGATCAGGAGCCGGTAGCTGCGCACCAGCATGCCCGGGGTGCAGAAGCCGCACTGCAGGCCGTGTTCCTTGTAGAAGCCTTCCTGCACGGCGTGCAGCACGCCGCCATTCGCCAGCCCTTCGACGGTGAGCACGTCCGAGCCGTCGCACTGCACCGCCAGGTGGGTGCAGCTCTTGACGCTGAGGCCGTCGATGTCGACGGTGCAGGCGCCGCAGTGGCTGGTTTCGCAGCCGATGTGGGCGCCGGTGAGGCTCAGTTCCTCGCGCAGGAAGTGGATCAGCAGGGTGCGCGGCTCCACCGCCTTTTCGTGTTTGCGCCCGTTGACGCTGACGGTGATGAGTTTCTTGGCCATGTGCTCTTGCTCCTTCAGGCGCAGCGCGCAGCGGCGGCACGCAGGGCGCGTTGCACCATCTGCCCGGCCATCGCGGTCTTGTAGTCGACGTCGCCGCGCAGGTCGGCGGCGGGGTTGGCGGCGGCCATCGCGGCGGCTGCGGCGGCCTTGATGCTGGTGTCGTCCAGTGCCCGGCCCAGCAGGCCCTGGTCGGCGGCCCGCGCCTGCACCGCCATCGGGCCGACGTTGGTGAGCGCGATGCGCACGTGGCTCACCGTGCCGCCGCTCTGGCGCAACACCACGGCGGCACCGGCGGTGGCCCAGTCACCCGTCTTGCGCTTGAGCTTCTCGTAGGCCCAGCCGGTGCCGGGGGCGAAGGCGGGGATGCGGATGCTGACCAGGATCTCGTCCTCGGCCAGCGCCGTCATGTAGGTGCCGAGGAAGAAGTCGGCGGCCTTCACCGTGCGCTGCCCGCCCGGCCCCTGCAGCACGAAGCGGGCGTCGCAGGCGATGGCCAGCGCCGGGTGGTCGTTGGCGGGGTCGCCGTGGGCGATGTCGCCGCCGATGGTGCCGCGGTTGCGCACCTGCGGGTCGGCGATGAGCTTGGGCGCCTCGGCCAGCAGCGGCACCTTGGCCTTGAGGATGGGGTTGTCGATGAGCGCGTTCTCCACCGTCATCGCGCCGATCACCACCTCGTTGCCCTCTTCCGTGATGCCACGCAGTTCGGGGATTCGGTTGATGTCCACCAGGTGCGCCGGCTGGGCGAAACGCAGCTTCATCATCGGCAGCAGGCTGTGGCCGCCGGCCAGGATCTTGGCGTCGCCGCCCAGGCTGCCCAGCAGGGCTATCGCCTCGCCCACCGAACGGGGCGCGTGGTATTCGAAGGCCGGGGGAATCATCGGGTGGGTCTCCTCTTGCGGCGGCGCCAGGCCGCGGGAGCCGCGATCTTGCGCAAGGCCGGCGACTTTCGTGCGACGGCCGGATATGCCCCTGGCGCCCCGGCACCGCACCAAGGGCCGTGCGGCTGCACGAACGGTGGTCTGTGCTGCACGAGTTGCAGCCGCCCCGTCGGAGTCTGCGAAGGCCTTCGGGAAAGTCCTAGATCGGCAAAACCCTAGGTCGCGACGCCCAGCCGTGCCAGCACGGCCGCCGCGCTGGTGCGCGACACCGGCACGCGCAGGCCGGTGCCGATTTCCAGCGCCAGCCGGCCCTCTTCGCGCAGCACCTGCGTGACGGCGGACAGCTTGACCACGTGGCTGCGGTGCACGCGCATGAAGTGCTCGGGGTCGAGCCGGCTTTCCAGGTCACCGATGGTCAGGTTGCAGAAGCGGCTGCCCTCGGCGGTGCGCACATGGGTGTAGTGGCCTTCGGACTGGATGGCCAGCACCTGCTCCACGTCCACCAGCACGATGCGCTGGTTGGCGCTGGTGGGGATCTTCTGCAGCCGGCGCCGGCTGCTGTCGGTGCGCGGCGCCTCTTCGGCGGCGACGAGATCGGTGATGTCGTAGAACACCAGCGTGTAGCCGGCCAGTTCCAGCCTCGCGTCGGACAGGCGCGACACCTTGATCAGCAGCACCCGCTCGGGGATGTTGATGATCATCGCCATCGGCGGCGGGTTGGCCACCGGGCAGCGCGCGGCCTGGTCGAGCAGGAACTCCACCTTGGGCTGCGAACGTTCGGGGTGGAAGCTCAGCACCATGCGGTCGAAGGGCTGCTTCTGGTCCACCGGCAGCACGCGGCGCGCGAAGTCGTTCATCGCCACCACGTGGCGCCTGACGTCCAGCTGCACGATGCCGGCCTCGAAACGCTCCAGCAGGTACAGCGGCGACACCGAAGACGACAGGCGCATGTCCATGGATGCATTGAAACATGCCAAAGGTGGGCAGCGCTGCGGGCTTGACCTGCCTCACGGCCCGGCGCCTGCCTTGGCCCCATGCTGCGCGGCCGGCCGCCAGGAGACGCCCATGCCCGACCCCGCCCTTGTCAGCTGCGAGTACCACGACTTCATCGGCACGCTGACCCTGCAGCACGAGGCGCGCCGCAACGCGCTGTCGGCCGAGCTGGTGCGCCAGCTGATCGCGGGCCTGGCCAGCCTGCGCGAGCACAGCGCCCGCGTGGCCATCCTGCGCGCGGCGCCGGGTGCCCGGGTGTTCTCGGCCGGGCACGACGTGGGCGAGCTGCCGCTGGACGGCCGCGACCCGCTGGGCTGGGACGACCCGCTGCGCCACCTGGTGCGCGAGATCGAGCAGTTCCCGGCGCCGGTGATCGCGATGATCGAAGGCGGCGTCTGGGGCGGCGCCTGCGAAGCCGTGCTGGCCTGCGACCTGATCGTGGCCGCCCCCGGCGCCACCTTCGCCGTGACGCCGGCGCGCCTGGGCGTGCCCTACAACGTGAGCGGCATGCTCACCTTCATGAATGCCGCCGACACGCGCATCGTCAAGGAGATGGTCTACACCGCGCGGCCCATCAGCGCCGAGCGCGCCGAACACGTCGGGCTCATCAACCACCTGGTGCCGGCCGCGCAGATCGAGGCTTTCACGCTGGATCTGGCGCGCACCATCGCGGGCAACGCGCCGTTATCGATCGCGGTGATGAAGGAGCAGCTGCGCATCCTGGCCGGCGCGCACCCGATGACGCCGCAGGGCTTCGAGCGCGTGCAGGGCCTGCGCCGGCTCGTCTACGACAGCCAGGACTACCAGGAAGGCGTGCACGCCTTCCTGGAAAAGCGCCTGCCGGTGTTCCAGGGGCGCTAGGACTCGGCGCACAAACGCCGAGGTTTGTTCGGCGTCAAGGCGCGGCGCGGCGGCCGGCGTAGTCTGACGAACCAATCACTCTGGCCGTTTCTCCGGGAGGCAAAGCCATGTTCAATGAGCGAGTTCGCCGCATGATGGCCGGCGAACGCCTGATGACCGCAGCCCTGCAGACCAGCGCCCGCGATGCCGCAAAGATGATGGCCGACGCCGGCGGCGGCGTGGTGCTGGTGATGGACGGCGAAAGGCTGGCCGGCATCTTCACCTCGCGCGACGCCGCGATGCGCGTGCTGGCCGCCGGCCGCGACGCCACGCAAACCTCGCTGGCCGACGTGATGACGGGCTCGCCCATCACCGTGGGCCCCGACCAGCCCTTCGGCCACGCGCTGCAGCTGATGCAGGCCAACGGCGTGCGCCACCTGCCGGTGGTGGAAAACGGCAGGCCCATCGGCGTGGTGACCACGCGCAACGCGCTCGACCCCGAGCTCGAAGACTTCAGCTGCGAGGCGGTGCGGCGCGAAGGTTTTCGCGCGCCGGAACGCAGCGCCAACTGAAGCCATAGACTGCCCACCATGACCTTGCGCCGCACCCCGCGACGCCGCCTCTGTGGCTGGATGGTGGCCCTGCTGCTGCTGATGCAGTGGCTGACGGCGGCCTACGCCTGCCCGGCGACCGCGGTGTGGGTGCAAGGCAGCGCCGAGATCGCGCTGCCGCCCTGCCATGACACCGGGCACCGCGAGGCCGACCCGGCCAACCCGGTTCTGTGCAAGGCACATTGCGAAGCCGGCCAGCAGGTGACGCCGCAGACACCGGCCCACGACGCCGGGCTGCCGAGCGTGGGCTGGTTCATCGTGCACAGCGCCACCGAAACCCTGTTCGACGCAGCGCCGGCGCCCAGCTGGCGCGCCGTGCCGCAGGCCGCCGCACCACCCGGCTGGCCGCCCCTGCACCTGACGCTGCAGGTGTTGCGCAACTAGCGCCTCTCCGGCCTTCGACGAGCACCGGTGTCGCAATGCGCGGCGCACGGCTCCTTCCGAAACCGGAGATGCACAGTGAGCTTGTCCCCCGTCCCGGCGCGACGCCGCCTTGACTTCATTCCCCTGCTGCTGGCCTGCGCCCTGGGGCCTGCCTACGCGGCGCTGAGCTTCGACGACGCGCGCAATCTCGCCGTCGAACGTTCGCCCATGCTGGCCGCACGCCGCGCCGCGGTGGATGGCGCGCACGTGGCCAGCGCCGCGGCCGCCGAGCTGCCCGACCCCAAGCTCACCGCCGGCGTCGACAACTTCCCCATCAGCGGCCCGATGCGCTACACGATCTCGGCCGAGCCCATGACCCAGCGCAGCATCGGCTGGATGCAGGAGGTGCCCAACGCCGCCAAACGCGCCGCGCGCCGCGAAGGCGCCGTGGCCCGGGCCGAGCGCGAACGCCAGATGCTGGCGGGCGAACGCCTGGCGGTGCGGCGCGAAGTGGCCCAGGCCTGGCTGATGCGTTACTACGCCGAGCAGCGCCTGGCCGCCTTTGCGAAGTTGCAGGCCGAGAACCGGCTGCTCGTCGACACCCTGCCCGCCCGCGTGGCCGCCGGCAGCGCGATGCCGAACGACCTGACCATGGCGCGCCAGGACGCGCTGATGCTGGCCGACCGCCACGACGAGCTGGCGCGCGAACGCGCCCAGGCCCAGGCCACGCTGCAGCGCTGGCTGGGTGACGCCGCCGCGCAGCCGCTGGCCGGCGCGCCACCCGCGCTGCAGCCCGATGCGGCCGCGCTGCAGCAGGCCATCCAGCGCCAGCCCGAGCTGCAGGTGTTCGAGCCCATGCGCCGCATGAACGAAGCCGAGCTGCACGAGGCCGAGGCCATGCGCAAGGGCGACTGGGCCTGGCAGGTGATGTACTCGCGCCGCAACCCGGCCTACGGCGACATGGTGTCGTTCCAGCTCACCTTCGAGCTGCCGCTGTGGGGTGCGAAGCGCCAGGAGCCGCAGGTGGCGGCGCGCCGCCACGCCCTGCAGCAGCTGGAAGGTGAACGCGAAGACCTGCTGCGCCGCCGCACCGAAGAGATCGACCTGCAGCTGGCCGAGCTGGACGAGTTCGACCGCAAGCTGCAGCGCCTGCGCGAAGGCTCGGTGCCGCTGGCCGAGCAGCGCGTGAACCTGGCCCTGGCCGCCTACGAGAGTGCACGCGGCGACCTGGCTGCCGTGCTCACCGCCCGCCGCGAACGCGCCGAACTCACCTTGCGCGACATCGAACTGCAGGCCCGCCGCCACGCCCTGCGCGCGCGCCTGGCCGACCTGACCGAGGAGTCCCGCTGATGGACACGAACACCACCCGCACACCCGCCCTGGTGCTGGCCTTCATCGCCGTGGCCGCCGTCGCGGCCGCCGGCGGCTTTGGCCTGGCGCGCTTCGGCAGCCACACCGAGGTGGCCGCACCCGCCGCGGCCGCCAGCGCCGCCGACGCACGCAAGGTGCTGTACTGGTACGACCCGATGAAACCCGAGGCGCGCTTCGACAAGCCCGGCAAGTCGCCCTTCATGGACATGCAGCTGGTGCCGCGTTACGCCGACGAGGCCGTCACCGGCGGCGTGCGTGTCGACCCGCGCCTGGCGCAGAGCCTGGGCATGCGCCTGGCCACGGTGGAGCGCGCCACGCTGGAAGCGGGTGTCACGGCCTCCGGCAGCCTGGGTTTCAACGAACGCGACGTGGCCATCGTGCAGGCGCGCAGCGCCGGCTTCGTGGAACGGGTGCTGCCGCGCGCGCCGGGTGATCTCATCGCCGCCGGCGCGCCGCTGGCCGAGGTGCTGGTGCCCGAATGGGCCGGCGCGCAGCAGGAGTACCTGGCGCTGCGCCAGAGCGGCGACGCCGCGCTGGCCGCCGCCGCGCGCCAGCGCCTGGCGCTGCTGGGCATGCCCGAAGCGCTGGTGCTGCAGGCCGAAAAGGCCGGCCGCCCGGTGGCGGTGACGGCCATCAGCAGCCCGATCAACGGCGTCATCGTCGAGCTGATGGTGCGGCCGGGCATGTCGCTGATGCCCGGCATGACGCTGGCGCGCATCAACGGCATCGGCACCCTCTGGCTGGAAGCCGCCGTGCCCGAGGTGCACGCCGCGCTGCTGGCGCCGGGGCGCGCCGTGAAGGCCACGCTGGCGGCCTTCCCCGGCGAGAGCTTCGACGGCCGCATCGCCGCCGTGCTGCCCGAGGGCAACAAGGACACCCGCACCCTGCGCGTGCGCATCGAGCTGCCGAATCGCAACGGCCGCCTGAAGGCCGGCATGGTGGGCACGGCGCACATCGCCGCACCCGGCGAAGACGCGCTGCTGGTGCCCAGCGAAGCCGTCATCCGCACCGGCCAGCGCAACCTGGTGTTCGTGGTGGGTGAACAGCCGGGCCAGTACAGCGCGGTGGACGTGGAACTGGGCCGCGAATCGGGCGGCCGCATCGTGGTGAAGAAGGGCCTGCAGGCCGGCCAGAAGGTGGTGGCTTCGGGGCAGTTCCTGATCGACAGCGAAGCCAGTGTCTCGGGCACTGTCGGCCGCAACAGCCCGGCCGCGCCGGTGGTGCACGAGGTGGACGCGGTGATCGAAAGCATCGAGGGCCTGGAGATCGTGGTGGAACACGGGCCGCTGCCGGCGCTGAAGTGGCCGGGCATGAGTGGCATGCCCTTTGCGCTGAAGACGCCGCAGCAGGCGGCGGGGCTGAAGGCGGGTGAGCGCGTGCGCATCACTTTCGTCGAAGGCGGCTCAGGCCCCGTCGTCGAACGCATCGTCAGGCAGCCGGCGGCCGGGGCCTCGCGATGATTGCCGCGCTCATCCGCTGGTCGGTGGGCCACCGCTTCCTGGTGCTGCTGGCCACGGTGTTCCTGGCCGCCTGGGGCGTGATCGCGCTGCGCAGCACACCCATCGACGCGCTGCCGGACCTTTCCGACGTGCAGGTGATCATCCGCACCAGCTACCCGGGCCAGGCGCCGCAGATCGTCGAGAACCAGGTGACGTACCCACTCGCCACCACCATGCTCTCGGTGCCCGGGGCCAAGGCCGTGCGCGGCTATTCCTTCTTCGGCGACAGCTTCGTCTACGTGCTGTTCGAGGACGGCACCGACCTGTACTGGGCCCGTTCGCGTGTGCTCGAGTACCTGAACCAGGTGCAGGGGCGCCTGCCTGCCGCGGCGAAGACCGCACTGGGGCCTGATGCCACCGGCGTGGGCTGGGTCTACCAGTACGCGCTGGTCGACCGCACCGGCCAACACGACCTGTCGCAGCTGCGTTCGCTGCAGGACTGGTTCCTGCGCTACGAGCTCAAGGCCCTGCCCGACGTGGCCGAGGTGGCCAGCGTCGGTGGCATGGTCAAGCAATTCCAGGTGGTGCCCGACCCCGCCAAGCTGGTGGCCTACGGCCTCACCATCGAACAGTTGCGCATGGCGCTGATGGCCGCCAACCAGGAAACCGGCGGTTCGGTGCTGGAACTGGCCGAGGCCGAGGTGATGGTGCGCGCCAGCGGTTACCTCAAGAGCCTGGACGACTTCCGCGCCATTCCGCTCAAGGCCATGAACGGCGTGCCGGTGCGGCTGGGTGACGTGGCGACCATCCAGACCGGCCCCGAGATGCGGCGCGGCATCGCCGAACTCGACGGCGAGGGTGAAGTTGCCGGTGGCATCGTGCTGCTGCGCTCGGGCAAGAACGCGCAGGCCACGATTGCAGCGGTGAAGCAACGGCTGTCGGAACTGAAACGCAGCCTGCCGGCCGGCGTGGAGGTCGTGCCCACCTACGACCGCAGCGCGCTCATCGAACGCGCGGTGCACAACCTTTCGGCCAAGCTGCTGGAGGAGTTCATCGTCGTGGCCGTGGTCTGCGCGGTGTTCCTGTGGCACCTGCGCAGCTCGCTGGTGGCCATCATCTCGCTGCCGCTGGGTGTGCTGGCGGCCTTCGTGGTGATGCGCCAGCAGGGCCTCAACGCCAACATCATGAGCCTGGGCGGCATTGCCATCGCCATCGGCGCGATGGTGGACGCGGCGGTGGTGATGATCGAGAACGCACACCGCAAGCTCGAAGCCTGGCAGCACGCCCACCCGGGCGAAAAGCTCGAAGGCGAAGCGCGCTGGGCGCTGATGACCGAAGCCTCGGTGGAAGTGGGGCCGGCGCTCTTCTTCAGCCTGCTCATCATCACGCTGTCCTTCATTCCCGTGTTCACGCTGCAGGCGCAGGAAGGGCGGCTCTTCGGGCCGCTGGCCTACACCAAGACCTACGCGATGGCGGCGGCGGCGGGGCTGTCGGTGACGCTGGTGCCGGTGCTGATGGGCTGGTGGATCCGCGGCCGCATTCCCGACGAGCAGCGCAACCCGATCAACCGGGTGTTGATCGCCACCTACCGGCCGCTGCTCGACGCGGTGCTGCGTTTCCCCAAGGCCACCCTGGCCGTGGCCGTGGTGGCGCTGGCCACCACGCTGTGGCCGCTGTCGCAGCTGGGCGGTGAGTTCCTGCCGCCGCTGGACGAAGGCGACCTGCTGTACATGCCCACCGCGCTGCCCGGCCTGTCGGCGGCCAAGGCGGGTGAACTGCTGCAGCAGACCAACCGCATGATCAAGACCGTGCCGGAGGTGACCCGCGTGTTCGGCAAGGCCGGCCGCGCCGAAACCGCCACCGACCCGGCGCCGATGGAGATGTTCGAGACCACCATCCAGCTCAAGCCCCGCGAACAGTGGCGGCCGGGCCTGACACCCGAGAAGCTGGTGGAAGAGCTGGACGCCGCGGTGAAGGTGCCAGGCCTGGCCAACATCTGGATCCCGCCCATCCGCAACCGCATCGACATGCTGGCCACCGGCATCAAGAGCCCCATCGGCGTGAAGGTGTCTGGCACCGACCTGAAAGCCATCGACCGCATCGCCGCCGAGGTGGAGCGCATCGCGCGCGACGTGCCCGGCGTGGGTTCGTCGCTGGCCGAGCGCTTGACGGGTGGGCGCTACCTCGATGTCGACATCGACCGCGTGGCCGCCGCGCGCTACGGCCTGAACATCGCTGACGTTCAAAGTGTGGTGGCCAGCGCCATCGGCGGCGAGATGGCCGGCGAGACCGTGGAAGGCCTGGCGCGCTACCCCATCAACCTGCGCTACCCGCGCGAGTTGCGCGACACGCCGCAGAAGCTGCGCGAGCTGCCCTTCTACAGCCCCATGGGCCAGGCGCTGACGCTGGGCACGGTGGCGAAGATCACGCTCAGCGAAGGCCCGCCGATGCTGAAGAGCGAAAACGCGCGCCTGTCGAGCTGGGTCTACGTGGACGTGCGCGGGCGCGACCTGGCTGCGGTGGCGCACGACCTGCAGCGCGCCGTGGCCGAGCAGGTGCAGCTGGAGCCCGGCATCAGCGTCGCATATTCCGGCCAGTTCGAGTTCATGGAACGTGCCAACGCGCGCCTGAAGATCGTGGTGCCGGCCACGCTCGTGATCATCTTCGTGCTGCTGGTGCTGACCTTCGAGCGCTGGGACGAAGCCCTCCTGATCATGGCCACGCTGCCCTTCGCGCTGGTGGGCGGCGTGTGGTTCCTGTGGGCCCTGGGCTACCACCTGTCGATTGCCACCGGCGTGGGCTTCATCGCCCTGGCCGGCGTCAGCGCGGAGTTCGGCGTGGTGATGCTGATCTACCTGAAACACGCCCTCCAGGACCGGCTGGCCGCCGGCGCGCCGGCCAGCCCGGAAACCGTGGACGAGGCCATCCGCGAAGGTGCGGTGCTGCGCGTGCGGCCCAAGGCCATGACGGTGGCCGTGATCCTGGCCGGCCTGGTGCCCATCGTCTTCGGCAGCGGCACCGGCTCGGAGGTGATGAGCCGCATCGCCGCACCGATGCTGGGCGGCATGGTCTCGGCGCCGCTGCTGTCGCTGTTCGTGGTGCCCGCCGCTTACGCCTTGTTGCGACGCCGCGCCGCGCGCTGAACTTGGCCTAGCGCAAGGTTTTGACGGGTTGTGCTTCCTAGACTCGCACCACTTGGGGCTTCCTGGGGTGTTTGGTCTGGAGCGCACAGCATGTACAAGAGCATCCTAGTCCCGGTGGACGCCAGCGAACTTTCGGACAAGGCCATGCAGGCCAGCGTCGCGCTGGCCAAACAGCTGGGGGCGTCGATCACCGGCTTCGTCGCCGAGCCCATGCAGCCCGTGGTGGTGGACCTGCGCCCGCGCGCGCGCCGCGCCGACGACGCGCGCGAACACGACGCGATGACCGACGCCCACGCCTCGCAGGTGCTGGCCAAGTTCGAGGCCGTGGCGCGCGCCGCCGGCGTGCCCTTCACCGGCTTCTACGACCAGGTGCCGCGCATCGACGAGGCCATCATCCGCGTGGCCGAAGAGCGCGGCTGCGACCTGATCGTGATGGTCACGCACGGCCGCGGCGCCTTCGGCGAGTTCCTGTTCGGCAGCCACACCAAGGCGGTGCTGGCGGGCTCGAAACTGCCGCTGCTGGTCTTGCACTGACTGTTGCAGCGCCACCCTGGGCAGCGCCACGGCCAGCGGCGGGCGGCTGCGGATCAGCGTGCGGCCCAACGGCCCGGGTGTACCGCCGCGGCCGGTTGCGCCACGCAAACCCCCTGGAGGGCGGCGCGGGCTTCGTGCTGAGCTTCTGAGCACTGCGTCACCGGGGCCTGTTCAGAAGAATGGCTCGGCCAGCCTGCGCCTGGGTCATCATTTGTCACCGCCCGGCTTCGCCAGGCCATTCGCCTTGGATCGCCGGAGGGGCGCGTGTACGGGTCCAGACTGCCGCTGCTGCTTGCCGCCCTGTGCCTGGCCCTGAGTGCCGGCGCGGGCCGTGCCGAACCAGCCGCGCGGCTGGTGCTGTCGCCGCAGGAGAAGGCCTACGTGGCCGCCCACCCCACGCTCACTGCAGCGATGGTGGACGTGAGCATCCCACCGCTGCAGAGCTGGGACGCCGAAGGCCGCCCCGACGGCATCGTGGCCGAGTACTTCGCGCTGATCGAGCAACGCACCGGCCTGCGCATCCAGGTTCTGCGCGCCGCCAGCATCGTGGCGCGCGACGCCGACTTCGGCGCCCGCCGCGCCGACCTGCTGCCCCTGGTGCTGGCCGGCGACCCCGTGGCCCGCATGGCCCTGACCACCGCGCCCTTCCTGCAGGCCACGCCGGTCTACGTGACGCGGCGCGACACCGCCGACTTCTCGCCCACCGGCAACCTGGGCGGCCTGCGCGTGGCGGTGACGCCGGGTGGCGCCTTCGAGCAGTTCCTGCGCCGGCGCTTCCCGGACGCCCCCCTGGTGCTCACGGCAACGCCGCTGGATGAACTGCGTGCCGTGTCGGAAGGGCGCGCCGACGTGCGCATCGGCATGCTGCCCACCACGGTGCACGCCATCGAATCGCAGCTGCTGGCCAACCTGAGCGTGCGCGCCTATGCCGACGGCGCCCCGCAGAGCTACAGCATGGGCGTGCAGGCCGACCAGCCGGTGCTGCACGGCCTGCTGTCGCGCACCCTGGCCAGCATCACGCCCGCCGAGCACCAGGCCATCCTGGCCAAGTGGGTGCCGGTGCGGCACTTCCTGGCCATCGACGCGCAGGCGCTGCTGCTGACCGAGGCCGAACGCGCCTGGGTGCGGCAGCACCCGCGCATCCGCGTGGCCTACGACCGCGCGTTCACGCCCTACTCGTTCGAACACGACCGCACGATGCAGGGCCTGGGCCCCGACCTGCTGCGCAAGGCCGCGCAGCAGGTGGGTCTGGAGATTGCGGAAGAGCGGCCCGGCACCTGGGCCCAGGCCTTCGAAGACCTGGTGGCGGGCAAGGCCGACATGCTGGTGGCCGCGGGCCGCAACGACGAAAGGCGCCGTCTGCTGCAGTTCATCGGGCCCTGGAGCAGCAGCCCCACGGCCATCGTGACGCGCGGCCTGCGCAATGCCGGGCCCTACGAGCTGGGCGACCTGCTGGGCGCGCCGCTGGCGGTGCAGGAGCGCCACTTCCTGATCCCGCATCTGCAGCGCAAGTACCCGGGCTTGCGCCTGCTGCACAAGCCCACGCTGCAGGAAGCCCTGCAGGCCGTGCGTGACGGCACGGCCGAGGCCGCCATCGGTAACCTGCAGGTGGTGGCCGACATGATCCGGCGCGATCACCCCGGCACGCTGACGGTCAGCGGCGGCGTGGTCGACGGCGACAGCGAGCTCTTCTTCGCCCTGCGGCAGGACCAGCCCGAGCTCGCGGTGGTGCTGCGCAAGGGCCTGGAGGCCATCAGCGAAGCCGAGCGCAGCCAGCTGCGCCAGCGCTGGCTGGTGGTGAGCTATGCGCCGGGCTGGTCGATGCGCGAGGTGCTGCTGGTCTTTGGCCCCGCGCTGGCCGTGGCGCTGGTGGCGCTGTGGGTGGTGCGGCGCGGCAACCGGCGCCTGCAGGCCGAAGCGCGGCAACGCCAGCAGGCGCAGCAGCAGCTGCACGAGGCGTTGCAGCGCGAGCAGGCGCTGTCGGCCGGCAAGACCCGCTTCATCGGCGCGCTGAGCCACGAGATCCGCAACCCGATGGCGGCCATGGTCGGCGCGGCCGGGCTGCTGCGCGGCGAGGTGAGCGGCGATACGGCACGGCGCCTGGTGGCCGGCATCGAGCACGCGGGCGACGGCCTGCTGGAACTGCTGTCGCGCACGCTCGACTTCAGCAAGGCCGAAGGCGGCATGCTGAGCATGCGCAGCGAGTGGGTGAACCCGGCCGACTGGTGCCGGCGCCTGTGTGACGCCTACGTGGCGCCGGCCCTGGCCAAGGGCCTGCGCGTCGAGACCCGGCTGCACGGCCCGCCCGGCCTGCAGGCCGAGTTCGACCCGGTGCGGCTGGGGCAGGTGCTGAGCAACCTGCTGTCCAACGCGCTGAAGTTCAGTGACGCCGGCGCCGTGACGGTGGAACTGTGGCAGGACGCCGAACGGGCGCAGCTGCGGGTGGCGGTGCAGGACACCGGTGTCGGCATCCCCGAGGCCGAGCTGCCGCAGCTGTTCCAGCCCTACTCGCAGCTGCCGTCCACCCGCAGCCGCCACGCCGAAGGCAGCGGCCTGGGCCTGGCACTGTGCCGCGAGATCGTGCAGCACATGGGCGGCCGCATCGACGTGAGCAGCCAACCCGGCCAGGGCAGCCGATTCACGGTGGAGGTGCCGGTGGCCTGGCGGCCCGCCCCCAGCCCCGCGCCGGCCAGCCTGCCGGCAGCTGCGAAGGCTGAAAGTGGCACGGCCGGCAGCGTGCTCGTCGTGGACGATGACCCGGTGGGCCTGCTGATCACCAGCGAGCAGTTGCGCCGCATGGGCTTCGTGGTGGCCACCGCCGACGGCGGCGAGGCGGCGCTGGCGCTGTGGCAGGGCTCGGCCTTTGCGCTGGTGCTCACCGACTGCCACATGCCCGGCATCGACGGCTTCGAGCTGGCGCGCCAGATCCGCCAGACCGAAGCCGGCCGGCACACCCGCATCGTGGCCCTCACCGGCAGCACCGACGCCGAAGAGCATGCCCGCTGCCGCGCCTGCGGCATCGACGCGGTGCTGGTGAAGCCGGCCGAGCCGGCGGCCCTGCAGGCCAGCCTGCGGGCCGCTTAACCCAGCGCGTCGTTCACCTGCTCGTTGAACTCGGCCAGGTTGACGGCCGTGTTCAGCTCGCGCGGCAGCGCGTCGCGCGCCGAGAACACACCCAGGATGCGGCCGCCGTCGGCCACCACGGGCAGGTGTCGGAAGCCGCGCTCGATCATGATCAGCACGGCGTCGGCCACCTTGAACTCGGGCGGGATGCAGCGCGGATGCGGTGTCATCACCTTGTTCACCAGCGTGGTGGCCGGGTCCAGCGCCTTGGCCAGCACGCGCGTCATCAGGTCGCGCTCGGTCAGGATGCCCAGCAGCGCGCTGTGGGTGTCGATGATCAACACGCTGCCGCAGTTGGCGCGTGTCATCACGCAGGCCGCCTCGTGCACCGTGGCGCCGGGCCCGAGGCTGATGACGTGGCGCCGGGACATCGCTTGAAACACCGTGCGTTCGGCCATGGCGGGCTCCTGGACTGAATGGTTGCTCGCGTCAGCGCAGCGCGGCGTTGATCTTCGCCAGCGCGGCCGACCCCGGACACAGCTGCTTTTCAGCCAGGCTGGCCAGCGGCGCCGCACAGGTGTTCATGGCAGTGTGCAGATCGGTGGCCAATGGGTCGAGGTATAGCAGACCGGTGACCACTTCGCCATGTTTGGCGTGCTCGTTCATGTAGCTCAGCGCGGCGTAGCGGTCGGTGGGGTCGTAGTCCTCGTGCAGCTTGAACAGGCGCAGCACGGTGCCGTCGTGCTGCGGCACCTCCGCCGCGGTGCCGGGGGCGTAGCTGGTGGTGATCTCCTCGCCCGGCGTCATGAAGTCGATGCGGCTCACCGCCTCGTTGTGCTGGCGGATGTAGTCGTAGCTCTTGGTGCTGCCCCCGTGGTTGTTGAAGGTCACGCAGGGGCTGATGACGTCGATGAAGGCCGCGCCGCCATGCGCCAGCGCGCCTTTGATCAGCGGCACCAACTGTTCCTTGTCGCCCGAGAAGCTGCGTGCGACGTAGGTGGCGCCGAGTTGCAGCGCAATGCCCACCAGGTCGACCGGGCTGTCGCTGTTGACCACGCCCTTCTTGCTCTTGCTGCCGCGGTCGGCGGTGGCGCTGAACTGGCCCTTGGTCAGGCCGTAGACGCCGTTGTTTTCCACGACGTAGGCCATGCGCACGCCGCGCCGCATGGCGTTGGCGAATTGGCCCAGGCCGATGCTGGCTGAGTCGCCGTCGCCCGACACGCCCAGGTACAGCAGCGCGCGGTTGGCGAGATTGGCACCCGTCAGCACGCTGGGCATGCGGCCGTGCACGGTGTTGAAGCCGTGGCTGGCGCCCAGGAAGTAGTCGGGCGTCTTGCTGCTGCAGCCGATGCCGGAGAGTTTCGCCACGCGGTGCGGCTCGATGTCGAGTTCCCAGCAGGCCTGGATGATGGCGGCGCTGATGCTGTCGTGCCCGCAGCCGGCGCACAGCGTGCTGATGCGGCCCTCGTAGTCGCGCCGGGTGTAGCCGACGGCGTTCTTCTGCAACGTGGGGTGGTGCAGGCGGGGCTTGGCGATGAAGGTCATGCCGGCTCCTTGACGAGTGTGGCCAGGCTCTTGCGGATGGCGCCGGCGATGAATCGCGCCGTGATCGGCGTGCCGTCGTAGTGCAGCACGCGCTGCAGGCGCGCGGGGTCCATCTGCAGCTCGTTCACCAGCATCTGCTGCATCTGGCCGTCGCGGTTCTGCTCCACCACGAACACGTGTTCGTGGGCTTCGATGAAGGCCGGCACGCTGTCGGCGAAGGGGAAGGCGCGCAGGCGCAGTGCGTCGAGGTGGATGTCCTCTTCTTCCAGCACGTCCAGCGCCTCGCGCATGGCCGGCGTGGTGCTGCCGAAGTAGATGACGCCGAAGCGCGTGGGCTCCTGCGCCTTGCGCAGCAGCGGCGCCGGCACCAGCGTGGCGGCGGTCTTGAACTTCTTCAGCAGCCGTTCCATGTTGTAGATGTAGTCGGGCCCGCGCTCGGAATACTGGGCGTAGGGGTTGCGTGTGGTGCCGCGCGTGAAGAAGGCGCCCTTGGTCGGGTGCGTGCCGGGCAGCGTGCGCCAGGGCACACCGTCGCCGTCCACGTCCTTGTAGCGGCCGAAGTCCTTGCCGGCTTCCAGCTCTTCGGCCGTCATCACCTTGCCGCGGTCGTAGGTTTTGGCGTCGTCCCACTCGAAGGGTTTGCACAGGCGCTGGTTCATGCCGATGTCCAGGTCGGTCATCAGGAACACGGGCGTCTGCAGGCGGTCGGCCAGGTCCAGGCAGGCGGCGGCGAACTCGAAGCACTCGTGCGGGTCCTGCGGCAGCAGCAGCACGTGCTTGGTATCGCCGTGGCTGGCGTAGGCGGCGGCGAGAATGTCGGCCTGCTGGGTACGCG
>CAYREA010000099.1:0-17054 GCA_964423075.1 uncultured Rubrivivax sp. | reverse complement strand
GAACGCGACCGGCAGCCCGGCGATCTGCGCGACGCGCTCGCGCTGCTCCTGCGGCAGGCGCAGCAGCACTTCCACCTGCTCGCCGTCGGGTGTCGTCCAGTAGGTGGCGACGTCGCCGTTCACGTAGGCGCGCAGGCTGGCCGCGAGCTGCGGCGCGGTGAGGCCGAGTTCGCGCACCGCACCCGGCTTCAGGCGCACCGCGTAGGCCGGCAGGCCGGGCTTGACCGAGAGTTCGACATCGGTGATGCCGGGGATGGTCTTGACCTTCTCCGCGAACTCGCTCGCGATGCGCGCCAGCCCGTCGGGGTCGCTGCCGAGGATCGCGACGTAGATCGGGCGGTCGAAGCCGACCGAGGTCTCGATGCCGGGGATGCCGGCGATGCGCTCGCGGATCGCGTCCTCCACCTGCTTCTGCGTGCGGCTGCGTTCGCGGCGGTCGACGAGGCCGATGTTCAGCACCGCCTGGTTGCGCCCGACCGACAGCCCCGAGCCCTGCCCGCCGACGCTGGTCGACACCGTCTTCACTTCCTTGAACGACGCGACGACCTCCTCGACCTGGCGCACCTTGGCGTCGCTGCGCTCCAGGCTCGACCCCACCGGCATGCGGATCGACAGCTGCGTGAAGCCCTGGTCGGTCTGCGGCACGAACTCGCTGCCGACCAGCGGCGCCAGCGCGATGGCGCCGACGAAGCTGAGCGCGCCCACCGCCATGACCACGCCGCGCGGCGTCAGCGTGGCCCAGCGCAGGCGGCGCGGGGCGGCGGCGTCGCGCGTGGTGTCGGCCGCGAACGGCCGGCCGTACGCCGGCACGCCGACGAGGTGGAAGCGGCGCGCGCTGAAGGCCCAGCGGATCAGGCGCTCGTAGACGGCGTGCAGCCGGTCCATGCCGCGGTCGGTGCCGCGGATCAGGTGGCCCAGCACGGGCAGCTGCTTCAGGCGCGTCGACGGCGGGTCCTTCCACACGCTGGACAGCATCGGGTCGAGCGTGAAGCTGACGAAGAGGCTCACCAGCACCGCGACGACCACCGTCACGCCGAAGGGGTAGAAGAACTTGCCGATGATGCCGCCCATGAAGGCCACGGGCACGAACACGGCGCAGATGGCGAAGGTGGTGGCCATCACGGCCAGGCCGATCTCGTCGGTGCCTTCGCGCGCGGCGGTGAAGTGGTCCTTGCCCATGCCCACATGGCGCACGATGTTCTCGCGCACCACGATGGCGTCGTCGATCAGCAGGCCGATGCACAGGCTCAGCGCCATCATCGTCATGAAGTTCAGCGTGAAGCCGAAGGCATAGACGGCGATGAAGCTGCTGATCACCGCGATGGGCAGCGTCAGGCCCGTGATGATGGTGCTGCGCCAGCTGTGCAGGAACAGGAACACGATGGCCACCGTCAGCAGCGCACCTTCGATCAGTGTGTGGCGCAGGCCGTCGAGCGAGCCCTTGACCCATTCGCTGCTGTTGTTGATGACACGCAGTTCCACGTCGGGCGGCAGTTGCTTGCGCACCTCTTCGCTGGCCTTCTTCACCGCGTCGCCCACGGCCACGATGTTGGCGTCCTGCTGCTTGAAGACGTTGAAGCCGATGGCGGGCTGGCCGTTGATGCGCGACTTCGAATCGGGCTCGCGTTCGCGCTCGATCAGGGTGCCCAGGTCGGCCAGCGTCAGCGACAGGTTGCCGCGCTTGGCCACGACCACGCTTTCGAACTGGCGCGGGTCGCGCACGCGGCCTTCGATGCGCAGCAGCGCGTCCTGCGTGTTGTCGCTGATCAGGCCCACCGGCTGGTCGGCGTTGGCGTCGCGCAGCGCGGTGGCGATCTCGGCCGGCGTCACGTTGTAGGCGCGCAGGCGCACGGGGTCGAGGTCGATGCGCACCTCGCGCTGGGTCAGGCCGTTGATCTCGACCCGCGCCACGCCTTCCACGCGCTGCAGGCGCTTGCCGATGAGGTTCTCGCCGATCAGCGAGAGCTCACGCGCGCTGCGCGTCTTGCTCACCAGCGCCATCTCGACCACCGGCTCACTGTTGTCGTTGTTCCAGCGCGCGATGGTGGGCTGCTTCACGTCGCGCGGGAAACCGCCCTGCACCGAGGCCACGCGGTCGCGCACCTCCTGCATGGCCTTGCTCATGTCGGTGTCCAGGCCGAACTCGATGCTCATCCAGCCCGTGCCTTCGCGCGCGCCCGAGGTGATGCGCTTGACGCCGGCCACGCTGTTGACGGCCTCTTCGATGGGCTTGACCACCTCGCGCTCCACCGCCTCGGGCGAAGCGCCGGGGTAGCGCACTTCCATCCAGGCGCCGGGGAAGGTGATGTCGGGCATCTGCTCCACGCCCAGCTTGGCGTAGGAGAACAGGCCCAGCACGCACAACGCCACCATCACCATCGCGGCGAAGACGGGGTTGTGGATCGAAACGCGGGTGATCCACATGGCAGGGCTCCCGGTTACTTGACGAGAGGCATCGAGGCCGCTGCCGACGCCACCGGCGCCGACTTGGCCGCCACCACCAGCGCCTTGGCGCCTTCGCGCAGGTTGTCGAAGCGCGCGGCGAGCACCACGCTGGCGGGCGTCACGCCCTGCAGCACTTCCACGCGGCCTTCACGCGGGTCCTTGCGGCCGAGCGTGACGGCGCGGCGCGCCAGCACACCCGATTCGATCACCCACACGTGGTCCTGCCCCGAGGTGTTGCCCACGGCGGCCTGCGGCAGCACCAGGCGGTCGGCGTCGTCGGCCAGCACGGCGCGGGCCAGTGCGTACTGGCCGGCGCGCAGCGTCTCCTTCGGGTTGGCCAGTTCGATGGTGACGCCGATGCTGCGCGTGCCCGGCTCGGCCGCCGGCGAGATGCGTGCGATGCGGCCGGCCACCGGCTGGTCCACGCCTTCCACCTGCACCTGCACCGGCATGCCGGCGGCGATGCGCGTGACCTCGTGCGTACCCACCGTGCCCGCCAGTTCCAGGCGCGCCAGGTCGACGATGCTCAGCAGCATCTGCTCGGGGCTGACCTTCTCGCCCGGCACGGCGTGGCGCTTGGCCACGATGCCGGAGATGGGCGCCACCAGCGTGGCGTCACGCAGGCCCACGCGGGTGGTGTCCAGCGCCGCGCTGGCGGCGTTGAGTGCGGCGCGCGCGGTTTCCACCGCGGCGCGCGAGTTGTCCAGGGCGATGGAGCTGATGAACTGCTGGGCGGCCAGGCGTTCGTTGCTGGCGTGCGTGCGTTCGGCCTGGGCCAGCGCGGTGCGGGCCGATTCCAGGTTGGCGCTGCGTTCGGCCACGCGGCTGGCCAGGTCGGCCAGTTCGATGCGGCCCAGGGTCTGGCCGGCCGTCACGCGGCTGCCTTCACCCACCGCCAGCGACAGCAGCGTGCCACCGGCCTTGGCGCGCACCATCGCGGTCTGCGGCGCCACCAGCGGGCCCGAGAACTCCACCAGGCCGGGCAGGCGCGCCAGCCTGGGCTGCACCACCTCGCGGGTGGCGAATTCGAGCGGCACCTCGGGCTTGCCGTCCTTGCCGTCCTTGGCGCCGGCCTTGGGGTCGGCCTTGGCCTGCGCCAGGCCGTCGCCGCCCTTGAACGCGCCCATCTTCCAGGCCACGCCGCTCCCCACCAGCACGGCCACGGCCACGCCGGCCATCACCCATTGCTTCTTCATCGTGTTTGCTCCGCCTCGAGCCGGCCATCAGCGGGCCAGCGCCGCGCAGTGTAGGGACGCCGCAAGGGCCTTCCAGACGGTCTGCGACGAAGCGCAGTTCAGCGGCGACGAAATGCACCGCTTCCGGACAGGGCGCACGCGGCGCCGATCACCCGCCGGCCAGGGCCCCGCCGCAACTGCTGCCCTGCCCGGCGGTGCAGCCGTAGCAGTGCTCGGCGGTGCGTATGGGCTCGCCCGCGCCGTCGTGGGCCAGCAGCTCGCGCAGGTGGGCCCGCGGCCGGCCGGCCAGGCTGGCGCGCAGGCCCAGCATCTGGTTGAAGTCGCAGTCGTAGAGCTCACCCTGCCAGTCCACGCTGAGCTGGCTGCGGCACATCACGGTGTCCAGGTTCTGCGCCTGGTAGGCACCCCGCAGCAGCTGCATGTAGCTGCCGAAGCTGCCCTTGCTGACCAGCATGCTGCCGAAGCGCTGGATGGGCATGTTGGTCAGTGCGTACAGCTGGTTGAAGCGGATGCCGAAGTGCTGCAGCAGCTCGCGCTTGTAGTCGGCCTGCAGCGGCCCCTGCGGCGGCGGCAGCGATGGGCCCTGCGGGTTGTAGACCAGGTTCAGCACCAGCGTGCCGCCGTCCTGGCCGTAACCCAGGGCGTTGAGCCGCTGCAGCGCCGCGATGCTGCGCTCGAACACCCCGTCGCCGCGCTGGCGGTCGACGTTGGCGGGCGAGTAACAGGGCAACGAGGCGGTGACCTCCACGCCCTGCCCGGCCAGGAACTCGGCCAGGTCCTCCTGCCCGGGCTCGGACAGGATGGTGAGGTTGCAGCGGTCGATCACCCGCAGCCCCAGTGCCCGCGCGCCTTCCACCAGGCGCCGAAAGTGCGGGCTCAGTTCGGGTGCGCCGCCGGTCAGGTCCAGCGTGGCGGGGCGGCGCGTGCGCAGCACGTCGAGCACCAGGTCGGCGGTGTCGCCGTCCATCATCTCGGTGCGCGTGGGTCCGGCGTTGACGTGGCAGTGCAGGCAGCTCTGGTTGCAGCGGTAGCCCAGGTTCACCTGCAGGGTCTGCAGCGCCTGGCGGCGAATGGGCGGGAAATCGGTGTCGGCAAGGAGCGGCAGCGTGGCGTGCATCGGGTTCCCGGTGGGTCGGCGAAGGTTGCCGGTCGGTGGGTCGCCCGGCACACGCAAGACCTTACATCACCCCGAAATGCCCTGCTGCGCGGCCCTACAGCGTGTCGGCCGTGTCCACCGTGTGCGCGCGCGCCCAGGCCTCCAGCTCGGCCGCCTCCTGCGGCCGGCTGAACAGGAAGCCCTGGCCGCGGTCGCAGTCCAGCGCCAGCATCAGGTCGGCCTGGCCTTCGGTCTCGATGCCTTCGGCCACCGTCGTCATGCCCAGCGTGCGCGCCACACGGATGGTGGCTTCGATCAGCACGCGGTGGTATTCGATGGTCTCGGCGTGTTTGACGAAGCTGCGGTCGATCTTCACCGTATCCACCGGCATCTGGTGCAGGCAGGCCAGGCTGGAGTAGCCGGTGCCGAAGTCGTCCAGCGCCAGCCGCACGCCCAGGTCCTTCAGCTCGCGCAGCGTGGTCTGCACGCGTTCGTCCTGCGCCGCCAGGCTCTCGGTCACCTCCAGCTGCAGCGCCCCGGGCGACATGCCGTGGGCCTGCAGCACGGCGCGCACGTCGTCCACCAGGCCGGCGCGCTTGAGCTGGGCGCGCGACAGGTTCACGGCCAGCTGGCGCGGCGCCTGGTTGCCCAGGCTGTCCTGCCACAGCATGAACTGGCGGCAGGCCATCTCCAGCACCTGCGCGCCCACCTCGTCGATCAGGCCGCACTCCTCGGCCACGCCGATGAAGTCGCCCGGCGGCACCAGGCCACGCTGCGGATGGCGCCAGCGCACCAGCGCCTCGACGCCGGCCACGGCGCGCGTGGCCAGGTCCAGCACCGGCTGGTAGACGACGAAGAGCTCGTTCTCGCGCAAGGCGCGGCGCAGGTCGTTCTCCAGTGCCAGCGCACGCACCACGCGCTCGTGCATCGAGTCGTCGAACAGCACCCAGCGGCCACGGCCGGCGCGCTTGGCCTCGTACATCGCGGTGTCGGCGTTGCGCAGCAGCTCGTCGGCGCTGGGGCCCGGCCCGTCGGCGCTGAGGCCGGTGCACAGCACCACGCCGATGCTGGCGCTGCTGTGCACCGGCGTCGACTCCACCAGGTAGGGCTCGGCCAGCTCGGCCAGCAGGCGCTGCGACACCACCGCGGCGCGCGCGGCGTCGCCCACGCCTTCGAGCACCACCACGAATTCATCGCCGCCCAGGCGCGCGGCCACCGAGCCCTGCCCTTCGGCGGGCAGCCGCGCCACGGCATCACCCGGGCGCAGCGTGTGCGTCAGCCGCGTGGCCACCTGGCGCAGCAGTTCGTCGCCGGCGGCATGGCCCAGCGTGTCGTTGACCTGCTTGAAGCGGTCGAAGTCCATGAACAGCACGGCGAAGCCGTAGCCGGGATGCCGGCGCGCGTGTTCGATGGCGCGCTGCAGCCGTTCCATCACCACGGCGCGGTTGGGCAGACCCGTCAGCGCGTCGGTGCGTGCGCCGTCGGCCAGACGGTCCTGCAGCATGCGGCTGTGCGTGATGTCGATGAAGCAGGCCACCACGCCGCTGAGCTGCCCCTGGTTGTCGCGCTGCGGTTCGGTGTTGACAAGCAGCCAGCGCAGCTCGCCCGTGGGTGTCTCGATGCCCAGGGTCTCGTTGCGCAGGGCCTGGCCGCTGGCCAGGCTGCGCAGGGCGGGATGCTGCCCGTGGGCGCAGGGGCTGCCGTCGGCATGCACGATGCGGCGCGGCGGGCCCCACGAGTCGCGCGCCTGGATCTGCGCCAGCGTCAGGCCCAGCAGGCTCTCGGCGGCCCGGTTGGCCTCGACGATGCGGCCGTCCAGGCCGTGCACCACCACACCCGTCGGCAGCGCCGCCCACAGCGCCTGCAGCTTGGCCTGCTGGCGCACGCGCGTGCTCACGTCGGTGCACACGCGCACGAAGCCGGCGGGGCGGCCGTCTTCGTCCTGCAGCGGGCGCAGGTCGACGTCCAGCCACAACTCGGCACCACCGCGGGTGCGGTGCAGCCATTCCTCGCGCACGCCCAGGCCGTCGCGCACGGCGTCGTGCACACGGCGCAGCACGGTCTCGTCGGCCTGCGGGCTGGCCAGCAGCTCACCGGGGCGGCGGCCGCGTGCTTCGGGCAGGGTCCAGCCGGTGACGCCGCAGAAGGCGGCATTGACCCACTGCACGTGGTCGTCGACATCGCTCACGATGACCAGCGCCGAGGTGTGTTCGGCCACCAGGGCCAGGCGTTGCAGCTCCGACGCCTGGCGCCGCAGGGTGCTGTCGTGGCGTCGCACGGCGCGCGCCAGCGGCTCGACCACGGCAACGCTCAGGCCCAGCAGCAGCAGCAGCAGGGCGCGCGGGTCCAGCAGGTGGCGGTCGGCCAGCAGCAGGGCCACGGCCAGCAGTGCGAAGCCCAGGTACATGACGCCCCGCACGCGCAGGCCGCGGCCTGCGGCAGCGCTGCCGGGCAGGGGCGGACCGAAGGGCTGGGCGTGGAGGTCGTTGTCGGCCATGGCTTTGCGGGGCAAGCCCCGTGGCCTGTTATCGGCGCGGCCGCGGCCGCTTGTAGCCGTCAGGCCTGGGGCAGCCTGAACTGCGCCACGCCGGCGGCCAGCTGTTCGGCCTGGTTCTGCAGCTCGCGCGCGGCAGCGGCGGTCTGTTCCACCAGCGCGGCGTTCTGCTGCGTGGCGGTGTCCATCTGCTGCACGGCCGCGGCCGACTGCACCACGCCCTGGCTCTGCTCGCGCGCGCCCAGTGCGGCGTCGGCCAGCAGCTCGCTGACGCGGCGCGAGCTGCCCACCACCTCGTCGATGGAGCCACCGGCGTCGCGCACTACGCGCACGCCGCCCTGCACCTGGCCCACGCTGTCGGTGACCAGGCCCTTGATCTCGCGCGCGGCGGCCGCCGAACGCTGGGCCAGCGCCCTCACTTCGGACGCTACCACCGCGAAGCCGCGGCCCTGCTCGCCGGCACGCGCCGCTTCCACCGCGGCGTTCAAGGCCAGCAGGTTGGTCTGGAAGGCGATGCCGTCGATGGTGCCGATGATGTCGCCGATGCGGCCCGACGAGCTGTTGATGGCCTGCATGGTCTGCATCACCTGGCCAATGATCTCGCCGCTGCGCTCGGCGGCGCGTGCATTGGTGTCAGCCAGGCGCGTGGCTTCCTGCAGCGTGTCGGTGTTGCGCTGGACGGTGGCGGTGATCTCTTCCATCGCGGCCGCCGTTTCCTGCAGGCTGGCGGCGGTCTGCTCGGTGCGGGCCTGCAGGTCGCCGGCGCCGCCGGCGATCTGGGTGCTGGCACCGACGATGGTGTCGGAGCTGCCGCGCACGGTGGTGACGATGGCGCGCAGCGAGGCCTGCATCTGCGTCAGCGTGAGCATCAGGTTGGCCACCTCGTCGGCGCCCCAGGCGCGCGGGCGGGTGGTGAGGTTGCCGTCGCGCATGGCGTTGATGTGGAAGGCCACTTCGCGCAGGCCGCCGTCGAGCACCTTGCGGAACGAGATGAACAGGTAGGCGGCCAGCAGCAGCGAGTTGCACAGGATGAAGGCGGTCAGGTTGCGCGAGGACTGCAGGCGCTCCACACGCTGGGCGAGCAGGGCGTCGAGCTGCTCCAGCATCTTGAGCTGGGCGGCGTGCAGGCCCTGGATCACGGCCTCGCCGCGGGCCGCCACCTGGCCGCTCGGCGGCTCGGCGTCCGCGGCTTCGTGGAAGGCGTGCAGGTCGTGCCGCAGCGCCTCGGAGCCCAGGTCCTTGTGCACCGCCGAGTGCACCGTGGCCACCTTGAGCAGCGCCGTCTCCCAGCGCGCGTCGCCGAGGTCGCTCACCGTCTCGGCCACCGCCATCCGCTTGCGCATGGCGGCGTCGGCAGGGGCGCCGCGCATCACGGCCACGGCCATGTCGCGCAGCAGGGCCGTGCCGTCGAGCAGGCCGGGCAGCGCGCCGGTGGCGCCGTCCATCAGGTAGTAGGTGTCGAGGTCGGGGTCGAGTGTGAGATTGGAGTTGTCGGTGGCGCTGGAGATGAGCCCGATCATCGCGGCGCTCAGCTGGTTGTGCGCCTCGAGCACCTTGTCCAACGGCGCCCCCGGCGCCGGCAGGGCCTGCAGCCGGGCCAGCAGTTCGCCGTGCGCCTTGGCGGTGTCGAGCTCGGCGCCGGAGCGGGCCTGCTCGGCCGCCAGCGCCTTCAGGGCGGCATCGATGGCCGCGCGCGGGTCGGCGCCCGCGGCCTGCTTGTCACCGCTTGAGGCCTGCACGGCCGACAGCCGCTGCTCCAGCAGCAGCGGCAGCACGGGCATGGCCTTGCGCAGGTACTCGACGCCGCGGCGTTCCTTGGCCGAGAACTCGATCGCCGCGGCCTTGTCGCCGAAGTAGCTGTAGGAAAGCGCGGCAATCGGCAGGGCGAAGACCGAGCTGATGAGCAGCGCCTTGGAGCGAAAGCCGATGGCGCGGAACAGGCGCACGCCCGGTGCCCACACGCCGTGGTAACGGAAGTACTCGCCCAAGCCACCGGCCGGCTTGCGGTCGGCTTCGGGCATCGCAGACAGGGCGGGGTACTGCTCCACACCGGTGGTTTGGGTCATGGGATTTCCAGTCGCGGACGGTCGAGCCACCGCGCCCGGACGGGACCGCGGTCTACCAGCGATTGTCGGCAGGCCGCCGGCGCAACTTGAGGAGATCAGCCCGGCAATCCACCCGCATATCCGCTCGGTTCAGGCCATCGCGCGGGCCGCGCGCCGCGCGCACAGCCAGGCCAGCGCGGCGCAGGCGGCGGCGGCCCAGAACACGGCCGCAAAGCCCAGGCGCGCGATGACCCAGCCGCCGCCCACCCCGCCCAGCACACCCGACAGGCCGTAACCCAGCGTGGTGTACAGCGCCTGGCCGCGCCCGCGCAGGCGCCCCGGGAAGAGCCGGTGCACCAGCGCCACGCAGGCCGAGTGGTGGGCGGCGAAGGTGATGGCGTGCAGCGCCTGGGCCAGCACCAGCACCGGCGCCACGGCGCCGAACGCGGCGGTGGCCGCAAAACGCAGCAGCGTGACGCCGGCCACGATCTCCAGCCAGCGCTGCGGCGTGAAGCGCGCGAACCAGTGGCCCTGTTTCCAGAAGAAGGCGATCTCGCCCACCACGCTCACCGCCCACAGGGCACCCACCGCGGCCTTGCCATAACCCAGATCCACCAGGTACAGCGAGAAGAAGGCATAGAGGCTGGTGTGGGCCAGCACCGTGAAGAAGGTGGCGGCGAAGAACCAGGCCACCTCGGGCCGGCGCAGCAGCGGCAGCACCGGCGGCGCGGGTTCGTCGTGCAAGGCGGCATCGTGCGTGGCCGGCAGGCGCAGCGCGGTGATGAGCAGCGCCGCGTTCATCGCCGCCACGAACCAGGGGAAGACGCCCACGCCACCGGCCTCCAGCAGCGCGCCGAAGGCCGTCACCGAGACGATGAAGCCCACCGAGCCCCACACGCGCACGCGGCCGTAGCGCGCGGTGTCCATGCTGGCGTCGGCGCGGTGCAGCGCCTGCGTGAGCGTGGCTTCGAACAGCGGCACCACGCCGCTGTTGGCCAGGAACAGCAGCGTGGTGACCAGCGCCACCGGCACCGCGGCCTGCACGCCCAGCAGGCCCAGGGCCGCCATCAGCGCGCCGAAGGCGGCGATGCGGATCAGCTCCACGCGCCGGCCGCTGTGGTCACCGGCCCAGCTCCAGGCGTAGGGCGCGAACACACGCGTCCAGCTCTGCAGCGAAGCGATGGTGCCGATCAGCAGCGTGGAAAAACCCAGCGACTGGAACCACAGCGGCGCGTAGGGGTTGAACAGCCCCACCGCGCCGAAATACATGAAGGAGAGCGCGCCGAAACGCGCCAGCGCGGGCCTGGGCGCGGCCTGCGCCAGTACGGCCGTCAAGGCGCCTGCGCCGGAATGGGTGGCACCGCCAGCAGCACGTCGCCGCACTGCGCGCGGTGGCGCAGCACGTGGTCCATCAGCACCAGGGCCAGCAGCGCCTCGGCGATGGGCGTGGCGCGGATGCCCACGCAGGGGTCGTGGCGGCCGTGCGTTTCCACCGTGGTGGGCAGGCCGGCGCGGTCGATGCTGGCGCGTGGCGTGCGGATGGAGCTGGTGGGCTTGACGGCGATGCGCACGATCAGATCCTGCCCGGTGCTGATGCCGCCCAGTACACCGCCCGCATGGTTCGTGCGAAAGCCCTGCGGCGTGAGCTCGTCGCCATGTTCGCTGCCGCGTTCGCGCACGCAGCCGAAGCCGCTGCCGATCTCGACACCCTTCACCGCGTTCAAGCCCATCATGGCGTAGGCGATGTCGGCGTCGAGCTTGTCGAACAGCGGCTCGCCCAGGCCCACCGGCACGCCGCGCGCGCGCACCTCGATGCGCGCGCCGCAGGAATCACCCGCCTTGCGCAGCGCGTCCATGTGCGCTTCCAGCGCCGGCACGATGGCCGCGTTGGGTGCGTAGAAGGGGTTGAGCGGGATCTGCGCTTCGTCTTCGAAGGGGATCTCGATCTCGCCCAAAGCGCTCATCCAGCCGGTGAAGGTGGTGCCGTGCTGCTGCTGGAGCCACTTGCGCGCCACCGCGCCGGCGGCCACCGTGGGCGCGGTGAGCCTGGCGCTGCTGCGGCCACCACCGCGCGGGTCGCGCGCGCCGTACTTGCGCCAGTAGGTGTAGTCGGCGTGGCCGGGGCGAAAGGTGTCGAGGATGTTGCCGTAGTCCTTGCTGCGCTGGTCGGTGTTGCGGATCAGCAGGCAGACCGGCGTGCCGGTGGTCAGGCCTTCGTAGACGCCGGACAGGATCTCCACCGCATCGGGCTCGTTGCGCTGGGTGACGTGGCGGCTGGTGCCGGGGCGGCGACGGTCCAGTTCGAGCTGGATGTCGGCTTCGCACAAGGCCAGCCCGGGCGGGCAGCCGTCGATCACACACCCGATGGCCGGGCCGTGGCTTTCGCCGAAGTTGGTGACGCGGAAGAGTTCGCCGAAGGTGCTGCCGGACATGCGCGGGTGGGGCCGGAATCGAGCCGGGATTCTATGCGGCAGCCTCCAGGACACCCGCCGGCACGACCAAGGGCGGGCGCGCCGACAGCGCTTTGCAGAACTGGCGCCCCGAAACGGGGCATTTCCGGTCGTCGAGATTTCCCTACACGCATCCAATCACTTATCGCCGCCACGGCCACAACTGCCTGAACCAGGAAGTCATGAACAAGCACAAGACCCTGACCACCGCCCACCGGCTCACGCTGGCGTTCGGGCTGCTGATCGTGTTGACGGTCGTCGTCTCGGCGGTGGCCTTCTGGGCGCTGCAGCGTTCGGCGCAGTCGCTGAAGACCGTCTACGAAGACCGCACCGTGCCGCTGGCCCAGCTGGCCCAGATGCACTACCTGGCCGCACGCGACCGCATCGTGCTGATGGACGCCACGATGCACGGCAAGGCCGATACCACCGCCAAGCGGGTGCAGCAGTACACGGCCAACCGCGAGGCTTCTGCCAAGGTGTGGAAGGCATACCGGGCCACCTACCTCACGCCCGAAGAAGTGGTGATCGCCGACCGGGTCGAGGCCGCGCTGAAGACGCTGGTCGACGAAGGCTACGCGCCGACGGCCGCGGCCCTGTCGGCCGGCCGCTACGACGAGGCACTGAAGGTGCTGGGCGACAAGGTCAGCCCGCTCAATCCGGCCTTCGTCGACGCGATGAACCAGCTGCTGGAGCTGCAGACCCGCGTGGCGCTGGAAGAGCACAACGCGGCGCTGGCCGCGCAGCAGGCCAGCTGGATCGCGATGGGCCTGGCGGTGGTGCTGGCCATCGGCGCCGGCCTGGCCATGGGCTGGGTCATCACGCGCAGCCTCGTGCAGGCGCTGGGCGCCGAGCCGGCCGAACTGGCCGAGGTGGCCCGCACCATCGCCGACGGCAAGCTGTCGCTCGACAGCCGGACGCCGGCGGCCGCCGGCAGCGTGATGGCCTCGATGCAGGCCATGCGTGCCACGCTGCACCAGATCGTGGGCAGCGTACGCAGCGGCGTGGACAGCGTGGCCACCGCCAGCTCGCAGATCGCGCAGGGCAACCTCGACCTGTCCAGCCGCACCGAGGAGCAGGCCTCCAGCCTGCAGCAGACCGCGGCCGCCATGGAGCAGCTCACCGGCACGGTGCGCCAGAGCGCCGACACCGCGCGCCAGGCCAACCAGCTGGCGCAGGGCGCCAGCGACAGCGCCGCGCGCGGCGGGCAGGTGATGACGGAGGTGGTGCAGACCATGGGCCAGATCCAGGACGCCAGCAAGCGCATCGCCGACATCATCGGCGTCATCGACGGCATCGCCTTCCAGACCAACATCCTGGCGCTCAACGCCGCGGTGGAAGCGGCACGTGCCGGTGAACAGGGCCGCGGCTTCGCGGTCGTCGCCAGCGAAGTGCGCAGCCTGGCGCAGCGCAGCGCCGACGCGGCGCGCCAGATCAAGGCTCTGATCAGCGACAGCACGGCCCGGGTGGAAGCCGGCGGCCAGCTCGTGGCCGACGCCGGCCGCAGCATGGAAACCGTGGTGGCCGACGTGCAGCGGGTGTGCGACCTGATCGGCGAGATCAGCGCCGCCGCCGGCGAGCAGAGCCAGGGCATCGGCCAGGTCGGCGAAGCCGTGGCCCTGCTCGACCAGACCACGCAGCAGAACGCCGCGCTGGTGGAAGAGTCGGCCGCTGCGGCCGAGAGCCTGAAGGCCCAGGCGGCACGGCTGGCCGAGACCGTCGCCACCTTCAGGCTGGAGGCGGTGGCGGCTTGATGCGGCGCCCTACAGCAGCCGAGGCACCGAACTGGCCAGCATGGCGATGCCCGACAGCGTGAGCAGGCCCAGCACCAGGTTGCGGAAAGCCAGCGGGCTGATGCGCGTGTAGAGCCTCATGCCCAGCAGCGCCGGCAGCAGCAGCGCCGGCGCCACGATGGCCAGCAGCGGCAGCATGGGGCGCGTGACCTGGCCCGTGGCCAGGTAGCTGGCCATCGTGACCGCCAGCACCGCGAGGTTGAAGTTCTGGATGATGGCGCGCTGGGCATCACGCTCGAAACGGCGCAGCGTGCACCACAGCGTGGGCACGGCGCCGGTGAAGCCGCCCAGCGGCCCCATCAGCCCGCCCACGGCGCCCGCCACCGCATCACCCGCACGCCCGCCGCCCACGCGCGGCAGCCGGCCCGAGAACAGCATGATCGGGCACCACAACGCCAGCAGCGCGCCGACGAAGGCGCGGAACATCACCGCGTCGATGCGCGGCAGCAGCCACAGCCCCAGCGGCAGGCCGACCAGGCCGCCGGCGATGAATGGCAGCAGCGCCTTGGCGTCGAAGCCGCGCCGCACGGTGAAGGCCGCCAGCAGCTGTCCGGTGAGCGCCCCGAACACCGCCAGCACGGCGGCCAGCTGCGGCGGCAGCGTCCAGGCCCAGAAGCTGAGTGCGGTGAGGCTGAAGCCGAAGCCCGAGAGGCCTTGCACGAAGCCGGCGCAGGCGGCGCCGAGCAGGATCAACGCGATCGGCGCCTCAGGCACCCGTCTGCGGCGTGCTGGGTTCGCTCTGGTCGGCCGGCCAGTCGCGGATGTAGGCCTTGAGCATGCGGTTCTCGAAGTCCTGCGCGTCGACCACGGTCTTGGCCACGTCGTAGAACGAGATCACGCCCATCAGCGTGCGGTGGTCCAGCACCGGCATGTAGCGCGCGTGGCGCTGCAGCATCATGCGGCGCACCTCGTCGATCTCGGTGGCCGGCGTGCAGGTGAGCGGCGCGTCGTCCATCACTGAACGCACCAGGCGCGTGCCGAGTGAACCTCCATTGGCCACCACGGCCTGGATCACCTCGCGGAAGGTGAGCATGCCCACCAGGTCGCCATGCTCCATGACCACCAGCGAGCCGATGTCGAGATCGGCCATGGTCTTGGCGGCTTCGGCCAGCGGCTGGTCGGGCGAGACCGTGAACAGCGTGCCGCCCTTGACACGCAGGATGTCGGTGACTTTCATCGGATCAATATAGCCCACAATGGTCTGCATGGCAGGCCCCAACGACCCTGGTTTCGACACCCTGGCGCTGCATGCCGGCGCCGCCCCCGACCCCGCCACCGGCGCCCGTGCCGTGCCGCTGCACCTGAGCACGAGTTTCGTGTTCGAAAGCAGCGAACATGCGGCCAGCCTGTTCAACCTGGAACGCAGCGGACACGTCTACAGCCGCATCAGCAACCCCACGAATGCGGTGCTGGAAGAGCGCATCGCGGCGCTGGACGGCGGCGTCGGGGCGATCGCCACGGCCAGCGGCCAGGCCGCGCTGCACCTGGCCATCACCACCCTGGCGGGCGCCGGTTCGCACGTCGTGGCCAGCTCGGCGCTGTACGGTGGCAGCCACAACCTGCTGCACTACACGCTGGCGCGATTCGGCATCCGCACGAGCTTCGTCAAGCCCGGTGACATCGACGGCTGGCGCGCCGCCATGCGGCCGGAAACGAAGCTGCTGTTCGGAGAGACGCTCGGCAATCCGGGCCTGGACGTGCTGGACATTCCCACCGTGGCCGCCATCGCGCACGAGGCCGGTGTGCCGCTGCTGGTGGACAGCACCTTCACCACGCCCTGGCTGATGAAGCCTTTCGAACACGGCGCCGACCTCGTCTTCCACAGCGCCACCAAGTTCCTGTGCGGCCACGGCACCGTGGTGGGCGGGCTGCTGGTGGACGGCGGCAGCTTCGACTGGCACCGCGCCCCCCGCTTCCCCGAGTTGAACCAGCCCTACGCCGGTTTCCACGGCATGGTGTTCAGCGAAGAAAGCACCGACGGCGCCTTCCTGCTGCGCGCGCGCCGCGAAGGCCTGCGCGACTTCGGCGCCTGCATGAGCCCGCACACGGCCTGGCTGATCCTGCAGGGCATCGAGACCCTGCCGCTGCGCATGGCGCGGCATGTGGAGAACACGCGCAAGGTGGTGGGCTTCCTGGCGTCGCATGCAATGGTGACGGGCGTGGGTTATCCGGAACTGGAGAACCATCCGAGCCATGCGCTGGCGAAGAAGCTGTTGCCGCGCGGCTGCGGTGCCGTCTTCAGCTTCGACCTGAAAGGCAGCCGCGCCCAGGGCCGGGCCTTCATCGAGGCCCTGAAGATCTTCTCGCACCTGGCCAACGTGGGCGACTGCCGCTCGCTGGTGATCCACCCCGCCAGCACCACGCATTTCCGCATGGACGATGCGGCGCTGGTGGCCGCCGGCATCACGCCCGGCACCATCCGCCTGAGCATCGGCCTCGAAGACCCCGACGACCTGATCGACGACCTCAGGCGCGCCTTCAAGGTGGCGGAGAAAGCGGCATGAAGCTGCAGGTGAACGGCCGCGAGGCCTACGCCTACACCGGCGGCAAACCCTTCGATCCCACCCTGCCCTGCATCGTCTTCATCCACGGTGCCGTCAATGACCACACGGTGTGGACGCTGCTGGCACGCTGGTTCGCGCACCACGGGCATGGCGTGCTGGCGGTGGACCTGCCGGGCCACATGCGCAGCGAGGGGCCGGCGCTGACGAACGTCGAAGCGATGGCCGACTGGATCCTGGCCCTGCTCGATGCCGCCGGCGTACAGCGCGCCGCGCTGGCCGGCCACAGTCTGGGTTCGCTGGTGGCGCTGGAAGCGGCATCGCGCGCGCCTGGGCGCGTGGTGCAGCTGGCGATGCTCGGCACCTGCGTGCCGATGCCGGTGCCGCAGGCGCTGCTGGACCTGTCGACGACGAACGTGTGGGCCGCCATCGACCGGGTGGTGATGTTCTCGTTCTCCACGCTCGCGGCCAAGCCGTCCTATCCCGGCCCCGGCGTCTGGCTGCGCGGCGCCGGCCGCGCCCTGATGCGGCAGGTGATGGCCGCGCAGCGCGACGCCGCGCTCTTCCACACCGACTTCAGCGCCTGCAACAGCTACATGAACGGCCTGGAAGCCGCGGCGCGCGTGGCCTGCCCCGCCACGCTGGTGCTGGGCCAGCACGACCAGATGACCCTGCCGCGCAACGCGCGCGAAATCGCGGCACGGCTGAAGGCCACGGTGCACACCGTGCCGGCCGGCCATTTCCTGATGCAGGAGAGCCCCGACCCCGTGCTCGCGGCCCTGCGCACGGCCTGGCGCGATTGGCCTACACTGGATAAATGAACCAGACGGTACAAAAACCGAGCAAGCCTCGCAAGCGCGCCGCCAAGGCCGAGCCGCGCACCAACGACCCCGAGCGCACGATGGCCGACATCATCGGCGTGGCCACGCGCGAGTTCAGCGAGAAGGGCCTGGCCGGGGCGCGCATCGACGTCATCGCCGAAGCCATGCGCACCAGCAAGCGCATGATCTATTACTACTTCGGCAGCAAGGAAGGCC
>CAYREA010000098.1:0-17066 GCA_964423075.1 uncultured Rubrivivax sp. | reverse complement strand
CACCGGGTTGCTGACCGCGCCCGAGCCGATGCCTTCGAGCAGCGCCGCCACGCTGCTGGCGTGGCACAGGCGGGTGCAGTGGTCGACGTTGTTGCTGCCGAAGCCCAGGCGCACCAGCTTCTGGAAGAGGTAGGCCTCCTCGTTGCTGCCCTTGGCACTGCCGAAGCCGGCGAGTGCGTCGCGGCCGTCACGATCGCGGATGGTCTTGAGCACGCCGCCGGCACGCGCCAGCGCTTCTTCCCAGGTGGCTTCGCGGAAGTAGCTGCGCGCGACCACGGGGTCGCTGACCAGGTCGGCATGTTTGGGCGCGTCGTCGCGGCGGATCAGCGGCACCGTCAGCCGCTGCGGGTGGCGCGCGTAGTCGAAGCCGTAGCGCCCTTTCACGCACAGGCGCCCCTCGTTGGCCGGGCCACCGCGGCCTTCCACGAAGAGGATGCGGTCGTCCTTCACGTGGTAGGTCAGCTGGCAGCCCACGCCGCAGTAGGGGCACAGGCTCGCCACCTGCTTGTCGGGCACCGCCAGCGCCGCGTCCTTGGCCGGTGACAGCGCGCCCGTCGGGCAGGCCTGCACACATTCGCCACAGGCCACGCAGGTGCTGGCGGCCATGGCGTCGTCGATGTCGAACACGATCTTCGCGTGCTGGCCGCGCGAGGCCAGGCCGATCACGTCGTTGGCCTGTTCGTCGCGGCAGGCGCGCAGGCAGCGGGTGCACTGGATGCAGGCGTCGAGGTGGACGGCGATGGCGGGGTGGCTGAGGTCGGCGGGCAGGGCTGCGCGCGCGGCGAAACGTGGCACGCCGACACCGAGCTTGCCCGCCCAGTGGTCGACCTCGTTGTGGCGCGTGTGTGCGGCTTCCGGCAGGTCGCTCTGCAGCAACTCCAGCACGAGGCGCTGCGACTTCAGCGCACGTTCGCTGGTGCTGCTGACCACCATGCCGGCGGTCGGCTGGCGGCAGCAGGAAGCCGCCAGCGTGCGTTCGCCCTGCACTTCCACCACGCAGGCGCGGCAGTTGCCGGCGGGTGTGAGGCCTTCGCTGTGGCACAGGTGCGGGATCTCGACGCCCAGGCGCTTGGCCACCGCCCAGATGGTTTCGCCCGGTGCTGCGCTGGCTTCGCGGCCGTCGAGCTTGAAGGTGACGGCGCCGCTCACTTGCGAACCTCCTGCGGAAAGTAGCGCAGCACGGTGTCGAAGGCGTTGGGCGCGGCCTGGCCCAGGCCGCAGATGGACGCGTCGCGCATCACCTGGCCGAGGTCACCCAGCAGTTCCTGGTCCCATTCGGCCTGCTGCATCAGCACGCCCGCCTTGGCGGTGCCGGCGCGGCAAGGCGTGCACTGGCCGCAGCTTTCGTGCTCGAAGAAGCGCATCACGTTGCGCGCCGCGGCCGCGGCGCTGTCGGCCTGGCTGAGCACGATCACCGCGGCCGAGCCGATGAAGGCGCCATGCGGCTGCAGCGTGTCGAAGTCGAGCGGCACGTCGGCCAGCGACGCCGGCAGGATGCCACCCGAAGCGCCCCCGGGCAGGTAGCCGTAGAGCGTGTGCCCCTCGGCCATGCCACCGCAGAACTCGTCCACCAGTTCCCGCAGCGTGGTGCCGGCCGGCGCCAGCTTCACACCGGGGTTCTTCACACGCCCGCTCACCGAGAAGCTGCGCAGCCCCTTGCGGCCATGCCGGCCCTGCGAGGCGAAGGCCTCCGGCCCCTGCTCCACGACCTGCCGCACCCAGTACAGCGTCTCGAAGTTGTGCTCCAGCGTCGGCCGGCCGAACAGGCCCACCTGTGCCACGTAGGGCGGGCGCAGGCGAGGCATGCCGCGCTTGCCTTCGATCGACTCGATCATCGCCGACTCTTCGCCGCAGATGTAGGCACCCGCGCCACGGCGCAGCTGGATGGGCGGCAGCGAATGCGCCATCGGGAACGCGGTCTTGAACTGCTCCAGCTCGTGGGCCAGCAGCTCGCGGCAGCCGTGGTACTCGTCGCGCAGGTAGACGTAGATCTCGGCGATGCCCACCGCCCAGGCGGCGATCAGCATGCCCTCCAGGAAGCGGTGCGGGTCTTGTTCCAGCAGCACGCGGTCCTTGAACGTGCCGGGTTCGCCTTCGTCGATGTTCACGGCCATCAGGCGCGGCGCCATCATGCCGCGCACGATGCGCCACTTGCGCCCGGCCGGGAAACCGGCGCCGCCCAGGCCGCGCAGGCCGGCGTTTTCCAGCGTGGTGATGATCGATTCGACATCGCGCTCGCCGGCCAGGCACTGCATCAGCAGCGAGTAACCGCCGGCGGCGCGGTAGGTTTCGTAGTCGACGTAGTCGCGGTTCAGGCGCTCGGGGTGGCGCACAGCGCCTTCTGCCACGGCCGCGTGCACCTGCTCCAGCGTGGCCGTGGGAATCGGGTTCTGGCCCACCACCACCGCCGGCGCCTGCTCGCAGCGGCCGACACAGGGCGCGGGAATCACGCGCACTTCGGTGCCCAGAATGCCAGGCAGCTTCGCCAGCAGCTCGCGCGCACCGGCCATCTCGCAGGACAGGCCGTCGCACACCCGCACGGTCACCGCGGGTGGCGCGGCCTGGCCGGCCTTGACGATGTCGAAGTGGTGGTAGAACGAAGCCACCTCGAAGACCTCGGCCTGGGCCAGCTGCATCTCCTGCGTGAGGGCGGCGAGATGGGCTTCGGACAGGTGGCCGTAGCGGTCCTGGATCTTGTGCAGGTGCTCGATCAGCAGGTCGCGCCGGCGCGGTTCCTCACCGAGCAACGCACGCACCTCGGCCAGCGCCGCGGGGTCGACGCCGCGGCCCTTGGGCGCCGAACGGCGGCGCTGGCGCGACACGGCGGCCTCGGGCGCGATGGGAATGACTCGGTTGTTCATCGACGTGTTCCTAGATCGCTTTCTCGGCCCGCAAGGCCTCGCGCTCTTTGGTGCTGAAGCCCAGTTGTTCCAGGACTTCATCGGTGTGTTCGCCCAGCAGCGGCGAGCGCGTCACCTCGGTGGGGCTGTCCGACAGCTTGATCGGGTTGCCGACGGTGAGGTACTTGCCGCGTGTGGGATGGTCCAGCTCCACCGGCGTGCCGCTGTCGTGCAGCGACTGGTCGGCCGCGATCTCCTTCATCGACAGGATCGGGCCGCAGGGGATGTCGTAGCGGTTCAGGATGTCCATGGCCTCGAACTTGGTCTTGGTCATGGTCCACTGCTCGATGCGCTTGAAGATGGGCTTCAGGTGCAGCAGGCGCGCCTGCGGCGTCTTGAAGGCTTCGTCTTCCACCCAGTCGGGCTCGCCGATCACCTCGCACACCGCAGGCCACACCGCGGCCTGGGTGATGAAGTAGATGTAGGCATTGGGGTCGGTCTCCCAGCCCTTGCAGCGCAGGATGGAACCCGGCTGGCCGCCGCCCGAGGCATTGCCGGCGCGCGGCACGGCGTCGCCGAACTTGCCGTCGGGATATTGCGGGTACTCGTGCAGCGAGTGCGTGCGCTCCAGGCGCTGCTGGTCGCGCAGCTTCACGCGGCACAGGTTGAGCACGGCGTCCTGCATCGGCGCCAGCACCTTCTGGCCACGGCCGGTGTGGGTGCGCTGGTAGAGCGCGGCCACGATGCCCAGGGCCAGGTGCAGGCCGGTGCCGCTGTCGCCGATCTGCGCGCCGGTCACCATCGGGATGCCGTCTTCCATGCCGGTGGTGGACGCCGCCCCGCCGGCACATTGCGCCACGTTCTCGTAGACCTTGCAATGCTCGAAAGGCCCGGGGCCGAAGCCCTTCACCGAGGCCACGATCATGCGCGGGTTGAGTTCCTGGATGTGCTCCCAGGTGATGCCCATGCGGTCGAGCGCGCCGGGGGCGAAGTTCTCCACCATCACGTCGCAGCTCTTGATGAGCCGGTCGAGCACCAGCATGCCGCCCTTCTTCTTGGTGTCGATGGTCACCGAGCGCTTGTTGTGGTTGAGCATCGTGAAGTAGAGGCTGTCCACACCCGGGATGTCGCGCAGCTGCGCGCGCGTGGCGTCGCCTTCGCCGGGGCGTTCGACCTTGATCACGTCGGCACCCAGCCAGGCCAGCAGCTGGGTGCAGGTGGGGCCCGACTGCACGTGCGTGAAGTCGAGGATGCGGATGCCGTCGAGTGCCCTGGCCATGTGTGGAAGCTCCTGGAGTCGAGATGAATCCTATGCCGGCGCGGGGCGCGAAGTCCGGGAGGATGGCCTCAGGAGGAGCCGGCCGCGGGCGGTGCCACCTGCGCTTCCAGCTCGGCCAGGCGCTTCCTGAGCGCACGGTCTTCGGTGAAACGCGCCGTCTCGTCGCGGATGACGGACGCGCAGGCCGTCACCTGGCCGGCGTCGTCGAACAGCATGCAGACGGTGAAGGCGATCGACATCGCGCGGCCGGCCTTGTCCACCGCGGGCACACGCAGCACGTCGTGGCCGTACTTGGTGATGCCGGTTTCCATCGACTTGTCGTAACCCTCCCAGTGCCGCTTGCGCAGGCGTTCGGGCACGATCATGTCCATGCGCTGGCCCATCGCCTCGGCCTGGCTGTGGCCGAACATGCGCTCGGCCGCCGGGTTCCAGAAGATCACCGCGCCGGCGCGGTCGCACACCACCACGGCGTCGCCGATGGCGTCGAACAGCGCCTTCAGATCGAGCGGCGCCGCCATGCCTTTAGCTCCGCACCTGCGGGAACATGCGCGGCACCACCATCACGCGCAGCTTGTTCTGCACCTGGCTCACCCCGGCCACGCCGGCCGCCACCACCTCGGCGGCACCGCGCTCGGCCTCGCCGACGACGATGCCGGAGAGCGTGACCACACCGCCGTGCGCCTCGATGCTCACGTCCACGTCGTGCGTGGAGTCGTGGCCGCGCAGCGCCGCGCGCACGTGGGCCGACAGCGCCATGCCGCGCAGCAGCGCCTGCGACTCGGCGGTCTCGGCGAATTCGGGCCGCGCCAGCAAGGCCTTGATCTGCTGCACGCAGGTGTCCACCGACAGGCGGTCGGTGTTGAGCACCAGGTCGAACAGCACCGGGTCGCCCCAGTCGACACCGAACTGGTCGTGCATGCGCGTGGCGTTGGCGTGGTCGCTGCGGCGGATCTCGTTCTCGGCCAGTTCGCGGTCATCCGTGTCGAGCTCGGCCATCAGCCAGGCCACGCGCTTGTCGAAGGGCCGCATGATGCGGATGCAGGGCACGTGCGGCACGCTGCGCAGCAGCGCGGTGGCACCCCAGCCGCGCAGCACCACGTTGCCGCGGGCGGCGGTTTCGAGCACGTCTTCGGCGGTGTAGACGGCGATGCTGGTGCGGTCGGCCGTGAAGCGCTCGATGGGGCCGGCCTTGCCGGCGCGCAGCCGGCTGATCAGGCTGCGCGAGACGTGCATGCGCTGGGCCACGTGATCGGCCACCTCGTGCTGCAGCGTGGAAAGGCCCAGCTCCTGCGCGAGTTGTTCGGCCACGTCCTGGGCCAGCGAGCCCATGCCTTGTGTGAGTGCGATGACGGGCATTTCAGTTCTCCCTGTTTCAGGCGGGCTGTTCGTTGGCCTTGGGCGTGCGCACCAGGGCGATCGCCTTGCTCAGCAGCGGCCACAGCAGCAGCACCAGCGCCAGCGTCGTGATGCCGCCCACCAGCGGGTTCGACCACATGATCATGACATCACCCTGCGACACCAGCATGGCCTGGCGGAACGAGTCTTCCGCCTTGTCGCCCAGCACCAGCGCCAGCACCAGCGGGGCCAGCGGGTAGTCGAGCTTCTTGAAGATGTAGCCGACGACGCCGAAGCCGAGCATGAACCAGATGTCCAGCATCGCGTTGTGCACCGTGTAGGCGCCGATGGCGCAGATCACGATGATCACCGGCGCGATGATCGAGAACGGGATGCGCAGGATCGACGCGAAGAGGGGCACCGTCGACAGCACCACGATCAGCCCGACCAGGTTGCCCAGGTACATGCTGGCGATCAGGCCCCAGACGAATTCCTTCTGCTCGACGAAGAGCAGCGGCCCGGGCTGCAGGCCCCAGATCAGCAGGCCGCCCAGCAGCACGGCGGCGGTGGGCGAACCGGGGATGCCCAGCGCCAGCATGGGCAGCAGCGCGCTGGTGCCGGCGGCATGGGCCGCGGTCTCGGGCGCGACCACGCCCTCCACCTCACCGGTGCCGAACTTGGAGCCGGTCTTGCTGAACTTCTTGGCCAGGCCGTAGCTCATGAAGGAGGCCGGCGTGGCGCCGCCGGGGGTGATGCCCATCCAGATGCCCACCAGCGAACTGCGCAGCGAGGTGGCCCAGTAGCGCGGCAGTTCCTTCCAGGTCTGCCACACCACCTTGGCGTCGATGCGTGCCGACTTGCCCTGGAACTTCAGGCCCTCTTCCATCGACAGCAGGATCTCGCCGATGCCGAAGAGGCCGATCACCGCGATCAGGAAGTCGAAGCCGCGCATCATCTCGGTGATGCCGAAGGTCATGCGCAGCTGGCCGGTGACGGTGTCCATGCCCACCGCCGCGAGCGCGAAACCCAGCGCCATCGACACCAGGATCTTGAAGGGCGACCCCTTGCCCATGCCGATGAAACTGCAGAAGGTGAGCAGGTAGACCGAGAAGAATTCCGGCGCGCCGAACTTGAGCGCGAACTTGGCCACCATGGGCGCCAGGAAGGTGATCATCAGCACCGCGACGAAGGCGCCGATGAAGGACGAGGTGAAGGCCGCCGTCAGCGCCTCGCCGGCGCGGCCCTTCTGCGCCAGCGGGTAGCCGTCGAAGGTGGTGGCCACGCTCCACGGCTCGCCCGGGATGTTGAACAGCACCGAGGTGATGGCGCCGCCGAAGAGGGCGCCCCAGTAGATGCACGACAGCATCACGATGGCCGAGGTGGGCGACATCGTGAAGGTGAGCGGCAGCAGGATGGCCACGCCGTTGGCGCCGCCCAGGCCGGGCAGCACGCCGATCAGCACGCCCAGGATGATGCCCACGAACATCAGGGCGATGTTCATGGGGGTGAGCACGACGGCGAAGCCGTGCATCAGTGCGCTGAGTTCTTCCATGTCGCGCTCCGAATCAGTAGCCGAGGAAAGCCAGGGGATCCAGCGCGCCCTTGTAGAGCGGCACCTTGAACCACACCTCGAACATCACGAAGAACACCGCGTTGACGATCAGGCCCGTGAGCAAGCTCTTCAGCGGCGAGTACTTGCCCAGGATGATCATGAACAGCGTGATGAAGATCGCCGACGCGACGTACAGGCCCAGCAGCATGATGGCGCCCGTGTACAGCAGCGAAGGCACCAGCACCTGCAGCACGCGCTTGAGCTGCACGCTGTCGACGAAGACGCTGTCGTCGGTGCGGCGCGCCAGGAAGGCCTGCACGCCGTTGACCAGGCTGCCGATCACGAGGATGAGCCCGATGTAGAAGGGGAAGTAGCCGGCGCCGGGGCCGTCGCTGGTCCAGCCGGCACCCAGGCGCTGCGCCTCGACGATCACCACCAGCCCCAGCACCAGCACCAGCGCCGAGACGGCGATGTCCAGCGTCGAGTTGCGGGCGACGGTGCTGCCCGTCTCTTCACCCGTGCCTTGTTCATGCGCCATGGCGCTCTCCTGTGCGATGTACTTGCGTGGGTCGGCATCCGTGGGCCATCGGCCACGGTGTCGACAGGTCAGACTGCAGGAATGGACCGGAAATGCGGGGCGCCGCGGCGCCCCGCCGCACTCAGCTCACTTCGCGAGGAAGCCGGCTTCGGTCATCAGCGTGCGGTGCGTGGCCTCGGCGGCGGTGAGCCACTTGGTGTAGTCGGCACCCGTCATCGCGGTCTGGTTGAAGGCGCCCTTCTCCATGTATTCCTTCCAGTCGGGCGTGGCACGCACCTTGTTCATCAGGTCGACGTAGAAGGCGGTCTGGTCGGGCGTGACGCCGGGCGCCATGAAGATACCGCGCAGCATCACGTAGTCGGTCTTGACGCCGGCTTCGCTGCAGGTGGGGATGTCGGCCCAGCTCTGCGTGGCCGTGACCTTCTCCTTGTAGGGCATGCGGGTGTCGTCGAACACGCACAGCGGCCGCAGCGAACCGGCGCGCCACTGCGCCACGGCCTCGACGGGGTTGTTGACGGTGGAGTCGAGGTGCTTGCCCACCAGCTGCACCGCCACCTCGCCACCGCCCTTGAACGGCACGTAGATGAACTTGGTGCCGGTGGCCTTCTCGATGCCCACGGTGAGGATCTGGTCCTCCTGCTTGCTGCCGGTGCCGCCCATCTTCATCTTGCTCGGGCCTGCGGCCTTGACGGCGGCGATGTACTCAGCGGCCGTCTTGTAGGGCGCCTCGGCGTTGACCCACAGCACGAACTGGTCGAGCGCCAGCATCGACACCGGCGTCATGTCCTTCCAGCTGAAGGGCACGCCGGTGGCCATGGGCGTGGTGAACAGGTTGGACAGGGTGATGATGATCTTGTGCGGGTCGGCCTTGGCTTCCTTCACCGCAAGGAAGCCTTCGGCGCCGGCGCCGCCCGACTTGTTCACGACGACCAGCGACTCCTTCATCAGCTTGTGCTTGACGACGATGCCCTGGATCAGGCGCGCCATCTGGTCGGCACCGCCGCCGGTGCCGGCGGGCACCACGAACTCGACCGGCTTGCTGGGCTCCCAGGCCCAGGCCGTGGAGGGCGCGAGCACCGCGGCCGCGAATCCCGCGGCAAGGCTTGCGCAGCTGGCAAAAAGGCGTGTCACACGCGTCATCTCGTTGTCTCCTAGTCTGGTCTTGGTGCTGAACGAGCCGGGCCACCGCACCGATGCACGCACTGTGCGGCGTACTGCTTTGCTCTGGCTGCATCGTCAGGCTGATGCCAGGAAACTTCCATTGACCGCAGTCATCGTTTGAGGAAAAAGGAAACGCCCGCGTGCGGGGGCACGCGGGCGTTTTCGCGGGGAAACTCGGGTTGCGAAAAGGCGCGCGGTGCGGGCGCCTTCGCGATGCAGCGCTCAGCGCATGCCGATGCGCGCGGCCTGCTGGCGCAACAGCCTGGCACGCACGGGCTGGGCTTCTTCAATGCGCGCGGCCTCGACCTGCAGGGCACGCATGGCGTGGACTTCGGCGATCACCTTGCCGGGATGCAGCATTGCGGCGACCAGCTCACGCACTTCGGCGAAGAAGCGCTGCAGGCCCTGGCGGGGGACGAAAGACGCGGTGAAGGTTTGCGAAGCGATGCTGTGCGACATGGTGGAACTCCGGGATAACGGGTCGAGCGATGGAAGAAGCAACTGACTCGATCTTATCGGGGTTTACCAGTATCGGGTTATTGCGGATGGTCAAAGCAGTCCACGATTTCAGCGCACTATTCCCACCGCACGGAACCGTCTGTGCAAAAGCAAACGCGCCGGCCTGCTTGCGCAGGCCGGCGCGTCCAGGAAACCGTCAGAGGTTCAGACCGCCTTGGCGGCGTGCATCTCGGCGATCTGCGACTTGGTGTAGCCCAGTTCGGCCAGCACTTCGTCGGTGTGCTCGCCCAGCAGCGGCGAGGCCGTGACGTTGGGCTTCAGGTCGGAGAACTTGATCGGGCTGCCCACCGTGAAGTAGCTGCCGCGCACCTTGTGCGGCACTTCCACGATGGAGCCGCTCTTGCGCAGCGACTCATCCACCAGCAGTTCCTTCATCGACAGCACCGGCGCGCAGGGGATGTCGAACTTGCGGAAGATGTCCACCGCTTCGAACTTGGTCTTGTCCTTGATGAAGTCTTCGATGGTGGCGAAGATCTTCTCGATGTGCGGCTGGCGCGCACGCGCCGTGGTGTAGGCCGGGTCGGTCTTCCATTCCGGCTTGCCCAGCGCGTCGCAGATCGGTTCCCAGGCGTGGCCCTGCACCGTGAAGTAGATGTAGGCGTTGGGGTCGGTCTGCCAGCCCTTGCACTTCAGGATCCAGCCCGGCTGGCCGCCGCCGCCGGCGTTGCCGCCGCGCGGCGTCACCTTGTCGGCGAAGGCTTCCATCTCGTGCGGGTACTGCGGGTACTCTTCGAGGTAGCCGATCTTCTCCAGGCGCTGCTGGTCGCGCATCTTCACGCGGCACAGGTTGAGCACCGCGTCCTGCATCGACACGGCCACCTTCTGGCCCTTGCCCGTCTTCTGCTTGCCGATGTAGGCGGTGAGGATGCCGATGGCCAGGTGCATGCCGGTGTTCGAGTCACCCAGCGCCGCGGCCGAGATCGTGGGCGCGCTGTTCTCGCCCTTCCACCAGCCGGTGGTCGAAGCCGAGCCGCCGGCGCACTGCGCCACGTTTTCGTAGACCTTGAGGTCTTCGTAGTGGTGGCCTTCGCTGAAGCCCTTCACCGAAGCCAGGATCATGCCGGGGTTGAGCTTCTGGATGTACTCCCAGGTGAAGCCCATGCGGTCGAGCGCGCCGGGGCCGAAGTTCTCGACCATCACGTCCGATTCCTGGATCAGCTTCTCCAGCACCGCCTTGCCCTCGGGCTTCTTGGTGTCCAGCGTCAACGAGCGCTTGTTGCTGTTGAGCATGGTGAAGTACAGCGCGTCGGCGTCGGGAATGTCGCGCAGCTGGCTGCGCGTCACGTCGCCGGAGCCGGGGCGCTCGACCTTGATCACGTCGGCGCCGAACCAGGCCAGCAGCTGGGTGCAGGCCGGGCCAGCCTGCACGTGCGTGAAATCGATGATCTTGATGCCCTGAAGGGGAAGATTCCCTGACATGGTTAGGCTCCTTGCTCTTGGTGAAATCGGGTTTACTTCTTCAGCGACGCAGCCGGGTTCAGGCTGGTGATGCGGCCGCTTTCGGTGCCGGCGGTCTCGTCGATGATCGCGTTGATCAGCGTGGGCTTGCCGGACTTGAGGGCTTCCTCGATGCCGGCGCGCAGCTCGGCCGGCGTCTTCGCGTAGACACCGACACCGCCGAAGGCCTGCATCATCATCTCGTAGCGCGCGTCCTTGACGAACACGGTGGGTGCCACGTCCTTGCCGCCGCCCAGGTTCTTGTCGGTGCCGCGGTAGACGCCGTTGTTGTTGAGGATCACCACGCACACCGGCAGCTCGTAGCGGCAGATGGTTTCCACCTCCATGCCCGAGAAGCCGAAGGCGCTGTCGCCGCAGACGGCCAGCACGCGCTCGCCGGTTTCCACGGCGGCGGCCACGGCGAAGCCCATGCCGATGCCCATCACGCCCCAGGTGCCCACGTCCAGGCGCTTGCGCGGCTTGTACATATCGACGATGGAGCGCGTGAAGTCGAGCGCGTTGGCGCCTTCGTTGACCAGCATCGCGTCGGGGTTGGCCTTGACGATGTCGCGCACCACGGCCAGCGCGCTGTGGAAGTTCATCGGCGTCGGGTTCTTGGCCAGGGTCTCGGCCATCTTCGCGATGTTCTTGTTCTTGCGCTCGGCCACCGCGCTCACCCACTCGGCCGGGGCGCGGATGCCACCGATGCCGGCCAGCAGCGCGGACACGCAGGAGCCGATGTCGCCGACCACGGGTGCGTCGATGCGCACGTTGCTGTCCATCTCGGTCGGCGAGATGTCGATCTGGATGTACTTCTGGCCGCCCCAGTCCTTGTGGCCCTTGCCGCCCCAGGTCTTGCCCTTGCCGTGCGAGAGCAGCCAGTTCAGGCGCGCGCCGATCAGCAGCACCACGTCGGCTTCGGGCAGCACGAAGGAGCGCGCCGCAGAGGCCGACAGCTCGTGCGTATCGGGCAGCAGGCCCTTGGCCATCGACATCGGCAGGTAGGGGATGCCGGTCTTCTCGATCAGCGCGCGGATGTCGGCATCGGCGCGCGCGTAGGCGGCACCCTTGCCCAGCAGGATCAGCGGCTTCTTCGCGCCCTTGAGCAGATCGAGCGCGCGCGCGATGGCGTCAGGCGCCGGAATCTGGCGCGGCGCCGGATCGACCACCTTGATCAGCGTCGACTTGCCGACCTCGGCGTCCATCGTCTGCGCGAACAGCTTGGCCGGCAGGTCGAGGTAGACACCACCCGGGCGGCCCGAGACGGCGGCGCGGATGGCGCGTGCGATGCCCACGCCGATGTCCTCGGCATTGAGCACGCGGAAGGCCGCCTTGCACAGCGGCTTGGCGATGGCCAGCTGGTCCATCTCTTCGTAGTCGCCCTGAGCCAGGTCGACGATCTCGCGCTCGGAAGAGCCGCTGATCAGGATCATCGGGAAGCAGTTGGTCTGCGCGTTCGCCAGGGCGGTGAGGCCGTTGAGGAAACCCGGCGCCGACACGGTGAGGCAGATGCCCGGCTTGCCGGTGATGAAACCCGCCGCCGCGGCGGCCTGGCCGGCGTGCTGCTCGTGGCGGAACGAGATCATGCGCAGGCCCTCGGCCTGCAGCATGCGGGTGAGGTCGGTCACCGGGATGCCGGGCAGGCCGTAGACGGTGTCGATGCCGTTGAGCTTGAGCGCGTCGATGAACAGGTGGAACCCGTCGGTCTGCGGCTTGTCCTGCACCGTTTCGCCGGTGTTCGCCGTGGGTCGGCTTTCGATGACGGAAGACATGTCTCTCCTTCTTGCAGGCAGCTGTGCCTGGGCCCGCTTGTGTGGGGGTGGACTATGATTCGGCCGCCCCGCGCCCACCGATGACCGCGGTCAAGATTCCCGGATTTCGAGACTGCCCCAAGTGCCCCTGCTAGCCGAGCATCCGGAGCGAAACGTCATCCGCCTGGAACTCAGGCGCAACGTGATCCTCCAGTCGCTGAACGAGTCGCTCCTGGCCGAACTGGAGCCTCACCTCACCATCGTCGATTGCCGCAAAGGCGAGCTGCTGCTCAACCAGGGCGTGCGCGAGATGGGGCAGTACTTCATCGTCAGCGGCATCCTGAAACGCGTGGTCACCAACCCCGAAGGCAAGGAGATGATCCTGCGCTTCGCCGGGGCCGACGACATGGAAACCAGCTACGCCGCCTGGCGCCTGGGCACGCCCACGCCCTACGGCATCGTCTGCGTCAGCAAGGCGCGCGTGGCGCGGCTGACGATGACGGAATGGGTGGCCTTCCTGGAACGCCACCCCGAGGCCAAGTCATCGTTCGAATACAACGTGATGCGCGTGATGAGCGAGATCATGGCCCACACCATCACGCTGCACCTGCTGGACGCACCCGGGCGCGTGCACCGCTTCATGCGCAAGCAGCCCGAACTGCTGGAGCTGCTGCCACAGAAGCAGCTGGCGTCCTACCTGAACCTGTCGGCCGAGACACTCAGCCGGCTGCGGCACAGCGGCAAGATCTAGCGCGGTTTCACCGGCGCGTCATGCGCCGTGCGCACTATGGCTGGATCTCGCTCAAGGAGACTGCCATGCTGCCCCGCATCCGCTTCATGTATGCCACTGCCCTGGTGACGGCCCTGGCCCTGCTGGCCGCGCACGTGGGCGCTCAGGGTGTGACCAGCGCCTCGACGGCCACCACGCCCGCGGCCGCCAAACCTGCGCGCTGAGACCAATCGACGATCTGCAGCCGCCCGTCCGGGTGTTCCACCAGGGCGGTGAGGCTTTCCACCCAGTCGCCATCGTTGCAGTACAGCACGCCGTCGATGGTGCGCATCTCGGCATGGTGGATGTGGCCGCACACCACGCCGTGCACACCGCGCTCGCGCGCCTCGCGCGCGACGGCGGCTTCGAAGTCGCTGACATAGCTCACCGCACGCTTGACCTTGAGCTTCAGCGCGCGTGACAGGCTCCAGTACGGCAAGCCCAGGCGCGCACGCAGCGAGTTGAGGTGGCGGTTGATCTTCAGCGTCAGCTCGTAGGCCCAGTCGCCCACGTAGGCCAGCCATTTGGCGCACTGGATCACCCCGTCGAACAGGTCGCCGTGGGTCACCCACAGCTGGCGGCCGTCGGCCAGCTGGTGGATGTGCTCCTTGACCACGTCGACGCCGCCGAAGTTGTGGCCAAGGTAGCGGCGCGCGAACTCGTCGTGGTTGCCCGGCACGAAGATCACGCGCGTGCCCTTGCGCGCCTTGCGCAGCAGCTTCTGCACCACGTCGTTGTGCGCCTGCGGCCAGTACCACTGCCGGCGCAGCTGCCAGCCGTCGATGATGTCGCCCACGAGGAACAGCGTCTCGCACTCGACGTGCTTGAGGAAGTCGAGCAGCGCCTCGGCCTGGCAGCCGGGGGTGCCCAGGTGCAGGTCGGAGATCCAGACCGTGCGCACGCGCAGCGCGGCGGCCTCGGGCGCCTCTTCAGGCGTGGCTGGGAGCGGGTCGCGTTGCATGGTGCCGTGCCGGGGCGGCGGTGCTGCCCAGAATGTGGTTGAGGATCTGCGGCAGCTCGAACACCGCGCGGTTGTGCAGCCGGCCCACCTGGGCGCGCAGGTCGGGCAGGTCACGGATGACCTGCGCCACGCCGCCGGCCACCTGGCGGAAGCTGCGCAGCACCACGCCCACACCGTGCTGCTGCACCCATTCGGTGTTCCAGCGCTCCTGCGGCATGGTCCAGGCGTTGCGCGTGACGATCACCGGCAGGCCCATCTGTACCGCTTCGCTCAGGCTGCCGGGGCCGGGTTTGCCGATGAAGAAATCGGCCAGGTGCATCCAGTGCGGCACGTCGGGCGTGTGGCCCACCACCACGCGCCGTGCCCGCGCGGGCATGGCACGCAGTTCGTCGGCCAGCTTCTGGTTGCGGCCGCACATCAGGATCAGCGGCACATCGGGCAAGCGCTCGGCAATGCGCGCCATCACGCGCGAGCCGGTGCCGCCGAACAGCACCAGGCCGGTGGGCGCGGCCACGTCCAGCCCCACCAGGCGCCGCGCTGCGCTGCGGCTGGTGGGCGGCGGCGCGTGGAAGGCCGGCCGCAGGATCATGCCGCTGCTGCGGTGGATGCGTTCCTGCGCCACGCCGGCCGCCGCAGCCTGCGCCGCGGCATGCGCCGTGCCGCACACCACATGCTGCCGTGTGCCGGGCTCGATCCAGAAGGCCGGCGGATGGTCGGCCATGTCGGTGAGCACGGTGACGAAGGGCACCCCCGGCCGTGCTGCGGCCAGGCTGTCGTGCAGGGCGCGGTTGAAGTTGGGGATCAGCGATACCACCAGGTCGGGCTGCGTCGCCTGCCAGTGCCGCTGCAGCCGCGACACCAGGCCGCCGTGGCTGGCGCGGATCAGGCCCTGCAGCAGTTTCAGCTCTTGCGCCAGCCCCAGGGTGAAGCCGCTGGCCAGGCGCTTGTTGTAGAGGTCTTCGGGCTCGAACCCGGTGATGCGCTGGAACAGACCGGTGGGGTCGAGCACCTCGGTCAGGTTCACGCGCCGCACACGCCAGGGCCAGCCTTGGGCCTGGATCACCTCTTCCAGCGCCAGCGCCGCGGCACGGTGGCCGCCGCCGGCGTTGAACCAGACCAGGTCGACGGTGATCGTCACGGCTGCACCAGCAGCGGCTGGCCCATGCGCAGGCGCTGGCCTTCGGCGATGCCCGGGGCCAAGTCGAAACCCGGTGGCACAAAGACGATGAGTGTCGAGCCGTGTTCGAACCAGCCCATCTCCTGGCCCTTGCCGAGCGCATGGTCGCAGGGCATCTGGTTCGGCCCGCGCCAGCGCAGGTGCAGCAAAACGTCCAGCGCGTGCAGGCGGATGCTGGCCACCAGCACCGCGGCCACCGCCACGATGGCCAGCGGCCGGCCGTCGGGCAGCTGCAGGCTGAGCAGCGCACGTTCGTTGCGGCAGAACAGGCGCTCCACGCGCTTCAGCGCGATCGGGTTGACGTTCCAGGTGTCGCCGCTGAGGTAGGTGACGTGCTTCAGCCGCGCCTCGCAAGGCGCGTGGAAGCGGTGGTACATCGCCGACGTGAGGCGCAGCGTGAGGTAGCGGCCGCCTTCGAAAGGCGCGGCGCGTTCGGCGTCGCCGAACAGGTCGGCCAGTGGATACGGAAATCCCTTGGCCTGCAGCACACTGCCGGCCTTGACGGTGCCCAGGGCGCCGACAAGGGCGTCACAGGGGCTGATGATCACCTCGGGCCGCGGATCGACGGGGCGTGCGCCGTCCTTCAGTTCGCGTGTGAAGCACTCGTGCAGGCTGCCAAAACGCTGCCGCTTCGCGTCGCTCAGGTCCAGGTCGGTGAAGCAGCGCCAGAGGGCGATCGACAGGCGCGTCAGCCACGGGCTGCGGATGCGGCTGTACCAGCCCATGAAATGCGTCGCCGCCTGGCGCGGGATGCGGTTGGTGAGCAGGAAGTTCAGGTCTTCCTGCAGCAGCAGGCGGTCGCGCCAGCGTGCACGCGGCGTAGCGGCAAGGGTCGGCATGGGCGCATGGTCGGCAGGCCTGATGACGCCGGCATGAAAGCCCTGCGGCGCGAGCGTGACATCAGCCTGTCAAGCGGCGCGCCTACAACACGGGCTCTCTGCACAGCGAGCGCCTGCAACGATGAACGAGACATTGGCTCTGTCTGCCCTTGCCCTGGCCGCCCTGGCCGCCCTGGTGCCTGCCGCGCGCCAGCGGCTGGAGCTGTCGCTGGCCAAGCACCCTTCGCTTACCGGCCACTCGCGCATGGCCAAGCGCGTCGCGCGGCTGGTGCCGGGCTACAGCTACGACGAGGCGCAGTTCTTCGGCAGCGACGGCGCGCCGGCCGAGCTGCAGGCGCGCCGCCGCGCCGGCTTCGCCCGGCTGGCGGGCCAGCTGGGCTCGCGGCACGAGCGCTCCGTGGCGCTCACCCGGCAGGCGCGTGAACACATCTCCGACCTGCAGTTCACCGGCGCCTACCGCGTGCCCTTCCAGTACAGCGCCTACCTGCGCCAGCACATCGCCGTCGGCGCCTTCGTGCAAAGCACGTCAGGTGTGACGGTCACCGACCTCGACGGCCGCAGCTTCCACGACCTGACCGGCAGCTACGGCGTCAACGTCTTCGGCCACGATTTCTACAAGGCCTGCATCGAAGAAGGCAGCCGCCGCGTGGCCGAACTCGGCCCGCTGCTGGGCGCCTACCACCCGGCCGTGGCCTGGAACGTGGAGCAGCTGCGCCGCATCTCGGGCCTGGACGAGGTGTCCTTCCACATGAGCGGCACCGAAGCCGTGATGCAGGCCGTGCGCCTGGCGCGTTATCACACGAAGCGGCCCTACCTGGTGCGTTTCTCCGGCGCCTACCACGGCTGGTGGGAAGACGTGCAGCCCGGCCCCGGCAACCCGCTGCCGCCGCGCGAGACCTACACGCTCA
>CAYREA010000097.1:13659-17070 GCA_964423075.1 uncultured Rubrivivax sp. | reverse complement strand
CCTCTTCGGGGTAGGCCTCGGTCAGCACGTCCTGCGGCGCGTCGTGCATGCAGCGCAGGTTGCGCGTGTGCATGCTGTTGCCGCCGCGCCATTCAAAGGGCGCGGCCTCGAGCATCAGCACCGAGGCGCCGGCCTCGCGCGCCGTGAGCGCGGCGCACAGGGCGGCGTTGCCGCCGCCGATCACCAGCACGTCGGGCACGTCAGTCCGGCTTGATGCCGGCCCGCGTGACGATGTCCTTCCAGATCTTCTGCTGCCTGGTGATGAAGGCCGCGAATTCCTCGGGCGGGCCGCCGCCGCCCACCGCGCTGTCGCTGGCGAAGCGTTCGGTGACGCTGTTGCTCTTCAAGGCCTTGAGGGACTCTTCCTGCAGGCGTTTGACGATATCCCTGGGCGTCCCGGCCGGCACCATGATGCCGTACCACTGCGAGGTCTCGAAGTCCTTGAAGCCCATCTCGGCCACGGTGGGCACCTCGGGCAGCGCGGGTAGGCGCTGCGGCGTGCCCACCGCGATGGCGCGCAGCTTGCCGCTCTTGATGTGCGGCAGCAGGGCCGGCAGGCCGGCGCTGCTGGCCTGGGTGCGGCCGGCCAGCAGGTCGGTGAGCTGCGGGCCGGTGCCACGGTAGGGGATGTGGGTGATGAACATGCCGGTGACGAGCTTCAGGTACTCCATCGCCAGGTGGCCGGCGCTGGCATTGCCGGCCGAGCCGTAGTTCAGCTTGCCTGGGTTCTGCTTCACGTGGGCCACGAACTCCTTGAAGTTCGTCGCCGGCACGTCGGGGTGGATGACGAAGAGGTTGGGCACCTTGGCCAGCAGCGTGACCGGCATGAAGTCCTTGTTCACGTCGAAGGGCTGGTTGGGGAAGATGTAGGGGTTCACCGCCAGCGAGCCCACGTGGCCCAGGATGAGGGTGTGGCCGTCGGGCGCGGCCTTGGCCACGTCCTGCATGGCCGGGATGCCGGCGCCGCCGCCCTTGTTGTCGACGTAGACGGTCTGTCCCAACTGCTTGGTGAGCTCGTTGGCCACGGTGCGCGCGACGATCTCGCTGGTGCCGCCGGGCGCGAAGGGCACGACGAAGCGGATGCTCTGCTTCGGCCAGCCGGCCTGGGCGCGCGCAAGGCCGGGCAGGGCCAGGCCCGATGCGATGAGGACGGCGCGGCGTTGCAGGGCCATGGAAGCACTCCAGAATGTCGGTGTGCCCGCACTCTAGGCTCGGCCCGCAGTGCGGGGGAGGCCGGCAAACCCGCTTGACTGCCCTGGCGATGGACCCCAGCGACTACCGTTTCGGCCGCTTCCTGCTGCGCAGCGCCACGCGCGAGCTGCTGGCCGACGGCCAGCCGCAGCGCCTGGGCGAACGCGCCTTCGACATCCTGCTGGCGCTGGTGCAGGCCGAAGGCGGCGTGCTGACGCGCGAAGCCCTGTTCGACCGCGCCTGGGCGGGCCGCGCGGTGCTGGAAGACAACCTGAAGGTGCAGGTGATGGCGCTGCGCCGTGTGCTGGGCGCCGAGGTGGTGCTCACGGTGCCGGGGCATGGTTACCGGCTGGGCCTGCCGGTGCAGCGGCTGGCCGCGGGAGCAACCCACGGGCCGGAGACACGACCCCCGGCCCCGGGCACGCTGTTCGGGCGAGATGAGACTCTGGCACAGCTACAGGCCGGCCTCAAGCCGCAGCGCCTGCTCAGCCTGGTGGGCCCCGGCGGCATCGGCAAGACGCGGCTGGCGCTGTGGGCGGCGGCACAGAGCCGGCTGGCCGATGGCCACGCGGTGGTCGAACTGGCGCCGGTCACCGACGCGCGCATGCTGCCGGCCACCGTGGCGCGTGCGCTGGCGCTGCCGCCGGGCGGCAGCACGGCGACGATCATCGCTGCGCTGCGCCCGCTGGAACTGCTGCTGGTGCTGGACAACGCCGAGCACCTGCGCGACGCCGTGGCCGAATTCGCCGCTACCGTGCTCGCCGGTGCCCCCCGCGTGGCCCTGCTGGTGACGAGCCAGGAGGCGCTGGGCCTGGCCGCCGAGCATGTGCTGCGCATCGAAGGCCTGGCCGTGCCACACGAGGACACACCCGCCGCCGTGGCCGCCAGCCCGGCCGCGGCGCTGCTGGTGGCGCGCGTGCAGGCCGCCGATGCCGGCTACGCGCCCGGCCCTGCCGAGGCCGCCGCGCTGGCGCAGGTGTGCCGGCGGCTCGACGGCATACCGCTGGCGCTGGAGCTGGCCGCGGCGCGGGTGCCGCTGCTGGGCGTGGCCGGCGTGCTGCAACGCCTGGACGCCGCCCTGGCGCTGCTGACCCGCGGCGCACGCGACGCCCCGGCGCGCCAGCAGACGCTGCGTGCCGCGCTGCAGTGGAGCCACGCGCTGCTCGACGACGCGCAGAAGGCCGTGTTCCGCCGCCTGGCGGTGTTCGCGGGCAGCTTCGACCTGGCGGCGGCGCAGCCGGTGGCGGCCGGCGACGGGCTCGACGACTGGCAGGTGCTCGACCACCTGCAGAGCCTGGTCGCGAAGTCTTTCGTGCAGGTGCTGCCGCAGGGTGACAGCCGGCGCTTCCGGCTGCTGGAGGTGGCGCGCCAGTTCGCGCTGGAACGCCTGGAAGACGCCGGCGAGACCGCCGCAGCGCGGCGCCGCCATGCCGAGGCCATGATTGCGCTCTTCGAGGCCGCCGACACCCGCCACGGGCACACGCCCACCCTGGCCTGGCATGGCGCCCTGCTGCCCGAGCTGCCCAACCTGCGCAGCGCCGTCGGCTGGACGCTGGGTGGCCAGGGCGACGAGGCGCTGGCCATCCGCCTGTGCGCCGCCGCCGGTGCCTTCTGGGCCCTGACGGGGCTGCACGCCGAGTCGGGCCCGCCGCTGCGCCAGCTGGCTCCCAAGGTCGACCAGCAGGCCGACGTGACCACGCGCGCGCGCTTCTGGTACGCCGTGGCGGTGCGCGGCGGCGACTACGCCTTCAGCTGGCAGGAGACCCACGCCGCCGCCGAGCGCGCGGTGGCCCTGGCGCGCGAGGCCGGCGACGCCGCGCTGCTGCACCGCGCGCTCGGCCGCCGGCTGCCGCTGGCCGAACGCGTAGGGGCGGCCGTGGACGTGGCCGCCACTGTGGCCGAGATGCAGGCGCTGGAAGGCGCAGACTGGTCGCCGCTGCAGCGCCGTGCACGGCGCGCCGCCGAGGCGTTCGAGTGGTACCGGCGCGGCGAGTGGGCGCGCTTCGGCGCCGCCGAGCGGCGCGACATGCAGCTGCTGCGCGAGGCCGGCGACACCTACCGCGCCTGGTTCGCCGCCCATGGCGTGGCGCTGGCCGAAACCGCCCTCGGCCGGCCCGAGGAGGCGGTGCACGTCATGCAGCAGGCGGTGGACGAGATCCGCGCCGCCGGCATGACGCGCCGTTGCTGGCAGCAGATGGGCATCCTGGCGCTGGCCTGGAT